>NZ_JBVJLD010000007.1:84067-186002 GCF_055584905.1 Kitasatospora sp. NPDC088742 | reverse complement strand
TATATTCTTGTGAGAATGTCGCTCTCAAAAGGCATAACGACATAGCCAGTACGCTTTACTACCCCAGCGTGACGGCACGCCAGAGGCCCCGCCCAACCCCGGCGCGGGGGATGGGCGGGGCCTCGGTGGTGGGGACCGTGGCGGGCCAATCGAGGCGCTGAAGCGCCGAACTCAGGAGTGGGTCTGCTCGATCGTCTCGAAGATGTCCGCATCGGTCTCCTGCTGCCAGGGCGGCAGGTCGCTCCAGTCAGCCACGTATCCGGGCTTCGGATCTTCGATGTGCTTGTAGATTTGGGCGATCCAGCACGTAGCGACGAACCGTCCCTTTTGCTCGCGGGTGAGCTTGGACGTGTTCCCACTGCTCACGCTGATGAACTCGTGGATCTGGCCAGACACCGCCGCAGCGCAGTCGCGCTCCCACTGAGGGGTGTCTTCCCATGGGGTGATGTAGCCGGCCTTTGGCTCGCCGGGGAAGTGCTTCAGCACTCCAGCGATCCACGCCTCGCGGAAGATTCGTCCGTCAGCCGACAAGGAAAACTCCTTCATCAGATAGCGCCTTCGAGCGCCGAGATTTGTTGGTGCAGTACTGAAGCCCGGCCGTCGGCCATCAGGGGGGCGAGACGGTTGCGGACGCCTTCCAGTTTCCGGCCGATGTAGCCCGACCCGGTCTGGTCTGCCAGCTCCAAGGCCGCCCGTGTGTAGTGGAGCGTTTGATCAAGGTCGCGGCGCTCGGCACCTAGGGCCGCCAGCTCAGCAAGTACCGCTCCTCGACGGCGCATTGAGAGGGATTGCGAGAGTGCGGCTATCAGGGCTTCCTCGGCCAAATCTGGCCGACCAAGAGCGAGATAAGTCCCGCGTTCTTCAGCAAGGCGAGAGCCGTCGAAGCGAAGCCACCCCCCGTTATGAAGCTTCCCAGAAAGGTTGCGCACCTCGCTCGCGCTGTCGAGTGCATGTTTGGTCGCGTCAAGGTCGCCGAGGCCCGCGTGCACCTCTGCGTGGACCGCTGCTACCCAATATCGGGTCGATAGCTGCGGGTCGCCACGTTCGGCGACCCGCGAAGCCGTCTCCAGTATCGGGGCTGCGGCTGAGAATCGTTGCTCGTAGAGTTCCACGAACGCATGGCGGGTCAATGCGCAAGCCCACATGTCGAAGTCGCCAGCTTCCCGGCTTGCGCTGGCGGCCAGGGTGTAGCAGTACGCGGCGTCGGTGTACCGGTTGGCATCGAAGAAGATCTCACCGGCAAGCTGGTAGAGGTCCCCCACGAGCGCACACAGCTTTTGGCGAGAGGTCTCGCTTTGGCTTTCGCCGAGGCCCTTGGCCAAGAGACCTAGTTGGTGCCTGACCATCGGATAGACAGCTTGTTTGGAGTCAGAGAGCCCGAACACCTTCCAGAGGTGCGAGTTCAACTCAGACCCCGTCTCCAACAGGGACGCGGCCACTCCGGGCCGAGACTCGGGCACTTCAGAGCCTGGTAGCGCGATGAGCGCACCAGTTACAGCGAGCAGGCCCAGAACATCGCGGCGCTTCATGTCGTCAGTACCACCAGGAGAGGGGGCAGCGGCGTAGACCGCCGAACGATCAGGGACCAGCACCGCTGGTGAGAGGAGGTCCGCCAGCCCCTCCTGGGTGACCTTTAAGAGCCTTGCCAGCTTTGGGTTGATGTAGCCCTGGGGGTCGGTTGTGCCGGCCTCCCAGCGGGTGACGGTGGAGACCGCCACCCCGAGTGCATTGGCGAACGCCTCCTGACTGTAGCCCAACGCCTTGCGGCGTTGGGCGAAGTGCGTCCTCTTCCGAGCCACAGCACCCCCGTGCAGATCGAAGGCCCAGGTCAGGCCGGACAGTGCGTTGATTATGCCTGACTGATGCTCACCTTTCGCTCTGGTTCCGCACAACTCCTCGGCCGTTCACTGGTGCTAGCCACCGCCACGGCGAAGGAGGAGAGATCGATGGCGACACCCACGACCAGGCGCGTGTACCGCGAGGTAGTGACCGGCCCCTCGAAGCAGGAACTTAGCCAGCCTCCCGCTGACTGGAGTCCGCTGGCCGACTACGTGGCCGCCAATCCCAAGGGGCGTGCGCCGTCGGTAGGCAGTCTGATACAGCTCGACGCGGTGCGATCCACCTGTCCGTGCCAGAACTGTGCGGGCCGCAGATCGGCCGTGTGACCTAAGTGATGGCCCCGCGCTCGCGGATGGAACCGCCCCCGCTCTGTCCGGCCTGCTTCCTCCAGACGTCGTACGACTCCCTGTCGCCCACCGACGCCACCTGGGGGTGCGACATCTGCGGGCGCTTCGGCTTCCTGCTGTCGGCCGAGTACATCAGGGCCCACCCGGGCGAGGGCGCGGTGGTCGTGGCGGGCGTCGACCGCCACCGCACCGGCCGCGCGGCCTGATCAACGACAAGCACCACCACATCGCACGCCCCCGACCCGATGGAGAGGCGCAACTGTGAACAGTGTGATTGAGGGAGACCCGGTCCGGCACCGCACCGACGGCTGGACGGGCGTCGTCGCCGAGACCCCCAGCGCGCTCGCCAACCACGCCTGGGTGAACCGGGACAGCTCCGCCGACCCCTACCCGGAGATGGTTCTGCTGACCGACTTGGAGTCCGCGGAATGAGTACCCCGCCACTGCCCGTCCGCGTGACCGCGCCGCTGCCCATCCGAGCGAGCACCCCGCCGCCGATGCCGGTTCGAACCATGGTTGACCGAACGGTCGTTGACCGTCCCGACGACTTCCGGGAGGGGACCTGCTGGGTCTGCAACCGGGATGCCCTGGTCTACGCCGGCATCACGCTCCAGGCCCCCGGCGAGACCGAGGGCACCTGTCACCCGATCTGCGAGGACTGCATCGACCGAGCCCGTCGGCCCCAGCGCCGCGCCGCGATGCGAGCCGCGCTCGACAAGCGCCCGGCGTAGGCCGCCGTGGACGACGGGCAGGAGGAGTACCGCGAGGCGGCCGACCGGGCCGCGAGGGGGCTCCCGACGCCGCTGGCGGTCGCCATCGCTCAGACGGTTGCGCTGGTCCTGCTGGCGCTGGCGGCGACTGCACTCGTCACCTCCGGCCGCTTCTGACCTTCACCCCGCGCCTTCGGGCGCCCATGAACTCCCCGCCAGTGGGACGTCCCACTGGCGGGGGTACCACCGCACGACTGTCCGACCGCACCCGGCCGGACAGAGTCAACCCGATGGGAGAGGCACATGAGCACCGCCACCATCAAGCACGGCACCGAGCTGGACGAGCTGGGCAAGTTCTTCACGATCGCCGCCCGGCAGATCGACGCGGGCGAGACCGCGCCGCAGATGTTCTCCGCCGCGATCGACTCGGCGTGGCACACCCTCGTCGCGGACCCGGCCGCCCACGACGCCTTCGCGCTCAAGCACGCCGGCCGCAAGCTGGCCCACGTCGAGATGCAGGGCTTCGGCCCGATCGGCTGGGTGGCCGCGTACGAGGAGGCGTACGGCCCCCTGCCGGAGGTGTGGTTCACCAACGCCGACGGCACCGTGAACACCGAAGTCCTCGCGCAGTACCGGGAGACCGGCACCGTCACCGCCGAGTGGGACTGCGGGCCCGTGGGTGGCGGCGACGGCGACGACGTGGTTCCGGAGAAGTCCAACCGGTGATCACCGCACCATTCGACGGAGCGTCCCGGCCCACCGCCGGGGCGCTCCGCCTCACCGAGCCCCGCACGGTAGAGCCCGTCAGCGTGGACGTGAACGGCTACCTCTCCGAACTGCACGAGCACTGCCCGTTCCTGAAGCCGTCCACCCTCCGGGACATGACCGGCTGGACGGTCTACGAGATCGCGCCCGGCAGCCACCGCTACGCCGTGGAAGCGGAGGTGTTCTACGCCGGGGTACAGGCCGCGGAATGGGTCCGCCCACTGATGAACCGCCCTTTCGGCGTTCTCGCGTGCGAGAACATCGTGCTGCGCGGGCAGTGCGAAGGCGCGTCCCACCGTGAGCTGATGACATGGCCGCACTGGGCGTTGAAGAACCTGTACGCCCCGGTTGGGGTCATGTTCGGGAAGTTCGCCCAGCGGGCGGTCGAGACCGGTCGGCGCGGCCAGAGCATCCCGCCCCCGCCGTTCTCGTTCCTCCCGGTGCGGGCGGGCGTCCGGCCGTTGGACCCGGCGTTCCTGGAGGCCACGCCCAGCCTGGCCATGGCGCTGTCCGTGGCGGTGGACGACGGCCGGAACATCTTCGAGAACATCCCCTGCGAGTGGAAGGCAGTACGAGAATGGGCGAGTTCCCTCCCGAGGCCAGAGCCGCGCTGAACGCGGCGGAGTCCATCTGCGGCCCCGTGGAGCTGGCGGAGATCAGCGACCGTCGGGGTTCGGCGGTGTGGAAGGCCAGTGGCCGACACGGCGTGGTGAGCATCAAGCTCGGCACGGGCGAAGCCACCGAGGTCACCACCCATGAAGCGTCCGTGCTGGACCAGCTACCCGACTACACCGTGACCGCCGGACACTTCGACGGCGGCGCGTGGCTCGTGACCCCGTGGCTGGCCGGGCCCTCCACCTGGGACCTGTTCCGCCGAGTGCGCAAGGACGAAGGTGGACGCGACGAAGCTCTGGCGGGGGCTGCGGCCTTGTGCCGCGCCGTGGCCGACCTGCACGAGGCCGGGTGGGTGCATGGGGACCTCCAGCCCCAGCACGGCATCCACACCGACGACGGCGTCCGCCTGCTGGACTTCGCATGGGCCCACCGGATGGGCACCACACCGTGGCAGCGGTTCGACGGCACGATGATCCACCTCACCGCCCCCGAGCTGGCCGCCCGGATCATGAACGGGCCCCAACCCGTCTTCCCCACCTCCACCGCTGACGTCTACGCCCTCGCCGCGACCCTGTGGACCTGCGTCACCGGGGCCTGGCCCCTGGACTACGAGACCGCCGGCCTGGGGAAGGGCGCGCCGGTGGAAGACCTCCGAAAGGCCATCGCCCACCGTGCCGTGCCGATGTCCACCACGATGCCCTGGCCCTCCCTCCAGGCCCGGCTGCGGTACGTCCTGCTGTGCGCCGCCGAAGACCGGCCGACAGCCGCAGAGTTGGCCGGCCTCGTCGCCAAGGCCGACGGGTGACTGACCTTCGGGAACTGGCACTCGGCGACGCCGGCGCCGTGCACCGGATCTACAGCCCCGAGTCGGTCAGGCACCTGGGCCGGGCAGCGATGGACTCCCGCGAGGCCGCAGAGTTCGTGGCCGGAGCGCTGGCCTCGGCGGAGCAGGACCCGCGCACGCTTTACACCCTCGGCCTCACGGTGGACTGTGACCTCCTCGGAGTCGTCAAGCTCCACCTGGACCGGCCGGTCGCCACGATCAGCTACATCCTTCGGGCCGACGCCTGGGGCCGGGGGCACGCCACGGAAGGCGTCCGCCGGGTCTTGGCACTCGCCTTCGGCCATCTCGGACTACCGGAGGTCCACGCCAAGCACCGCCCGGACAACGCTGCCTCCGGCCGCGTCCTCGTCAAGGCCGGGTTCGCCCCCACCGGTGAGCACGCCGGGTTCCTCACCCACGCCATCTGGCCACCGTCGACCACCACCGGCGTGATCGACCAGCACTGACCCCGGCCGCTTCTGGGTGCCTCGGAGCTCGAGCTGTACGCCCCCGGCCTGGCGGCCTGATTCCCTGTCAGGAACGCTGCTCCAGCCGGCCCGCCCACTCCGCCAGGAGTGCGAAGTCGTCCGGGGTGAGACCGGTTGCCGGGTCGATATGGTGCAGCAGGGCCGGGCCCGGGTGGTGGGTCTGGACCCAGGCGCGGTCCGCCTCGGTGATCAGGTCGTCGACCCAGGCGAACGGACGGCCGCCGGCCCAGGACACGATGTCCGGGGTCTTCCAGAAGACCCCGTCTCCGGGCTCGGGGCGGGGCTCGGACCAGGCGACGAAGGGGAGTTCGGGGAGGCCGAGGAGCGGCGCGATGAACGCGTTCGCCTCCTCCCAGGTGGTCGCCCAGACCAGGTCAAAGGGCAGCGCGGCCAGTGCCGGGCCGTGGGTCTCGTTGAGCCAGACCCGCAGGGGCTTGGGCCGCTTGTGCGGGAGCCCGTACTCGGTGAGCCGCCGACGCTCCATCGCTTCCCAGCGCGGCGTCATCAACCGGTGCGTCCCGTACCCCGGGGGCCGCCGGTGCGGCTTCGCCGCCTCGGGGTTCAACGGCCCGTCCACGTCCACCATCAGCAACGGCCGCATCAGCCCGCCCACCTCCAGCCGTCTTCCTGCCCCGACGCTATCGATCACCCGTCGCCGGCGGCCACCCGGTTTCCGGCCCGTCCGGTTCGCGGAACCCCTTCGGTGGGCGGGGCGGCGGGTGTGTACTGGAGTCCGGCTGCTTCGAGGGGGAGAGCGTGGCACGGACGCCCGATCCGGAAGTACCCGATCCCGAAGCCGAGTTGGACCCGGAGGAGCCAGCGCAGGAGCCAGCCGAGGAGGACTGGCTGAGCAGTCGTGCGGTCGCCGCGCTGTGGCCGGTCCGGCCGGACTGGCTGCCAAGTGTGGCGCGCCGCAGCGGAGTTCGCCTCCGGGAGTTCGGTGGCGAGAGCCGGGGGACGTACGGGGCGGCGCCGACCTTCTACCACTACCACCCCGCCGACGTGCGGCGGGCCGCGGTGGAGATCGCCGAGGGCCGCGTCGACATCCCGCCGGTGTGGCGCACCGACACCGCGAAGGGGCGACGGGCGGAGTTCTGGACCAGGTTCGCCTACCAGCTCGGCTGCGGAGTCGTCGTCGCGCTGGCGGTCCTCATGGTGGTGCTGCTGGTTCGCGAGCTGGTCTCCTGACTCCTCGGCCGAGGTCAGCGGCGTGACGGGCCGGGAACCGCCGGGCCGACCCTGAGGAGCTTGAGCCACCAGGGTTACGGCGCCGGTGAGTTGCGGATGCGCGCGAGACGCAGCTCCACCCCCGCGAGGCCAGCGCAGCCCTGCCCCGTCCGCCGGCCATGACCATGAGGGCCGCCCCGTCCGCCGAGCCGATCAGGGCCGGGCGAGGGGTCCTCGCATCGGTCCGCCGTGTCCATCTCGCCTGTCCGCCCGCCGCGGAACCCTGCTGACGGTCCGTCGGGGAACCCCTTGCGCCAGGTACCCCCCAGGGGTATAAATATGTGCAGAGGAGATACCCCCCGTGGGTATATGACGGACCGTCAAGAGGAGAACGCTATGTCCTGCTGCTCCACCACCGCCACCGGCTCGGCCACCCTCACCATCGAGTCCGCCGCCACCACGGCCGTCGCCACCGCCGGCACCACGACCGTCTACACCGTCGCCGGGATGACCTGCGGCCACTGCGAGAAGTCGGTCGGCGCCGCCGTCTCCGCCCTGCCGGGCGTCACCTCCGTCGACGTCGACGTCACGGCCGGCCTGGTCGCCGTCGTCTCGGTGAGCGAGCCCGAGGACGCGGCCGTGCGTGCCGCCGTCGACGAGGCCGGTTACGAACTGACCGGCCGTGCCTGATAGTTCGGCCCTGAGTGACCGCCACGGGCGGTGATCCGGGAAGCCTTCACGACCCAGCGAGGAGCACACATGAGCACGCAGGCACCCGCCTCCCACGAGGTGGAACTCGAGATCGGCGGCATGACCTGTGCGTCGTGCGCGGCCCGGGTCGAGAAGAAGCTCAACCGGATGGACGGCGTCGAAGCCATCGTCAACTACGCCACCGAGAAGGCGAGGGTGTCCTTCGCCGCCGACGCGGTGGAGGTCGCCGACCTGATCGCCACCGTCGAGGCGACCGGCTACACCGCCGCCGTCCCCCGGCCGGTGGACGCCGAGCCGGAGGCCGGGGCCGCCGGGGACCCGGACGTACTGGCTCCGCTGCGGCAGCGGCTGGTCACCTCCGTGGTGCTCAGCCTGCCGGTGATCGCGATGGCGATGATCCCGGCGCTGCAGTTCGACAACTGGCAGTGGCTCTCCCTCACCCTGGCCGCGCCGGTGGTCACCTACGCCGCCTGGCCGTTCCACCGGGCCGCCTGGACCAACGCCCGGCACGGCGCCGCGACCATGGACACCCTGGTCTCGCTCGGCACCGGGGCGGCGTTCCTCTGGTCACTGTGGGCACTGTTCTTCGGGCACGCGGGCATGCCGGGGATGCGGCACGGCTTCGAACTCACCATCGCCCGCTCCGACGGTTCGTCGAACATCTACCTGGAGGCGGCGGCCGGAGTCACCGCCTTCATCCTGGCCGGGCGGTACTTCGAGGCCAAGTCGAAGCGGACCGCCGGTGCGGCGCTGAAGGCCCTGCTGCAGCTCGGGGCCAAGGACGTCACCGTGCTGCGGGACGGCGCCGAGGTACGGGTGCCGACCGCCCAACTCGCCGTCGGGGACCTGTTCGTGGTGCGCCCCGGTGAGAAGATCGCCACCGACGGGGTGGTCGAGCAGGGGTCCTCCGCCGTCGACGCCTCGATGCTCACCGGCGAGTCCGTACCCGTCGAGGTCGGGGCCGGCGACGCCGTCACCGGAGCCACCGTCAACGCCGGTGGCCGCCTGGTCGTCCGCGCCACCCGGATCGGGGCCGACACCCAACTCGCCCGGATGGCCAAGCTGGTGGAGGACGCGCAGAACGGCAAGGCCGCCGCGCAACGTCTCGCCGACCGGATCTCCGGGGTCTTCGTCCCCGTGGTCATCTCCCTGGCGCTGGCCACTCTGGTCTTCTGGCTCGCCACCGGCGAGGGCTGGACTGCCGCCTTCACCGCCGCGGTCGCCGTGCTGATCATCGCCTGCCCCTGCGCCCTCGGCCTGGCCACCCCCACGGCGTTGATGGTCGGCACCGGGCGAGGTGCCCAACTCGGGATCCTGATCAAGGGCCCGGAGGTGCTGGAGAACACCCGCAAGGTCGACACCATCGTGCTCGACAAGACCGGCACCGTCACCACCGGAAAGATGACCCTGCTCGCCGTCCACACCGCTGACGGTGTGTCGGAGGAGGACGCGCTGCGGCTGGCCGGAGCGCTGGAGCACGCCTCCGAGCACCCCATCGCCGCCGCGATCGCCGCCGCCGCTGCCCAGAAGTTCGGTCCGCTGCCCGCGGTCGACGGCTTCGAGAACATCCCCGGCCTGGGCGTCCGGGGAGTGGTGGACGGCCACGCGGTGGTCGCCGGGCGCGAGCAGCTGCTCACCTCCTGGTCGCAGTACCTGACCCCGGAGTTGACGAAGGCGAAGACCGCGGCCGAGGCCGACGGCCGGACCGCCGTCGCGGTCGGCTGGGACGGCCGGGCCCGCGCCGTCCTGGTGGTCGCCGACGCCGTCAAGCCCACCAGCGCCGAGGCGATCACCCGCCTTCGGGCGCTGGGCCTGCGCCCGATCCTGCTGACCGGCGACAACGCCGCCGCGGCCCGGGCCGTGGCCGCCGAGGTCGGGATCGACGCGGCGGACGTGATCGCCGAGGTGCTGCCGCAGGAGAAGGTGGACACCGTCCGCCGCCTCCAGGCCGAGGGCCGCTCGGTCGCCATGGTCGGCGACGGGGTCAACGACGCCGCCGCCCTCGCCCAGGCCGACCTCGGCCTGGCCATGGGCACCGGCACCGACGCCGCCATCGAGGCGGGTGACCTGACCCTGGTCCGAGGCGACCTGCGCTCGGCGGCCGACGCCATCCGGCTCTCCCGCCGGACCCTGGCCACCATTAAGGGCAACCTCTTCTGGGCCTTCGCCTACAACGTCGCCGCCATCCCGCTCGCCGCCGCCGGAC
The DNA here is from genome assembly GCF_055584905.1 of Kitasatospora sp. NPDC088742. NCBI lineage: Bacteria > Bacillati > Actinomycetota > Actinomycetes > Kitasatosporales > Streptomycetaceae > Kitasatospora > Kitasatospora sp. NPDC088742. Next base: position 176,331 of record NZ_JBVJLD010000007.1, on the reverse strand, counting down.
TGCTCAACCCGATGATCGCGGGCGGGGCCATGGCCTTCTCCTCGGTCTTCGTGGTCGGCAACAGCCTCCGCCTCCGCACCTTCCGCGCCCGCTGACCACTCCCTCCCCCCTCCCGGTTCGCCCGGCACCGTCCCCCACGGTGCCGGGCGAACTGGCGTGATCCAACGTCAGGGACCGCCCAGCGACAGGATCGGTGGCGGTGGAGTTCGCCTTCGACCACGGCTTCCTGCGGATCGCCAATGGCATGGACGAGAACCTCGTCGAACTCGGCCCCGCCGGGCCGCACCACGTCCGGCATCGGCCGGTCCGCTGAACGCCGCCGTCAGAGCAGCCAGCGGACGAGGGTGACGACGCCGAGGACCGCGAGGCCCAGGACTGCGAGGAGGAGGACGGCGAGCACCGTAAGGAACAGGCAGTCGTCGCCGGAGGACCCCTCGGGCTCGGCCGGGACGGCTGGCTCCTTGACGGTGTGCCAGCCGACCGGGCGGCCGGCGTGGGCCGAGGCCGCCTCCCGGAGCCCGGCCAGCCGGGCCCGTGCGAAGTCCGTCTCCACCAGCCGTTCGGAGCCGTACCAGCGCACCGCTCCCATCCGGAGGCGGGGATCGGGGTAGCGGGCCTCGAAGGCCGCCGTCTCCTCCGGGTCCCGGTCCGCTTCGAGGTAGGCCCAGCGGCCGGCCTCGACGGGCTCGCCGTACAGCCGGTAGACCTCGGCCAGCCGCCGCCGGACCGTGAGGTCCGCCGGGTAGGAGGACGCCAGGCCGCGCAGGCGCTGGCGTGCGACGGGTATCCGGCCGGCGGCGAGGTCCGCGTCGACCTTCAGGAAGGTGCTCTCGACTGTCACCCGGTCATCGTGGCGGGCGGATAACAGCAGGTCAAAGGGGTTTGTGGGAGGCCACCAACGGGTCGGGAACGGCGGTCGCCGGTTTCGCGTCGGGTCCGTGTTGGAATGTCCCGTGGTAGTCCGTGCACGATGTCTGGGAGGGTGCGATGTCTCTCGAGGACGAGTACGACCCGAGTCCGATGCGGTGGATCCGTGAACAGGTGGAGCTGTACGAGACTTCGGGCGGCACGCGGGGCACCACGCTCTGGGACACCGGTCTGCCGGTCGTCGTCGTGACGATGCGCGGCGCGCGGAGCGGCCGGATCCGCAAGGTGCCCCTGATGCGGGTCGAGCACGAGGGGCGGTACGCGGCGGTGGCCACCAAGGGCGGCCACCCGCACCATCCGGTCTGGTACCACAACCTCAAGGCCAACCCCCTGGTGGAGCTCCAGGACGGCCCTGAGCGACAGGGCATGACGGCCCGCGAGGTGACCGGCGAGGAGAAGGCCCGGTGGTGGGAGCGCGCGGTGGCCGCCTTCCCGCAGTACGCCGAGTACGAGCGGACAGCCGGCCGGGTGATCCCGGTCTTCGTCCTGGAGCCCGCTCCCCCGGCCGACGCACCGTCACACTAGGGCGGCCGGGCGGGAGGAGGCCTCGTCCTCGACAACGGCGGCGCCGCCGGCCGCGACGGCGAGGGCGGCATCGACGCGGCGGTTGGTGGTCATGGTCGCGGTGACGGCGGTCATGGTGAGGAGGAGCCCGGCCGCCACGAAGATCGGGGTGCGGACGTCGTAGGCGGTGGCCAGCCAGCCGCCGAGGAAGGCGCCGAAGGGGGCCGCGCACATGGAGAGCATCCGGGAGGTGGAGGCGACCCGGCCCATCAGGTGGGCGGGGACGATCGCCTGACGGAGCGACGGGGCGAGCACCATCGTGGCGCCGATGCCCGCGCCGCAGACGGCCAGGCCGAGGCCGGCGACGTACGCGTTCGGGGCGGCGGCGACGGTCAGGATGGCGAGGCCCTCGACCGCGGCGGTGCAGGTCAGCGCGGTACCGGTGCCGAGCCGACGGCCGAGCAGGGAGGCGAAGCCCGCGCCGCACAGACCGCCGACGGCCTCGGCGGTGAGCAGCAGGCCGTAGCCGAAGGTGCCGACACCGAGGCGGTCGTGGGCGAAGAGCGCGAGCACGGTCTCCATGGCGAGGAAGGCGATGTTCCCGACCGCGGGGCGCAGCGCGAGACCGAGCAGCAGGCGGTCCCGGAAGACGTAGGAGGCACCGGCGCGGGCCTGCTTGAGCAGCGACTCGCGGACCTCGGGCTCCGGCTGCGGGACGACGGGCAGCGAGCGCACCAGCACGGCGGAGAGCGCGAACGAGAGCGCGTCGGCGACCAGCGGCACCGAGCGGCCGAGCGCGAGCAGGGCGCTGCCGAGGGGCGGGCCGGCGAAGCCGGAGGCGGCGGTCTGGGTGCCGCGCATACGGGAGTTGGCGCGCTCGAGCTGGGCGGGGTCGCGGCCGAGCAGGCTCGGGAGGTAGGCGGTGGCGGCGGTGTCGAAGAAGAGTCCGCCGAGGCCGAGCAGGAAGGCGACGGCCGCGAGGAGGGGGATGGTCAGGGCGTCGAGCGCGACGGCCGCGGCCGGTATCGCGAGCAGCACCGCGCGGGCCGCGTCCGCCACCCACATGGTGCGGCGGCGGTCCCAACGGTCCACCAGCGCACCGCCGATGACGCCGAAGAACAGCCAGGGCAGCGTGCCGGCGGCGGTGACGACGGCGATCGCGAGCGGATCGCGGGTCAGGGCGAGGGTGATCAGCGGCAGGGCGGAGTGCAGGACTCCGTCGCCGAGGGAGGAGACCGTCTGAGCGGTCCACAGCCGTCCGAAGCCGGTCGGCAACTTCTGTACGGCAAAGGTCACTTGGTGTTCTCCTCGACCTGGTCGGCCTGGTCACGGGTGCTGGGGTGGAAGAGCGCGAAGACGAGCGAGGCGTCCGGGAGGGACGGGTCGGAGAGCTCGCGGTACTCGTCCGCGAGCGCCTGGAGCCGGGCACCCAGCTCCGCGAACTGCTCGTCGGTGAGCCGCAGATGGGCCATCCGTACGTGCCGCTCGCCCTCGGCGGGCGATGCCTCCAGGTCGGCCACCGCGTGCCGCATCAGCACGTCGGGGCCGCCCTCCCCCGGGGTCGGCAGCACGATCGAGCGCGCGGCCATCGCGTAGTACCGCTCGATGACGCCGCGGACCTTCCGCGTCCGCACCACCTTGATCAGGCCGGCCCGCTCCAGGATCCGCACGTGGTAGCTGGAGCTGCCCTTGGCGATCCCGACCCGGTCGGCGATCTGGGTGATCGTCGAGGGTTCGAAGCGGAGCACGGCCATGATGCGGTGGCGGGTGAGGTTGGAGACGGCGCGCAACTGCTCGTCGGTGGAGACGTGGAGCGCCTCGGGAAGATCATCGTCGGTCACACCCCCAATGGTCAACACTTCTTGACCATTGCGCAAGGGGTTTCCCCGACGAACGCTCTTGAGTCACCGTCAGCCCGCGCGCCCGGGCTGCCTGCGGGCCCGCATCCCGCCGAGGACGAGCACCGCCCCGACGCCCGCCACGCCGAGGTGGGCGACCGGCGGCAGGTCGACGAGCTTGTGCAGCCAGCCCCACTCGGCGCCGAAGAAGGTCCGTGACACGAAGCCGATCAGGCCCTGGGCCCCCACGACGTAGCCGATGCTCTCGATGGTGTATCCGATGGTCGTCCGCATGGACCGAGCCTCTCGCGGCCCTGCCGCGTGATCGTCCTCCGCAGGGGCGAGTACGCGGTACACCGAAGGATGCAGGAGCGTGAGCGGAGGAACGCGAAAGGCCCGCCCCACCCCGGAGGGGGAGGGCGGGCCCTGAGGAGGCGTCAGGCCGGGCAGCGGACCAAGAAGTCAGCCGAGCTTCGCGATGGCGGCGTCCAGCCGGGCCAGGGTGCGCTCCTGGCCGAGGACCTCCATCGACTCGAAGAGCGGGAGGCCGATCGTGCGGCCGGTGACCGCGACGCGGACCGGGGCCTGGGCCTTGCCGAGCTTCAGGCCGTGCTCGGCGGCGACGGCCTCCAGCTCGGCCTTGAGCACCTCGGCCTGCCAGGCGGCCTCGGCCAGGCGGGTGCGGGCGCTGCGCAGCAGGTCGGCCGCGCCGGCCTTCATGGCCTTGTTCCAGGAGGCCTCGTCCTGGACGGGCTCGGGCAGGAAGAGGAAGTCGACCTGCTCGGTGATCTCGGAGAGCAGCGCGAGCCGGGACTGGGCCAGCGGCGCCAGCAGGGCGAAGGCCTCGGCGTCGAAGTCCTCGGCGGCCCACGGGGCGCGGTCGGCGGCCAGCCACGGCGCGCAGGCTGCGGTGAACTCCTCCACGCCCATCGCCCGGATGTACTCGCCGTTGAAGGAGCGCAGCTTGGCGACGTCGAAGAAGGCCGAGGCGGCGTTCACGTCGGCGACCCGGAAGAGCTGCTCGATCTCCTCGTAGGGGCGGATCTCGACGTCGTCCTTGGGGCCCCAGCCGAGCAGCATCAGGTAGTTGACGAGGGCTTCGGGCAGGTAGCCCTCGGCCAGGTAGTCCTCCAGGGCGACCTTGTCGCGGCGCTTGGAGAGCTTCTGGCGCTTCTCGTTGACGATCACCGGCAGGTGGGCCCAGACCGGCGGGGTGGCCCCGAGGGCCTCCCAGAGCAGCTGCTGCTTGGGGGTGTTGGAGAGGTGCTCCTCGCCGCGGATGACCTGGGTGACGCCCTGCTCGACGTCGTCCACCACGTTGGCCAGCAGGAAGACCGGGCTGCCGTCGCCGCGGGCGATGACGAAGTCCTCGATCGCCGAGTTGGGGAAGGCGGGCTCGCCGCGGATCAGGTCGACCACGACGGTGGTGCCCTCGTCCGGGGTGCGGAAGCGCAGCGCGCGGCCCTCGGCGTACTCCAGGCCCCGGTCGCGGCAGTGGCCGTCGTAGCCGGTCTGGGCGGAGCCGGTGCGCTCGGCGAGCTGCTCGCGGGTGCAGTCGCAGTGGTAGGCGCGGCCGGCCGCGTACAGCTTCTCGGCGGCGGCGCGGTGCAGCGGGGCGTTGGCGGACTGGAAGTAGGGGCCCTCGAAGGCCTTGTCGCCACCGTGGATCCCGATGGCGGCCAGGGCACTGATGATGCCGTCGGTCCACTCGGGCTTGTTGCGGGCGGCGTCGGTGTCCTCGATCCGCAGGACGAACGTGCCACCCTGCTGTCGCGCCGTCGCCCAGTTGTACAGGGCGGAGCGGGCACCCCCGACGTGGAACATGCCGGTGGGGCTCGGTGCGAAACGGACGCGGACGGAACGGGATACCTCGGTCATGGGGGAAGCCTACTGACTCGCGGGACCTTCCATGGTCACCGGGCCCCCTGCCGCGCCCGGCGGAGCGCGTCCGCGACCTCGGCGGCCACCCGCCGGCCCAAGGGGCGGGCAGCTGTTGGAACGGGTGGGCGGGCGCACTAGGCTGCGCCGGTGCTGGCGGAACAGGGACTCCTCGGACGGGTAGGGCCGTGGCTGCGTCGGCCCCGGGTGGTGGACTCCGGGCTGGCGGCGGCGTACACCCTGGCGGGGCTGGTGCTGGGGCGGGAGGCCCCGCCCGGGGGCTGGCACTCGCTGGACACCCGGGGTGCGCTGCTGACGGTGCTGATCGGCGTGGCGCTGGCGGCCCGGCGGGTCGCGCCGGTACCGGTGCTGGGGACGATGGTGGCGATCTGGCTGGCGTCCATCGCCCTCGGGTACTGGCCCGTCGTCAACTCCCCGGCGGTGCTGCTGGCGCTGTACGCCGTGGCGGCGGCCTCGGGGCGGGTGGCGACGGTGCTGTGCGCCACCGCGGTGGGCCTGGCCTGGGTGCTGGCCGGGCTGATCTACCGGGAGTACGGGTCGATGGCCTCGGTGCTGGTGCAGGCGGTCGCGTTCCCGCTGGTGGTGGCGCTGCTGGGCCGGACGGCCGGGCTGGCGACCGAACGGAGCGTCCGGCTGGCGGAGTTGACGCGTCGTCTGCGGGCCGAGCAGGAGGCCCGGGCGGCGCAGGCGGTGACCGAGGCGCTGACCGAGGAACGGGTGCGGATCGCCCGGGAGCTGCACGACGTGGTGGCGCACCACCTGTCCGTGGTCTCGCTCCAGGCGGGCGTCGCCTCGTACGTCTTCGAGGGCGACCCGAAGGCCGCGCGCGGCGCGCTGGACACCATCGCGGAGACCGGCCGGGAGGCGCTGGACGAGCTGCGGCGGATGCTGACCCTGCTCCGGATCGGGCAGGCCGAGGCCGGGGCGGAGGACGGCGCCGAGGAGGAGGGGCCGGCGCCGGGGCTGGGCCGGGTGGAGGAGTTGCTCACCCGGGTGCGGGGTGCGGGCGTTCCGGCCGAACTCCGGTGCGAGGGCGAGCCGTTCGCGCTGCCACCGGGGATGGACCTGTGCGCGTACCGGGTGGTCCAGGAGGCCCTGACCAACGTGCTGAAGCACGCCGGCCCGGCCACCGCGACGGTCGCCCTCCACTACCGGCCGCAGCAGCTCACCATCCGGGTGACCGACGACGGCGCGGGCCCCCGGTGCGACGGCGAGGACACCGGGGACAGCGCCGGCTCGGCCGGTCACGGTCTGATCGGGATGCGGGAACGAGCCCGGGTCTACCGGGGCACGGTGAGCGCCGGCCCCCGGCCCGGAGGCGGCTTCGAGGTGCTGCTCACCCTCCCCGCGCCGGGGACGAGGCGCTGAGGCCTGCCGCCGCCACCCCATTTCTCCATACGGACAGCTCGGACGCGCGGGGCGGGCCACCCCTATGATCGGCGCGCTCGGAGCGATCAAGCCCCACGTACCTCCAGGAGGTCCCCCATGATCCAGCGAATCGGCAGCAACGCGCGCATGAGCGAGGCGGTCGTCCACAACGGCACCGTGTACCTGGCCGGCCAGGTCGCGGGTGACCTCTCGGCGGGCACCACGGAGCAGACGGTGCAGGTCCTGGCGAGCATCGACAAGCTGTTGGCCGAGGCCGGTTCGGACAAGACCCGCATCCTGCGCGCGGAGATCTTCCTCGCCGACATCGCCGAGTTCGCCCGGATGAACGAGGCCTGGGACGCCTGGGTCCCGGCCGGTGCCGTCCCGGCCCGGGCCACCGTGCAGGCCTCGCTCTACCACCCGGACGTGCGGGTGGAGATCGTGGTCACCGCGGCGGTCTGAACCCTCGTCACCCTCGTCGGACGGATCACGGAAAAGCCCTTCGACGGGCCCGGCCCGCCGGTGTTACCGTCGGAGGCATGAAGCGCGCAGGCATGTTCCGCACGACGACGCCGGAGAACGTCCCGGCGCGCTGACCCATGATCTGAGTCCGAAGCCCCGGGGCGAGTGCCCCGGGGCTTCGCCGTGTGGTGACTCGCTCCGCCGTACCGCGAGGAGACCACCGTGCACGACCACCGCCGACTCGGCCGTGAGCTGGACCTGTTCGACACCGACCCCCTGATCGGCGCCGGGCTGCCGTACTGGCTGCCCGACGGCGCGGTGGTCCGGCACGCCCTGGAGGAGTACGTCCGCGAGGCGGAGCGCCGGGCCGGGTACCGGCACGTCTACTCCCCCGTGCTGGGCAAACGCGAGCTCTACGAGATCTCCGGGCACTGGGCGCACTACAGCGAGGACATGTTCCCGCCGATGGAGCTGGGCGGCGAGGAGGTGGTGCTGCGGCCCAGCCTCTGTCCGCACCACGCCCTCATCTACCGTTCCCGAGCGCACAGTTACCGCGAGCTGCCGCTGCGGATGGCCGAACTCGGCGGCATGTACCGGGCCGAACTGTCGGGCGTGCTGGGCGGGTTGACCAGGGTGCGGGCCATCCAGCTGAACGACGCGCACGTCTTCTGCACCCTGGAGCAGGTCGCCGGGGAGGCCCGGGCCGCGCTCGACCTGATCCGGCGGGCGCACCGTGACCTCGGCATCACCGGCGCCCGTTACCGGCTCTCGCTGCCCGGCCCCGGCGGCAAGTACGTGGCGGCGCCGGAGAAGTGGGAGCGGGCCACCGCGCTGCTGACCGAGGTGCTCGACGCCTCCGGCGTGGAGTACCAGGCGGTGGAGGGCGAGGCCGCCTTCTACGGGCCGAAGATCGATGTGCAGGTGACCGACGGGGCGGGACGGGAGTCCACCCTCTCCACCGTGCAGGTGGACTTCCACCAGCCGGAGCGGTTCGGCCTGGAGTACGTCGGCCCGGACGGCGCCAAGCACCGTCCTGTGATGGTGCACCGCGCGGTCATCGGCAGCGTGGAACGGGCCGTCGCCCATCTGATCGAGCAGCACGGCGGCGCGTTCCCGGCCTGGCTGGCACCCGTCCAGCTGGTGGTGCTGCCCGTCTCGGAGGCCCAACTGCCGGACGCCGAGCGGCTGGTGGCCCGCTTCCTGGACGCCGGGCTGCGGGCCGAACTGGCCGGGCCGGAGCAGGGCAGCCTGGGCGCGCGGATCCGGCAGGCCCGGCTGGTGCCCTACCAGGCGGTGATCGGGGCACGGGAGGCCGCGGAGGGCTCGGTGGCACTGCGGCTGCGCGACGGCCGGCAGGTGCCGGGGGTGGCCGTCGGCGAGTTGGCGGACCGGATCGCGAGCGTGGTCGCCGGGCGCCACCTGGAGCTCTGGGGGGAGGACAACTCGGCCGCCCCGCAGTCCCGTTGACGACCCAATCCGCTCGCGGCCCCTTCACGCCGCGCGCAGCGCACGCCGTACGGCGCGGCGGAGCCAGTGATGGCCTCCGTCCGCCGTGTGGCGCGGGTGCCAGGCCATGCCGATGGCCAGCGGCGGGAGGGGCAGCGGGACGTCGAGCAGGTGGAGCCCGAGCGCCTCGGCGTCGTGGGTGAGGGGCGAGGGGGCGGCTCCGGGAAGCGCCGCCGGGACCAGGCAGACGAGGTCGCTGCGGGCGGCCAGGGTCATCGCGGCCAGGTGGCCCGGCAGGACGACACCGACCCGGCGCCGTAGACCGTGCTCGGCCAGGGCCGCGTCCAGCGGACCGCTGAACCGGCCGCGCCGGCTGACGGCCACGTGCTCGGCGGCGGCCAGCCGGGCCGGGGTCAACTCCCCTTCGGTGAGCGGGTGTCCGGGACGGACGGCCGCCACCATCCGGAGCGAGGCCAGCTCCTCCACCCGGGTCTCCGGGTCCACGTGGTCGATCGACCCGACCTCCAGGTCGATCCGGCCGTCGCGCAGCGCGGGCCCGGCCTCCAACTCCTCGGCCAGGATGCGGAACGAGACCCCGGGCGCCTCCTGCCGGGCCAGGCGCAGGAGCCCGGGCGCGAGGGCCGAGCCGACCAGGTCGGCGGCCTGGAGGGTGAAGGTGTTGCGCAGCTCGGTGGGGTCGACGCCCGCGCCCGGGCTGAGCAGCGCCCCGAGGCTGCGGACCACGGCGGCGGCCTCCTCGCGCAACTCCTGGGCACGCGGGGTGGGGACCATCACCTGGCCGGCCCGGACCAGCAGGGGGTCCTGGAGGAGGCGGCGCAGCCGGGCCAGGGTGCGGCTCATGGCGGCGGGCGAGGTGTGCAGCCGGGCGGCGGCGCGGGTGACGCTCTGCTCGGTCAGCAGGGCGTCCAGGGCGACGGCGAGGTTGGCGTCGATGGCCGGGAAGGGGGCGTTCACCTGCATCATTCCATTTCGGGCAATGATTGCGTGCTGGGATTCCCATTGTGGCAGGGCCTCGTGCCTCAGCAGGATGAGGGACGTACCGACCCGCACGAACCCACGAGGTTTTCATGATCGTCATCACTGCTCCCACCGGGAACATCGGCCGCCACCTGCTCCCCCTCCTGCTGGCCCCGTCCGTCGAGGAGGCGGTCCGGGTGGTGGTCCGCGACCCCGCCCGGCTGCCGGCCACCGTGCGCGGCCGGGTCGAGGTGGTCACCGGATCGCACGGGGACGCCGCCGTCCTGGACCAAGCCTTCGACGGGGCGGACGCCGTCTTCTGGCTGGTCCCGCCGGACGGCTCGCGGACGCCCGAGGAGGCGTACAGCGGGTTCACCCGACCCGCCGTCAGGGCCTTCGCCGCGCACGGCGTCCGGCACGTGGTCGGGATCTCCGCGCTCGGCCGGGGGACGCTGCTCGCCGACCGGGCCGGCCTGGTCACCGCCTCGCTGGCGATGGACGACCTGATCGCCGGCTCCAGCGTCGCCTACCGTTCCCTGGCCTGTCCTTCCTTCTACGAGAACCTGCTGGAGGACGTCCCGTCGATCGTCGGGCGGGGCGTCTTCACCGACTCGGTCGACCCCGGGCTGAAGGCTCCGCTGGTCGCCGTCGCCGACATCGCGGCGGCCGCGGCGGGACTGCTGCTGGACCGCTCCTGGAGCGGCGTCGGCAGCGTCCCGGTGCTCGGCCCGGAGGACCTCTCCCCCGTGGACCGGGCCCGGATCCTGACCGAGCAGCTCGACCGCCCGGTCCGCTACGAGCACCAGCCATACGAGGAGTTGTACGCCACCCTGGCCGGCTACGGCCTCGACGAGGACTTCGCCCGCGGCGTGGTCGAGATGAAGCGCGCCAAGGACGCCGGGCTGGACGCCACGGCCGTCCGCCCGGCCTCGGCCGCGTCCGCCCTCTCCTTCGCCCGCTGGTGCGCCGAAACCCTCAAGCCCGCCGTCCTGGAGGCCTCCTGATGACCACGCACCACGCCACCCACGAAACCGCCGCGCCGGTGACGGCGTTCATGCTGCTGAAGACCACGCCGGAGTGGCTCGCCCTGACCGTCGAGGAGCGGCTGCACGCCTTCACCACCCGGGTGCTGCCGGCCGTCGAGGCGAGGACCACGGGGGTCCGGTCCCGGTTCTACGACACGGAGTTCTACTCCACCCGGGTCACCGACGTCTGGGTCTGGGAGGCCGACGACCACCACGCCTACCAGCTGCTGGTCGACGCCCTGCGGGAAACCCCGTTCTGGGACCGCTACTTCGAGGTGGTCGAGCTCCTCGTCGGCACCGAGAACGGCTACGCCCGCACCTACGGCCTCGACCCGGTGGCGACCGTCGCCACCTGAGCCCGCACCAGCACCACCGCGCGCTCGCCCACGGGGAGCACCCGGGCCCCGGCCCCGGTGAACCCGGCCTCCCCGGCCGAGCGGACGGCGTCCTCCGCCGTCTCCGGCAGCGGCAGGTCCGCCCGCAGCTCCGCGAACACCCCGCGCGGGCGGAACCCCGAGGCCAGCGGCAGGCTGTACCCGACCCGGCCGCCGGGGCGGACCGCGCGCTGCCAGTCCGCCAGGGCCTCCCGGCCGAGGAAGTGCAGCGAGGAGGCGCAGAGCACCACGTCCAACGCGCCGGGCGCCACGGGCAGCGGCACCGCCGGGCCCACCCGCCAGTCGACGGCCTCGCTCACACCGGCCGCCAGGGCCCGGGCCCTCCCGGCCGCCACCATCCCGGCCGACAGGTCCACCGCCAGGACCGGCACTCCCCCGTGACGCCCGCCCCGGCGCCGGGCCACCGCCAGGGTGACCGCACCCGTGCCGCAGGCCACGTCAGCGACCGCCTCGCCGGGGGCCGGGGCCAGCCAGTCCGTCAGGGCGGCCGCGATGGCGTCGTGGTGCGCGTCGTCGTAGTCGGCTGACAGTCCGTCAAAGGCCTGTGCCATGCGGCGGTCGCCGCCCGTCCCGGTCATGTCCGCAGCCTACGCGGGCCGCCCGAGGGGTCAGCGCACGGGGACCGGTGGCCGGATGTGACAGAAGCCCGTCATTGCGGACATCTGCGGGCGGGCGGCAGGATCGGGGCATGCCCGCTCCGCACCGTGTGGTGATCGCCGCCTTCCCGGGAGTCGAACTGCTCGACGTCACCGGCCCCGCCGAGGTCTTCTCGGTCGCCTCGCGGCTCGCCGCCGGGGCCGCGGCCGGAGGCCCTGCGGACGGCCGCTACCAGGTGCGGGTGGCCACCGCGGACGGCGGCCCGCTCGCCACCTCCAGCGGGCTGCGGCTGCTGGCCGACCTGCGGCTGGAGGAGGTACGCGGGCCGCTGGACACCCTGCTGGTCGCCGGGGCGATCGAGCCGGCCGGGGACGGCGGCGCGGTGGAGCCGGTGGTGGACCGTCAGGTGGTTGAGTGGCTACGGCGGGCGGCGCCCGGCGCCGGGCGGGTGGGGTCGATCTGCGCCGGGGCGCACCTGCTGGCCGCCGCCGGGCTGCTCGACGGACGGCCGGCCACCACGCACTGGCTGACCGCCGCCCGCCTGGCCGCCGACCACCCGGAGGTCCGGGTCGACGCCGACCCCATCTTCGTCCGGGACGGCCGGGTGTGGACCTGTGCCGGGGTCACCTCCGGGTTGGACATGGCGCTCGCCATGGTCGCCGAGGACCACGGCCAGCAGTTGGCGCTCGCCACCGCCCGTGCCATGGTGATGTACGTCAAACGGCCGGGCGGGCAGAGCCAGTTCAGCGTCCCGCTCTCCGTACGGACCGCCGAGGACGACCGGATCGACGCGCTGCGGCGGTGGATCGCCGAGCACCTCACCGAGGACCTGTCCGCCGAAGTCCTGGCCGCCCGGATGCATTTGAGCGTGCGCCACTTCTCCCGCCTGTTCCGCGAACGCACCGCGCGGACCCCGGCGGCCTACGTGGAGTCGGCCCGGCTGGAGGCCGCCCGCCGGCTGCTGGAGGAGACCGGGCTCGGCCTGCCGGAGGTCGCCGCCGCCAGCGGCCTCGGCTCGGTCGAGACGCTGCACCGAACCTTCCGACGCCGACTGGGGACCACCCCGGCCGAGTACCGCCGCCGCTTCTGACACCCACCTGACGCCCGCCCGACATCCGCCTGACGCCCACCTGACACCCACCGCAACAGCACAACCGCCGTACCCACGGCGGCACTTCGTCCTGCCAACCTCCCGAGGAGAGCCATGCCCGCCACCACCCGCACCCGGGTCGTCCCGATCCCGGTACTCGGCCGTCACGCCGTCAACGCCCACCTGCTGCTCGGCCGCCGCCCCGTCCTCGTCGACTCCGGCGTCCCCGGCAGCGGGCAGCGGGTCCTCGACCGGATCGCCGCCCACGGGGTGGATCCAGCCGAGCTGGCGCTGATCGTCATCACCCACGGCCACCTCGACCACTTCGGCTCCGCCGCCGAGCTGCACCGCCTCACCGGAGCACCCGTCGCCGCCCACGTGGCGGACCTCGGCCCGTACCGCTCCGGCCGGGTGCGCGAGCCGTACCTGCCCACCGGGCCGATGGGCCGGCTGATGGCGCGGCGGCGTGAACTGCACGTCCGCGTCGAGCCGTTCGAGCCCGCGCTGGCCGTCACCGGCGAGACCGACCTGGCGGACTTCGGGCTGGACGCCCGGATCGTGCCGACCCCCGGGCACACCGCCGGCTCGGTCTCGGTCCTCACCGGGGACGGCGACCTGGTGGCCGGGGACCTGATCGCCAACTCCTTCATGGGCCTGCTCCCCGGCCGCCCGGCCAACCCGCCCTTCCACGACGACGCCCGGCAGAACCTCACCAGCCTGCGGCGGATGCTCGACCTCTCCCCCACCCGCCTGCACGTCGGCCACGGCCCGGCCCTCGACCCGGACCGGGTCCGCCGCTGGGCCGAGCGGGAGGACGCCCGGCTGACCCGGCTGGAGCACCGCGGCCGCCTGCGGGCGCGCGGGGCCTGAGGCCCCGGCTGTCGGCCGGTGCGTGAACATCACTTTCTCGACAAGCACCTAGCGATGATCTGACTGATCGTCATATCGTCACTGCCAAAGGGATGTTGTTCAGGAGAGGTCTCGGGCCGATGGCGCCGCGACCGCCGATCGGACGAGAGGGGTCGGGCATGGCGCGTTTCGGGAGGCCGGCACGGCACGGATTCCGGTCGGGGGTCCTGGGCTTGGTGATCCTGTCCGCGTTGAGCGCGTGCGGGAGCGGTTCCGATGCCGAGACGCGCGCCGCACCCACGAAGCCCTCGCCGGACGTCTGCGCCTTGGCGACCGCGGACGAGGTCACGGCCGTCCTCGGGCAGCCGGCCACCGGGCGCCGGGACGACACCGCCGTACCCGGCCTCACCCAGTGCAGCTATCTGAACCCCGCCAAGGGCCGCAGCCTGTTCATCGTCCTGCTGCCCTACGAGGTCAACCGGAGCACCAAACCGGGCACCCCGGTGGCCGACGTGGGCGATCTGGCGCTGTACGACGAAGCCAAGATCGGCGGCCACCTGTACGTGCGCAAGGGCTCGGTCAACTTCGCCGTCAACTACGCCTTCGAGCCGACCGTCCGGGGCATGACCGACGAGTACTCCGGCCAGATCCGCAGCCGCCTCGGAACGCTGGCCAAGGGGATCGCGTCAAGGCTCTGAGCGGCCGTGCGGGCGCCAACGGTCAGTTTCCGGAAGCGAGTTCGCCGGAGAGGCGGGCGTGCAGGTCGGCGCTCGGGGCGTTCAGGCCCGTGAGTTCGACGGTCTTGCCGCGCTGGGCGTACCTGGCGGTGACGGCGTCCAGCGCGGCCACCGAGGAGGCGTCCCAGACGTGGGCGCGGCTCAGGTCGATGGTGATCCGGTCCGGGTCGCCTGCGTAGTCGAAGCGGGTGACCAGGTCGTTGGCCGAGGCGAAGAAGAGCGCGCCGTCCAGCGAGTAGACCACCCGCCCGCCCTCCGGGTCCCGGACGGCCGAGAGCTCCGCGTGCCGGGCCACCCGGCGGGCGAACACCGCCATGGCGCTGAGCGATCCGGCCAGCACCCCGGCCGCGAGGTTGGCGGTGGCGACCACCACCACGACGGTGACCACCATGACGGCGATCTCCCCGGCCGGCATCCGGCGCAGCGTGCGGGGCATGACGGAGTGCCAGTCGAAGGTGCCGACCGAGACCATCACCATCACCGCGACCAGGGCCGCCATCGGGATCTCGGAGACCACCGGGCCGAACAGCACGCAGAGCACCATCAGGAAGGCCCCGGCCAGGAAGGTGGAGAGGCGGGTGCGGGCGCCGGAGACCTTGACGTTGATCATCGTCTGGCCGATCATCGCGCAGCCGCCCATGCCGCCGAACAGACCGGTCACGATGTTCGCGATCCCCTGGCCGACGGACTCGCGGGTCTTGCCGGACCGGGTGTCGGTGAGCTCGTCCACCAGCTGAGCGGTCATCAGCGACTCCAGCAGGCCGACCAGGGCCATCGCCAGCGCGTACGGGGCGATGGTGGCGAGGGTCTGCGTGGTGAACGGGACGTCGGGCAGGCCGGGCAGCGGCATCGAGTCCGGCAGGCCGCCCTTGTCGCCGACCGTCGGGACGGCGATCCCGGCGCCGAGGGTCAGGGCGGTGAGCGCCACGACGGTGACCAGCGGCGCCGGGACCACTCGGGTGAGCTTCGGGGAGAACACCATCAGCGCGAGGCCCGCCGCCAGCAGCGGGTAGACCGCCCACGGCACGTGGGTCAGCTCCGGGATCTGTGCCAGGAAGATCAGGATGGCCAGGGAGTTGACGAAGCCGACCATCACCGAGCGCGGCACGAAGCGCATCAGCTTCGCCACCCCGAGCGCGCCCAGCACGATCTGGAACACCCCGGCCAGGATCACCGCCGCGACCAGGTAGCCGAGACCGTGCTCCCGGTTGAGCGGCCCGATCACCAGGGCGACGGCGCCCGTGGCCGCCGAGATCATCGCCCGCCGCCCGCCCACCACGGCTATGACCACGGCCATGGTGCAGGAGCTGAAGAGCCCGACCTGCGGCTCGACCCCGGCGATCACCGAGAAGGAGATCGCCTCCGGGATCAGGGCCAGCGCGACCACCAGGCCGGCCAGCACCTCGGTGCGCCAGACCCTCGGGTCCGACAGCCAGTCGGGGCGGAGGCGGCCGGCCAGGGTGGCGGCGGTGGAGGAGGACATGCGTGGTGGACCTCGTCGTGCTCGGGCCCGGCCCCGGCGGTGGGACGGGGCGGTGTGGGTGGCCCGGCAGCGCCAGCGGCACCGGGGAGGCAGTGGGTGATTCTACGGCCCACCCGGACGTCCACGGCTGCCTACGGGGCGACCCGACTCGGCCCTCCCGACAGACCGTCAGGTTGCCGGCCCGGCCCCCTCCCTCACACCCGAATCCGGTACCGGCCGTGCCGGGCCCCGTGGCAGCATGCCCGCCATGGAGACGAACGCGGTGCCGGCCACGGCGGCGGAGGCGGCACTGGAGCTGCGGCGGATCGCCCACCACTGGGTCGACGGCCGCCACGAGGACCCCCGGTCGCTGATCGCGGCCGCGCTGCGGTCCCTGGAGGCCGGCCTCTACACGCCCTCGTTGCTGCACCTCGCCGCGCTGATGAGTGGTGAACGCGACGAGGCACCGGACCTGTTCGACCGGGTGATGGACGAGCTCGGCTTCGGCTTCCACCCACCGCAGGGCTACTGGGACGGCCGCCTCTCCCTGGCCGGGTGGTGGGCCGCCGAGGTCGTCGACGGCTGGCTCGACCCGGGCGAGGGCCTCGCCCTCATCCTGGAGAACGTCGCGGAGGCCTACGGCGACTGCGAGGAACTGGCGCCGGTGGTCGAACTGACCGACTGGTACTGGGACCGCAGCGGCCCGCGGCCGTCGCCCGAGGAGGCAGCGGCGGCGACGGCCCGCGCCATCCGGGAACTCACCCGCCGGATCCCGGTCCCCGGTCGTACCCGGGCGGCCGACCACCCCTGAAGCTCCGTCGGGGGCCCGTCACTTCCCCGCCGCGATGATCCGCTCCGTCAGCTCCCGCAGGCCCGGCAGGGCCGCGAGGGTGGCCTTGCGACGGGCCGTCAGGTCGGTGGCGGTGTTGATGCCGAGGTCGGCGACGGCGGCGGTGAGGTGCGGGGTCAGGCGTTCGTGGGCGTCCGGGGCGTCGACGGCCAGGACGGCGTGGCAGCGGACGAAGGTGGCCACCGTCCAGAACATCGCCTCCCGGTGGTCGCCCCGGGCGACCAGGTGGTGGGCGGCGTCCACGACGATCGGGCGGGCCTGCGGGGAGAGCTCGGCGGCGAACGGGGTGGGCGTGCGGGCGGCCGCCACGGTCTCGTCGAAGGTGACGGCCAGGTTGTCGAGGTGGTGGCGGACCTGACCCTGGGTCAGCTCCTCGGCGCCTAGCAGCCGCAGCAGCTCCGGGTAGCGCTCGGAGAGGCCGTGCTCGGCGAGGGCCTCGCGGGCGCGCAGGTAGCGCAGCCGCAGCGCCGGGTCCCGCAGGGCGGCGACCAGCACCAGGTGGGCGGTGGCGGCCGTGGGGAACAGCCAGCCGGCCACCTGCCGGTACCAGGCCTGGCCGGAGTCGTGGTGGCCGAGCCCGGTGGTGATCTCCTCGTGGACGCTCAGGCAGCGGGCCCGGACCAGGTCCGGCTCGGCGAACCGCGCCGCGACCTCCCGCTGGAGCCGGCCCAGCGCCCCGCCCGGGTCGTCCACCACCACGCCGTGCCGGAGCCCGGGCGCCAGGTGGTGGTCCGTCAGCACCCGTTCGGCGGAGCCGAGCCGCTCCCCGGGCAGGTGCGTCACCTCCAGCGGCACCCCCTGGTGCTCGGCCCGCTCGTGCCGGGGGACCTCCCCCTCCGCCGCGGTGACGAGCACGACGTCCAGGCCCGAGCCCTGGGGTAGCTCGGCCCCGGCGGGCAGTGCGGTGGTCGAACCGGTCAGGTACGCCCCGAGGTAGCCGGGGCGGGCGCGTCCCTCGGTGGTGATCCAGTGGCGGGCGGCGGCACGTGCGCTGTCGAGTCTCACGGGCGCCATTCTGGCCGGACGCCCGGCTCGCGGCGCCCTGCCGCAGCCGTACGGCGTGGCGGGCCCCGGCGCTCTCCGGGCGGCGGGGAGGATCTGGGCATGTGCCACTACCGCGGGTGCCGCGAGATCCCGCTGCTCAAGGAGTTCACCGCCGAGCACGAGTCGGTGACCGACCTCGCCGGGAAGGCCGTCCGCCTGCTGGAGCAGGACGACCTCGACGGAGCCGGGCCGCTGGTGGTCCGGATGGCCGGGGAGCTGCGGGCGCACCGGGAGGGCGAGGAGGGCGGCCTCTTCCCGGCCGCCCTGACCGAGCTCACCGGCGACCGGTGGAACACCTCGACGGCCGCCTGGCGGACCGTCCACGCGACACCGTGATCCAGTAGCCGCCCCGCGCCCGCCGCGCAAGCGGATCGGCGAATTCCCTTCCCCTCCGGCATACTTCCCTGATTACGCTCCCGGGGGCGCACACCGGCGCTCTAGGGTGCGTGCCCATGGGACATGACCTGGTACGGGAGTCGGCGCGGGCGGGGCGGATCGTGCTCTGGGAGGAGTCGGCCCGGGACGGCGCGCAGGCCAAGACACTGATGTCGGCGGACTTCCGGGTGCGGCTGGCCCTGGAGCAGGGCCGGATGTTCGGCGCGGACGGGCCCCGCCACGTGGTGTTCGCGGCCGGGTTCCCGGCCGTCTGCGGCGAGGAGTACGAGGCGGTGCGCCGGGTCGCGGCGGAGGCCGAGGGCGCGGTGGGCGTCGCGGCGGTCTGCCGCGGGAGGGCGGCGGACGTGCGGCAGGCCGTCGCCTCGGTGCGGGGCAGTGCGCACGCGCGGGTCATGGTGGTGGTGCCGGCCTCCGAGGCGATGGCCCACGTGATGACCCGTCAGCCCGCCCGCGCCGCCCTGGAGTCGGCCGTCCCGCTGGTCAAGGCGGCCCGCGACGCGGACCCGTCCGTCGCCGTCGACCTCTGCTTCGCGGACGCCTCCCGGGCCGACCACGGCCTGATGGCGGCGTTCGCCGGCGAGGCGACGGCGGCCGGAGCGGCCGTGGTGCTGCTGGCCGACACCGTCGGGCGTCAACTCCCGGCCGAGGCCTCGGCGATGTTCACCCAGGTGGCGGCCGGAGCGGGCGAGGACGTGGTGCTCGCCACCCACGCGCACAACGACCTCGGCCTCGGCCTGGCCAACACCGTGGAGGCGCTGCGCACCGGCGTCCGGGTGGTCACCGCCTCCTGGCTCGGCCTCGCCGAACGCAGCGGCCTGCCCGCGACCGAGCAGCTCCTCCTCCTGCTCGCCCACGACCCGGCCCGCGCGGCCGCCCTGCTGGGCACCGACGCCCCCGCCTGGTGGACCACCCCCGACCTCACCGCCCTCCCGCGCCTGGCCGCGGCGGTCGCCGACCACACCGGCCACCCGCTCACCGTCACCATGCCGGTGGTCGGCACCGGCGTCGGCACCATCTCCACCGGCACGCCGTTCGTCGATCCGCAGCTCTTCCAGCCGTACGACCACGAGCGGGTGCTCGGCACCGCCCCGCACGTCGTCCTCACCCACCTCGCCAACGCCCGCGTCGTCCAGGCGGTCGCGGCCCGCCTCGGCCACCACCTCGACGAGGGCCGGGCCCGGACGGCGACGGCCTGGGCCAAGGCCAGGGTGTACCGTACCGGCCGCGCTGTGGTGGAGGACGAGGCCTTCGCCGCCTACCTCGACGGCCTCCAGGAGGCGACGAAGTGACCACCCCTCAGCCCGCCGCAGCCTCTCCTACCGCTGCGCCCGCCCGGAACGTCGAGACCGTCCGCGCCGCGCTCCACCGGGGCGCAGCCGTGGTCCTGCCCAACCCGTCCCCCCTCACCCACGTGGTGGCCGGCACCGACCCGCTCGCCGTCAACGCCGCCAAGGGCCGCCCCGCCGACCAGGCCGTCGCACTCTGGGCCCACCACCCACGGACCCTCACCGCCCTGGACGGCCCGCTCGGCCTCACCGCCGGCATCCGCCGCCTGCTCACCGAGGAACGCGTCACCCTCCTCCTCCCCCTGCGGGCCGACGCCCCGTCCTGGCTGGCCCCGGCCACCAGGGACGGCTGGACCATGCTCTTCGGCGCCCGCTGGGAACCGGTCCTCCCCCTGCTCGACGACCACCCCGTCCTCTACGTCAGCAGCGCCAACCGCACCGGCCACCCACCGGCCGCCACCACCGCCGAGGCCCTGGCGATGTTCCCGCCCGAAGTCCCCGTCCTCGACTCCCCCTCCCCCTCCTCCTCCCCCGAAGGGCCTCGCGCGGCCACCACCACCCTGCGCCTCCACTCCGAGGCCCGCCTGGACCTGCACCGCCGCGGCGCCCAGGACCGCCCCTTCGCCTCCCCCGACGCCTACCTCTCCCACGTCCGCGCCACGTACCTGGACGACCCGGCGGAGTGGCCGGGGCCGCCGAGCCGTCCAGGATCCCTTCAGGACCCGGTCAGAACGCGGGCTGGTCGTTGATCTCCACAATCTTCCGGTCCGTCAGGCGCACGGTGTACCAGACGTCCTGGTCCGCCGCGTCACCCCACACCTCGGTCAGCCGCACCGAGGCGAAGCCCCACCGCTCGTCCTCCTGGTGCACCCGCCAGTTCCCCGGCACGTTCTGCGCCCGGAACACCGGATCCGCGTCGTACTGCGCCGCCCACGCGTCCAGCCGGAAGTTCAGGTGCGGCGACAGGTACTCCTTCCGCACCTCCCCCGGATCCTCCCCGCTCTCCCCCAGCGCCGCCGCCCGGTACTCCTCGAAGAACGTCAACACCCGCTGCGCCGCCGGAGTCCCGGCCCGCACCTCCCTGCTCACCCCCGCCCCCACCGACGGCGCCGCCACCGCCTGCACGGGCGCCACCGCCAAGCACCCACCCATGACCAGAGCAGCCGCCACCACACGTCGCATCGCACTCGAACGATTCATGCCCGAAGTCCACCACCCCCACCCTCCCGTGCCCAGCACCGAAAAGAGTGAATCTCCAGTCCTACGAACCGACTTCACCCCTCCCGGCACCCTCACCCTGGTCACCACCGTCGTCGCCCAGGAACCGCTCCCGGATCAGCCGGGCCTCGTCCGGCCGGCCCGTCGCGTCCGTGAAGTCCGCCATTCGGTGCGTGTACACCTTGCGCTCCGGACCACCCTCGTCGAGGTCGAGGTCGTCCAGCAGGTCAGCCAGCGGACCGACCACCCGGGGGCCCCTGACCGGGCCGTCCTCGGTACCGAACCTCGGGCCGACCAGGTGCTCGTACAGCTTGTCCACCGGTTCGCCGTTGGCCACCGCCGAGAGCTGGGCGAGCGGGCCGATCAGGTCGACCGCCTCCAGGATCCGGTCCTCGTGCCGGGCCAGCCACCAGCCCACCGCACTGCCGGGTGTCCTCAGCACGTCCTCACCGAGGTAGGCCCGCTTGCTCTGCTCGAAGCGCCGCTCGTGCTCCCAGACCTCTTCCGTCTTGCGCACCGACGACAGCTTGCCGAGCCGGCTCCGGTCGTCCTCCGGCAGTCGGAGTTCGACCCGGCCGCCCATCGCCTCCACCAACTGGTTGGAGTCCCGCACCTGGGTGCCGAGCAGGCCGTTGAGCGCGTGCGCCACCAGGTCGACCCGCTCGGGCAGTTCACGCTCGGTCAGCACCCGCGCCCGGTTCAGCACCGTCTCGATGGCCAGACCGGCCGGGTCGGCGTGGATCAGCCCGGAGCTGTTCGGGATCGGACGCCACCAGACCAGCGCGGAGAAGCGGAAGTCGTAGTCGGGCACGCAGCTCGGCAGGGCCACGTCGTCCACCCGGGTCTCCTCCCAAGGCGGACCGTCCGACACCGGCACCAAAGGCTTCGGCGCCGAGCGTGCGGAGGCGAGGAGGACGGCGAGCAACAGGGCCACACCGGTCGGCACCGCCCACATCCACACCGGCCATCTGGCCACCGCCCCGGCGAGCACGGTCAACAGCCCCGCCGCCAGCGTCATGGCCACGTACAGCTTCTTCTCGGTGGCCGTCACCGGCCCCTCCCCTCAGTCGTCCCGGCCGCGGCCGGGCCCAGTGGTCCGATGCCCTGCGCCAGATCGATCTCACTGCGGAACCGTGCCGCGACCTCCGCCCGGCTCAGCACCGCCTCCTCCGCTCCTGGTTCGCTCGCCCACGCGTGCGCCAACAGGTAGTACCGGCTGAGCACACCGGGACCGCCCTCGGTGGCCTCGATCAGGATCCGCATCAGCCGAACGCCCCGCTCCCGGTCCGCCCTGGCGGCCTCGAGCCAGGCCACGACTCCCGGCACCCAGATCTTCGGCGGCACCGTAGCGAGCGCCCCGCGCCAACCCCGGACGAGGTCCTGACGGCCTGCCAGGGACGGTGGCCGCGCCACCAGCTCCAGGAAGATCTCCGCGTCCCGTGCCAGGGGCTGCCACCGCTCCATCCCTTCGCAGACCCGGGTGAGGAGCCGCCGGTACAGCCGTCGGTCCCTCCCGGCCAGCTCCAGCAGGTGGTCCCGGGCGTACGCCGCGAGCTCGTCCGAGTCCCGTCGGGCGAGATGGTGCAGACGCACCAGAGCCTGGTCGGGATGGTCCGGACCGATCACGTCGACGCAGATGTGCGCCAGGGCCCGGACCAGGTTCGGCTCCAACTTCTGCTCCAGCGACCAGTCGTAGACCTTCCTGCGGAAGGCCGGGCCCGTTTCCTCGTCCCGGAGTCCCTGCTCCAGGACCGCCATCGCCTCGGGCAGCAGCCGTCGTTCCTCGGCCCACGACTCGACCAGTCCGGTCAACTCCTGAACGTCGTCGACCTTCAGCGCCTGCTCCGTGAACCGGCTCACCAGATCGCGCCTGGCGGCCTGCTCCAGCCCCGGGCCCTTTCTGACCGCCTCGTCGAACCACTTCCCGAACGTCGGGCGCAGGTCGGAGTAGTAGAGCCAGAAATGGGCTCGCACGGCCGGCCCGTACGCCAGCTTGTCGAACTGAATGCGATCCTGATCCACCCTCAGCCCCAGGTCTCGCAGGCGTCGGAACAGGTCGACCCGGTCCAGGCGCGGCAGCGCGTCGTCCGGATGGCCGACACCGGTCAGCAGACGGTCCGAGAGGTGGAACACCGAATCGGCCCTGGCCCCGTCCAGCATCGCGGCGGTGAACAGCAGCGCCTTCTGCCGCCCGTCGGCGAGCGCGGCGACCCGCCGGGCCACCTCGGGGGCGCGCTTCCTCAGTGCATCCGCCGCGTCGGCGGCCCAGTTGGGCAGCGATCCCCCTCGGGCACCGGCCGCGACCATCAGCCCGGCCAGGCGTTGCAGCTCCCTCATGGGCGAGCGCTCCAGGAACTCCGTCAGAACGGGGAGGCGCACACCGGCCGCCGACACCTCGACTCCGGCGGCCCTGAGGTGCCGCGCCAGCACAGTCGCGCCGTCCGGCCGGCCGATGCCGGCGCGCAGCTGGCTGAACTCCGCCCCGAGAAGGTGTTCGTGCTCGGCCGGGAGGACCACCGCGAGCCGGCCGCCGGCCCGTTCGGCCTTCTCCCAGTACGCCCTGACCAGAACCTGTGCAGCCGTGAACTCCCCGTCGGCCATCGCGGTCAGGTCGATCAGGACGCGTTCACCGTCCGCCACCTCGGGAGGCCGGTCCTCCGGCTTCTCGTCCAGGGCCACCTCCCGGAACGGCGCGTGGGTCTCGCCCTGGTGGTGCAACAGCATGACCGCGGCGGTGCGACGTCCGACCCCCGGAAGACCGGCGATGGCAACGGCCGTACCGGGTTTCTCCAGCCGCTCCGCCGCCTCGCCGTACCCAGGGGGGCTGACGAAACGCCGGCTCAGCCACACCCGGCTGTCGTTCGCCATGCGCAGCGGATCGTCTCCACTACGACGGATCTGTTCGTCGGTCGACAGGTAGTAGTTGTTCTGCGGTCCGTTGCCCGTATGGGTCGGTCCCACGGTGTGGCCGATCCGCGTCCCGCCCCGGCCGCCCCGGCCATCGCTCACCGCCGGCGGCCGTCACGGTCGCGCCGACCGCCGAACTCGTTGTGCACGTCGCCGCGTTCGAGGTAGCTGCCACCGTCGCCGTGGAACTCGACGCCACCGTTGCGGATGGTGGTGTGCTGCGGCCCGTCCCCCGTGTGCACCGGGCCGCTGGCGTTGTTGATGAACGTCCCCACGTCACCGCCGACGTTGCCGATGCCGCCGCTCTGCTCGTGCCGGTACTCCCCCGCCCGCACCACACTTCCGCTCCGGGCCTCTCCGCCGCCGGCCGATCCGGTCGCCGCCTTGACCTGCCGCTCCGCCTCGGCGAGTTCGGGCACCGCCTCGGCCAGGTCGTCGCCGATCCGCCTGAGGTTGTACTCCGCGTCGCGGTCGTCGTACCGGCGGTACTGGCAGTCCGCGAGCCAGGCCAGCGCCTCGGGCAGCTCCTTCCGCTTGAGCACTCCGACACCGCCGACGAGGATCGGCACCACCCGTGCCCCGGTCTCGTACGCCTCGATGATCTCCCGTCGGGTCCAGTCCTTCGGATCGTCGAGGGCACGACCTCCGTTCCCGTCCGGCGCGGCGAGCCACTTCGAACCGATCACGGCCAGCAGCACGCTGCTGCGCCGGACGGCGGTCAGCAGCTCCTGCGGGAACGGCCGCCCCACCCCGATCGACTTGCTCGCGCGGAAGACCCGGTCCTCGCCGAAGCG
Source organism: Kitasatospora sp. NPDC088742 (assembly GCF_055584905.1). NCBI lineage: Bacteria > Bacillati > Actinomycetota > Actinomycetes > Kitasatosporales > Streptomycetaceae > Kitasatospora > Kitasatospora sp. NPDC088742. Next base: position 152,259 of record NZ_JBVJLD010000007.1, on the reverse strand, counting down.
CCGCGCGAGGTCGCGTTCGATCGTGGTCGCGGTGGAACCCTGGTCGCTGGTGCGGTAGTTGACGAAGATTTCGGGCATGGCGGAACACCTCTCCGAGCTGGCTGGAAAACGGTTGGTGGGACGGCGGGCGGACGCGCTCCGCCGCGTTTACGGGTGCAGCACCGCGGCGAGCAGCGGCTGGATCTCCTGCACCGGACGACTCGTGCGGAATCGGTACAGCTCACGGGCAAGCCGCCCGACGTCCGCACGGATGGTGGCCGACCCCAACTCGGCCACGTGGGGAAGGAGTTCGGAGGCGATCTCGCAAGCACGCTCGGGCTCGCCGCGCGCGGCGTGCGCCAGTGCGCACCGCAACCCGTAGCGGGCCCGGCTGCGGACGGCGTGCACCGGGATCCTCCGGAGCTCGCCGTCGAGCACTTCCGCCGCCCGGTCGGCCAGTCCGAGGTCATAGAGACACCAGCCGGTCACCATCGCGGCGGGATCGGCGAGATTGCCGGTCCCGAGGACCGGTGCGCCTCCGTCGTCCTCGGCCCGGGCCTTCGCCAGCCACTCCCTCGCCCGGTCCAGGCTGCGCATGCAGGAGCTCTCGTCCCCCGCGAGGGCGTGCCCTTGTGCCTCACGCTGAGCGGCGAGGCCACGGATCCGCGGCGGGAGGCCACCGGACTGGGCCGGCCCGACGAGCTGAACCGTCCGTGCCGCATCGCCCGCGTAGAAGGTGACCAACGCCCGCCGGACCAGGGCGTACGAGGCGAGATGACGGTCGCCACCGGCCTCCGCGAGTTCGACCGCCTGAGCGGTCCACCACAGCGCCGTGGAATCCTCTCCGGCCTCCTGGGCGATCCAGCCCGCGTACTCCGCGTACCTGGCCGCGAGGACGAGCATCCGGTCGCGGTTCGCCCCTCCGGCCCGGGCCGCCAGCTCGGTCAGGGTGCGCGCCTGGGCGTCGAGCAGCGGCAGGAGCGTGCCGGAGGCAACGGTCTGGCCGAGGCGCCGCATCTGCCCGAACTGCGACTGGAAGATCTCCAGGGGCCCGAGGCCCTCCGCCGCCGGCGCACTCAGGGCGGCCGGCTGCCGGGGGTCGACCAGACCGCCGCCCAGGAGCGAGGACGCCCCGACGGCGAGCAGCTGCCGCCGCCCGAGCCCGGGCAACCGGCCTGCACCACCCTCCTCGCCCGGGTGCGGTGAGCGCCTCGCACCCACTGCCCCCTTCGTGGCACGACGGGGATCGACCGCCACCAGGCTCTCCAACGCGCCGCCGGCACTCAGCTGCGCGTCGCACCGGCGGGCCAGTCCGGGTGGGGGCGGGTTGTGGCCACGCTCGATCTTGCTGAGATAGCCCTTGCTGTAACTGAGCAGTTCGGCCAGCCGGGTGAGGGTCAACCCCGCAGCGATCCGCCGTTTGCGGAGTTCCGGGCCGAAGGCGCCGGGCTGTGCTGTGGAGCCGTCCATGCCACTCCGTTCCGAATTCCCGTGGTCCGCAACCCCCACCGGGGACGCGTGCCGGAAGCGGTTCTCCTCGCCCCCGTCGGAATCTTGGCATGCGATCCACTGGTCAAAGCACGGATCCGACCAGTTTCCTGTTTCCTATTTCCCTTCGAACGGCTTTGCCAACAAAGAGAGTTGGTGACTTCTCCAACGCGCTCCGCACCCGCTCCCAGCTGGGCGTTCGCGCCCCGGTGCGCCACTCCTGACGGTGCGGCAGATCCCGCGCCGCACGCTGGAGCCGACCGCTCGCGGGAGGACACCGCCCGGTTCGCCGTTGAACCGGAGGGTCGGCGGGAAGGGTCAGAACCGAAGGGTCGCCGACACTGAGAGGCATGTGATGGACACCAGCACCTGGGTCACGGTCGGCGCGAGTACGGCGGCGGTGTTCGGTGCGCTCGCCGGGGCTCTGCTCTCGGCCTGGGTTCAATCCCGGGCCGCCCGCGCCACCGAGGCGGCGGCCGACGCGAGGGCCCACCGCACCGAAGTCCTGTCCACTGTCACCGAGTTGGTGGCGGCACTCGCCGACCACCGCCGGGCGCAGACGGTCCGCGCGAGGGAGCGGAGCCGAGGCCTCGGCCCGACGGGCGGGGCCGAGGACACCGACGAGCACTACTCGACTGCCGTTCACCGGACCAGGAGCGCGGTCACCGGCCCGAGCACCACACTGCGGATCATCTGCCCGGAACTGGCCGTCGCGGCCGACTACGCGGTCGGGTCGACCTTCGCCATCCGGGACGCCCGGAGCCTCGCCGACGTCGAGCGGATTCGCCTCAGTTCGAAGCTGGCCTGCGACGCACTGATCACGGAAGCCGCTGCGGCAGTGCGGGCTTGACGGCCTCGACGGCTGCCACCAGGGGAGCGAGTTCGGGGTTGCGGGCCGCCTCTTCGAGGACCTCGCGGAGGGCGCGTTCGTTGGTGGGGCGGGCCTCCGTGAGGAGCTTGAGGCCGTCCTCGCTGACGTTGGTGTAGATGCCGCGGCGGTCGGTGGGGCAGAGGTAGCGGGCGAGCAGGCCGCGGTCCTCCAGGCGGGTGACCAGGCGGGTGGTGGCGCTCTGGCTGAGCACGACCGCGTCGGCGACCTGCTTCATCTGGAGGTGCCCGCCCTCCCCGTCGTGCTGGCGGCTGAGCACGTCGAGCAGGGAGTACTCGCGCACGCTCAGCTCGTGCTCGGCCTGGAGGGCGCGTTCGACGTGCGCCTCGATCCGGCCGTAGAGCACGTAGAGGGCACCCCACCCGTTGGCGAGGGCGGTCAGCGCCGGGTCCGTGGCGGTCATCGGCCGGTCTCCTTCCGTGAGCGACAGCCTCCAGGATAAGCCGACACCGCCGATACCGGCCCAGGCGCGTATCAAGCATTTGCCGATAGCCCGCGCCTGCAACTATTGTCGAAGCACGTAAGACCGGCGCACAAGCAATCGTACGGAGGGCTCTCATGCCTCTCGCGCTCCTCGCCCTGGCCATCGGGGCCTTCGGCATCGGAACCACCGAATTCGTGATCATGGGCCTGCTGCCCCAGATCGCCGCCGACTACGGCGTCACCATCCCCAGCGCCGGCCTGCTGGTCACCGGCTACGCGCTCGGCGTCGTGCTCGGCGCCCCGCTGATGACCGTGCTCGGCACCCGGATCAGCCGCAAGACCATGCTCATGCTGCTGATGGGCCTCTTCGTGGTGGGCAACCTGCTCTCCGCCGCCGCCCCCACCTTCCCGCTGATGCTGGCCGGACGGATCGTCACCTCGCTCGCCCACGGCGCCTTCTTCGGCATCGGCTCGGTGGTCGCCGCCGAACTGGTCGCCCCCGAGAAGAAGGCCGGGGCCATCGCCACCATGTTCACCGGCCTGACCGTGGCCAACATCGTCGGCGTCCCGCTCGGCACCTTCGTCGGCCAGGCCGTCGGCTGGCGGGCCACCTTCGCCGGGGTCGCCGTGCTCGGTGCGGCCGGACTGCTCGGCATCGCCCGCCTGGTGCCCGCCACGCCCCGCCCCGAGGGCGCCCACCTGCGCCGCGAACTGACCGCCTTCCGCAACCCGCAGGTGCTGCTGGCGATGGCGATGACCGTGCTCGGCTTCGGCGGCGTCTTCGCCGCCATCACCTACATCGCCCCCATGATGACCAACGTGGCCGGCTACTCCGAGGGCGCCGTCACCTGGCTGCTGGTCCTGTTCGGCGTCGGCATGTTCCTCGGGAACCTGATCGGCGGCCGCTACGCCGACCGCAGGCTGATGCCGATGCTGTACGCCTCCCTCGGCGGCCTGGCCGTGGTGCTCGCCCTGTTCACCCTCACCGCGCACAGCAAGGTGCTGGCCGCGGTCACCGTTCTGCTGGTCGGCGCGCTCGGCTTCGCCACCGTCCCGCCGCTCCAGAAGCGCGTCCTGGACCAGGCACACGGCGCCCCCACCCTGGCCTCGGCGGTCAACATCGGCGCCTTCAACCTCGGCAACGCCCTCGCCGCCTGGCTCGGCGGCATGGTGATCTCGGCCGGCCTCGGCTACACCGCCCCCAACTGGGTCGGCGCCGTGCTCGCCGCCGCCGCGCTGGTCCTGGCCCTCTGGTCGGCCGCCCTGGAGCGCCGCACCTCGACGACCCCCCTCGCTGCCCCCGTACCCGTACCCGTACCCGCCCACCACTGACCGTCCGTCAGCCCCGAACCGAGAGAAGCACCACCATGAGCACCACCACCGTCACCCCGCTGACCACTGCCGACGCCGAGGCCCTGGTCGCCGCCGCCCGGACCGCCGCCGAGGCCGCCGGAGCCACCGTCAGCATCACCGTCCTGGACGCGGGCGGCCACATGCTCGCCTTCCGCCGCGACGACCGGGCGGTCCTGATCTCCGGCGAGACCAGCACCCGCAAGGCCTACACCGCCCTCCAACTGAACGCCCCCACCGCCGACTTGGTCGACCTCGTCAAGCCCGACGGCCCGTTCCACTCCCTCACCACCGCCCTCGACCGCCCCCTCCTCTTCATCCCCGGCGGCATCCCGGTCCACGACCACGCAGGCCACCTGATCGGCGCCCTCGGCGTCGGCGGCGGCGCCCCCGAACAGGACCACGCCTTCGCCACCACCGCGGCAGCCACCTTCGGCCGCTGACGACGGCAGGGGCTCAGGTCCCCGGCGGCAGCTGAACCGTCATCAGGAAGTGGCAGGCCTCGGCGCCGGCGCCCCGGTAAGCGTGCGGGGCGTCGCCGTCGAAGGTCGCCGTCTGACCAGCCCGGACCGGGTGTTCGGCGCCGTCGACCAGCAGGACCATCCGCCCGGTGGTCACCGTGACGGTCTCCACCACGCCGGGTTGGTGGGGGTGGCTCGGGTACTCCTCGCCGGGCTCCAGCCGCCAGCGCCACAGCTCCACCGGCGAGGCCCCCCGGGTGGTGAGGAGCAGCCGGGCCTCACCACCGCCCTCGCCCCGCCAGAGCGGCTCCACCTCGTCCGCCGCGACCACCCGCACCCGGCTCTCCGACCGGCCCTGCATCAGGTCGGAGACCGAGATCCCCAACGCGTCGGCGAGCCGGACCAGGGTGGCGAGGTTCGGATTGCCCTGGGCCTTTTCCAGCCCGACCAGCGCCCCCTTGCTCACCTGGGCGCGGCGGCTCAACTCCTCCAGCGTCAGACAGCGGGGTCGCGCCGCTGGTGGTCGGCCGCGCGGTCTCCTCCGCCGTGGTCCTGGCCGCCGCCGCGGCCTTCCGGCGCCGCCTCGGCCCCGAGCGCCCCGCCTACGGCATCTCGATCGCGGCCGGTGCCCTGGACTCGGTCGCCAACCTGCTCTTCCTGCTCGCCGTCCGCAGCGGCGACCTCACCGTGGTAGCGGTCGTCACCGCCCTCTACCCGGCCGCGACCGTCCTGCTCGCCCGGACCGTCCTGCACGAACGCATCCACCGCGGCCAACTCGCCGGCCTCGCCGTTGCGGCCCTCGCCGTCTCCCTGCACGGCACTAGCCCTGGCCTGACCCCGCCCGACAGCCCCTCAGTAGACTGCGCCGATGATCACTTCAGCCACCACCGAGCCGGTCGAGCTCGTCATCTTCGACTGCGACGGCGTCCTGCTGGACAGCGAGCGCCTCGCCGTACGGGTCGACGCGGTGGTACTGGCGGCGCTCGGTTGGGAGCTGAGCGAGGAGGAGATCGTCCACCGTTTCGTGGGGCGCTCGCACCGGTACATGACCTCGGAGATCGAGGCCCACCTCGGACGCGCCCTCCCCGAGGACTGGGACGCCGAGTTCAAGCCGCTCTACGACCAGGCCTTCGCCGACGAACTGACGCCCGTGGACGGCATCGGGGCAGCCCTCGACGCGATCGGGCTGCCGACCTGCGTGGCCTCCAGCAGCAGCCACGAGCGGCTGCGCCGCACCCTCGGCCAGGTCGGGATGTACTCCCGCTTCGAGGGCCGGGTCTTCAGCGCGAGCGAGGTGGCGAACGGCAAGCCCGCCCCCGACCTCTTCCTGCACGCCGCCGCCACCCTCGGCGTCGAACCGGCCCGCTGCCTGGTGGTGGAGGACAGCCGCTTCGGCGTCGCCGCCGCCCGGGCCGCCGGCATGCGCGCACTCGGCTTCGCGGGCGGCCTCACCCCGGCCGCCTGGCTGGAGGGCCCCGGCACCGTGGTCTTCACCGACATGCGCGAACTCCCCGCCCTGATAGCGGCAACCGCCTGAACCGTCCTCGGACGGCCCGGACAGGGCGTGGCACGGCACGACGCGAGGAGACGACGAGGGGCGGTACCGGAGAGGTCCGGTACCGCCCCTCGCACCCGGAGGAACCGTCAGAGGTCGAACTCGTCCGGGGAGATGGCCAGGGCGAAGCAGGCCTCGCGGACGACCGCCTGCTCGGTCTTGTCGAAGTCGCCGTCGGCGCCGCCGATCACGATGCCGATCTGGATGACGGCGCGTGCCTCGACGGGCTTCTTGGCGACCCTGCCGATCACCTGGAGCAGCGTCACCTTGCCGAGCTCGAAGTCGGAGGTGACGGTGGTCAGGTAGTCGTCGAAGCGGCGGTGCAGGTCCGCGGCCTCGAAGTTCTGCAGCACCGGGTTGGTGGCGATCAGCGCCGCCACCCGCTGGCGCTCGGACGGGTCGACCGAACCGTCCGCGGCGGCGACCAGGGCGCACATCGCCATGGAGGCGTCGCGGAAGCCACCGCTCTTCAACTCGTTCTTCTTGCTCTCGAGTTGGGTCTGCATGGTCTGGGCGGACTGCTTGAGGCGGTCCCACAGGGCCATCGGGGTTCTCTCCCATACGTGTGGTGCTGACGGGCCGGGCCGGGCCGGCTACAGGTGGGGGGCGATGGCCGGCATCAGGTCCTGGAAGGTGCGGCCGCGGGCGGGCTCGCCGATCGCGGAGAACGTCCAACCGGCGCCCTCGCGGCGGACCTTGGCCATGATCTGGGCCGTGTGCGGGCCGCCGCCGGTGAGGGTGTAGCGGGCCAGCTCGACGCCGGTGGACTCGTCCACCAGGCGGCAGAAGGCGTCCTGCACCTGCTCGAAGGTCTGGCCGGTGAAGGAGTTCACCGTGAAGACGATCTGCTCGACCGACGCGGGCACCCGGGACAGGTCGACCACGATGGTCTCGTCGTCGCCGCCCGCGCCGCTGCCGCCGACCAGGTTGTCGCCGCTGTGCCGGACGGAGCCGTCGCGGCTGGTGAGCTGCTGGAAGAAGACCACCTCCACCAGACCGCCGCCCTTGTTGTAGAGCACCGCGGAGGCGTCCAGGTCGATCGGCCGGGCGGTGAGCTTGGCGAAGAAGCCCTTGGGCGCGGCGGCCCGCCAGCCGAGTCCCATCCGGACCACGCTCAGCGCGCCGCCGTCGGCCTTGGCCAGGCTGATGCCCTGGCCCTTCGTCAGGTTGATGCTCATACTCCTGCTTCCCCTACTCGCCGGGTGTGACGCCCGCTCAGAGTGCGACGCCGAAGTCCTGGGCAATTCCCGCCAGACCGGAGGCGTAACCCTGTCCGATGGCGCGGAACTTCCACTCGGCGCCGTTGCGGTAGAGCTCGCCGAAGACCATGGCGGTCTCGGTGGAGGCGTCCTCGGAGAGGTCGTAGCGGGCGATCTCGGCGCCGCCGGCCTGGTTCACCACCCGGATGAAGGCGTTGCGGACCTGGCCGAAGTTCTGGCCGCGGCCGGAGCCGTCGTAGATCGAGACCGGGAAGGTGACGCGCTGCACGTCCGCGGGGACGGCGGCCAGGTTCACCTTGAGCTGCTCGTCGTCGCCGTCGCCCTCACCGGTGCGGTTGTCGCCGGTGTGCTCGACCGAACCGTCGGCGCTCTTGAGGTTGTTGAAGAAGACGAAGTCGCCGGCCGACCGCACCTTGCCGTCCTCCGCGAGGAGCAGCGCGCTGGCGTCCAGGTCGAACTCGGTGCCGGTGGTCGAGCGCACGTCCCAGCCCAGGCCGATGACGACGGCGGTCAGGCCGGGCGCCTCCTTGGTGAGCGAGACGTTTCCACCCTTGCTGAGGCTGACACCCATGAACGGTCTCCTTCGAGTCTCGGTGCCGTCGGCGGAGCTGACGGTGTTTTAAATCTACAGCAATGTAGAGGTAAAGGGATCGTAAGATCCCCTGGGGCGAGGCCACCGTACGGGGTCTCGCTACGATGAACGGCCGACACCGCCGCGACGTGCCCGAGGAGGACCGATGGTGCGAGACACCGAGCCCGAGCCCGGCCACGACGACCGTCCGCGACGGCGTGCGCAGGGCGAGCTGGAGGCGCAGATCCTGCACGTGCTGCACCGCGCCGGGCGGCCCGCCTCGGCGGCCTGGGTGCAGCAGCACTTCGACGGCGAGCTCGCCTACTCCACCGTGATCACCATCCTGACCCGGCTGCACGAGAAGAAGGCCGTCACCCGGGTCCGGGACGGCCGCGCCTACCTCTTCACCCCGGCCGCCGACGGGGCCGGGCTGGCCGCGCTGCGGATGCGCCGGATGCTGGACGCCGAGAGCGACCGGCAGGCGGTGCTGGCCAGCTTCGTGACCGCGCTGTCGGCCGACGACGAGCAGCTGATCCGTGCCCTGCTGGGCTCCGACTCCCCTCCCGAGAGCGGGAGTTGAGCACCCCGTGGGCGTCTTCGTGTTCCTCCCCCTGATCCTGCCGCTGACCGCGCTGCCGATCGCCCGGCTGGCCGGACAGCACCTGCACCCGCGCACCACCACCCGGCTGCTCAGCTGGATCAGCGGGGTGCTGGCCCTCTGCTCCACGCTCTGCCTCGGCCTGCTCGGCGTGGTCGGCACCGCCCAGATCCCCGGCAACCCGCTGCCCGACGCCTGGGCCGACCCGGAGGTCCGGGCCGCCGTGCCCTGGGACGAGGCGGTCGGCACCGGATCGATCGTCGCCCTCGCGGTGGTCCTGGTCGCCGCCGCCGTCACCCTCGGCCGCCACCTGCGCGGACGCCTGCGGGCCCGCTGGGCACTGGCACCTCTGGCCCCACTGGCCTCACAGAGCAACGGCGACGAGGTGGCGGTGCTGGAGGACGGGGCCCCCTACGCCTACGCCGTCCCCGGCCGCCGGGGGCGGGGCCGGATCGTGGTCTCCACCGGGATGCTCGACCACCTCGACGAGGACGAGCGGTGCGCCCTGTACGCCCACGAGCGCGCCCACCTGACGGGGCGTCACCACCGCCACCTGCTCACCGTCCGGCTCGCCGCCTCCGTCAACCCCTTCCTCGCGCCGCTGCGCGACGCCGTGGTCTTCTCCGCCGAACGCTGGGCCGACGAGGAGGCCGCCGAGGCCGTCGGCGACCGCCGCCTGGTCGCCCGCGCGGTCGGCCGCGCCTCGCTCGCCCTCCCCCGCTTGCCCGCCGCCACCGCCCTCGCCCAGTTCGCCGCCCCCGGCCCCGTCCCGCGCCGGGTCGCCGCCCTGCTGGCCCCCGGCCCGGCCGTCCGCCGCTGGCCACCGGCCGCCAGCCCGGCCGGCCTCGCCGCGCTGGTCGCGGCGGCGGGCACCACCGTCTCGGCGATGTCCTGCCTGAACGCCTCGATGGCCCTGCTCCTGATCCTGCACACCGCGACCACCGGCCACGGCCTCGGGCCCGGCTGACCGGTCGTCAGCGGGTTCCACCCGGGCACCCGGGCGGAACCGGGATCCGGCTACGCGGGGAGGAAGAACCCGGAGATGTCGGCGAGGCGGCCGTCCTCGTGGTGGCGGGCGGCACTGATGCCCGCCGACGCGCTCTCGCCCTGCCCGTCGAGCTGGGTCCAGCGGGCGAGGGAGCGGTCGTGGTGCTCCAGCACCTCGTCGATGCGGAACCGGTGGCCGGGGAAGGCCGCGGCGAACCCGGCCATGTAGGCGGCGAGTTCGGTCAGGTCGCCGACCTCGGTGCCGGGGTCGCGGTAGGCGACCTCGTCCACCGCGACCGCGCCGAGGGCGGCGATCCGGTCGGCGGGGTCGGCCGACCAGCAGGCGGCGTAGTCGTTCCAGAGCTGCTGGGTGTCACTCATGGTCGTCCTGCTTTCGTGGGGTCCTCAGTGAACCGATCGACGCCATCGCGCCTTCGGTGACGGCGTGCAGTGCGGCGCGGGGCCGGCCGGCCCGGACGAGCACCAGCAGGCCCTGGTACAGCGCCAGCAGGTGGGCTGCCGTGGTCGCGACGTCGAGTTCGAACGGCACGTCACCGCGGCGCCGGGCGCGGCCGAGTGCGTCGGCGAAGCCGTCCTCGATCACCGTCAGGCCGTTCCGTACCCCGGCCGAGGCCTGGGGAAGGGTGAACGACTCGACGGCGGTGTTGGTCAGCAGACAGCCCGGATCGGGATCGACACCGGTGTCGATGACCGACGTGAAGTAGGAACGGATGCCGGCCAGCGGGTCGTCCGGTTCCAGCAGGTGGAGCCGGACCCGGTCCCGCACCACCCGCTCGTTGTAGACCTCCAGCGCGGCGTGGAACAGGCCGTCCTTGCTCTCGAACTCCCGGTAGAGGCTTCCCGGGTGCAGCCCGGTGGCCTCCTCGATGTCCCGCAGGGAGGCGCCGACGTACCCCCGGTGACGGAACAGCCGCATGGCCGAGGCCAGCACCTCGTCCCGGTCCCAGAGCTGCTTGCGCCCCATCTCCACCTCCGTAGTTGAACGACTGCTCACAAAAAATAGCACACCCCGGCCGGCCACACGGACGGGCGCCGACCCGGCCGCGGACAGCCGTCGGTGCACCGGCGAGGGCGGGCGGCCGGAGGGCGGGAGGGAGGTCAGAGGTGTCCGGGGCACGGGCCCTGACGAGGGGTCAGCGGGTGGCGGGGAGCCAGCCGTTCTGGACGGCGTGCACGCCCGCCCCGAAGCGGCTTCGGGCCTCCAGACGTTCCATCAGGTCTGCGGCCACCCGGCAGGCGGTGCGCGGGGAGACACCCAGCCGTTCGGCGATCCCCTCGCCGGTGTGCCCCTGGGCGCGCAGGGTCATGGCCGCGCACTCCTGCGAGGACATCCCGGCGCCCGGCCCGGCCCCGTTCGGGCGGTCCGGGCCAGATCGTCCAGCCGCTCGCGGATCGCCTCGATGCCGATCAGCTCCTCGTAGGCACCGCTCGGCGCCTGCCCGCCGGAGGCCGCGCAGTCGGCGATCAACCGGGCCGCGGTGGCCCCGGACTGCTCGACCCTCAGCTGATGGGCCACCAACTCCGCCTGCTGGCGCGCCGGCAGGGCCTCCATGGCGCTCGCCGGACGGGCCGCCCGGAAACCCGAGGGAGCCTGTGCCGAGGGGCGGACCAGGACCAGCCCCAGCGCCACCAGCCGGGCCAGCAGCGCGCGGTAGGTGCGCTCGTCCTGCGCGACCAGTTCCAGCCCCAGCCCCAGAGCACTGAGCACGCCCCCGACGGCCGCGGCCTGACGCTCCATGCTCCACCTGCCGGAACCGAGCGGGTGCACCGTGCGTCCGGCATGGTGACACGGGGAGATGATGATCATCATGCGACGACGGAAGCTGCTCGGCATCGCGGCGGGGCTGACGGCGCTGCCCGCCGTGTGGGCGGTCCGGTCCGCGGTGGCAGAGGACGAGGACAAGCCCGGCTGGCACACTGACACCGCGCCGCTGGAACAGGCCTTCCCCGAACTCGGCCCGCTCACCGACGCGCGATGGGTGAGCAGCCGGGACAACGACGACCGCGGCATCCCCTCGCACGAGCTCACGATGTCGGGGTACGCCCGCCTGGCCCCGGGCAGGCTGGACGAGCTGACGACGGCTCACCCCTTCGTCCCCGGCGCCCCGCCGGAGGCCGCGTCCTGGTTCGAGAAGCCGCTGAAGAAGGGGACCGCCGGCCCGAAGGACCCGGACTGGGTCCGCCCGGACGCCGTCGACCGCGCCGGGAACCGGACGAGCGCCAGGTTCTGGTTCGACCGCCGCACCGGCACCGTCCGCTTCTGGACGCTCAACCCCTACGCCTGAGCCCCTACGGAGGGTTCACCGTGGCGGGTCCCGCAGTCCGATCGCGTCCGGGCCGGGGGGCTTCCAGGGCGGCGTCGCCCACTCAGCCGCGCTGGGCCGACGGGACCAGGCCGGGGGCGGCACGGAAGGAGACGGCCTCCATCAGAGGCCTGCGCTTGGTGTTCTGGAAGGCCGCGATCCGCCAGCGGCCGTCCTCGCCGCACACCAGGGTGTAGGTCTGAACCTTCGTCAGCCTCCCCTTCGGGACCGTGCCCTTGTACGTGTCGCCGCGCGAAGTGACCACGGCGAGGCCGGGGGCGGGGAAGCGGACGTCCAGGAGTTCGTCGGCCAGGCGGGTCCCCTTGAGGAAGCCGGCGAACAGGACGCGATGGCTCTCCACGATGTCGCGGCGGCCCCGGTAGTGGGTGCCGACGTAGGTGACGTATCCGGCGTCCTCGGTGAACTCCGCGCCGTAGGCGTCGGCGTCGTGGCGGGCCCAGGCGTCGGCCAGCCGGGCGAGGACCTCGGTGACGGCCTGGCGGTCGGTGCTGTGCGTGGTCATGTCGGCCCCTCCCGGGATAGGCTGAGATGGCTGCACAGATGCAATATCTGCGCGCATGCAGATAAATGTAAGGGGATCGCCGCACCATGGCAACCACCGAGCCCGCACCGGGCGACGAACACGAGACCTTCCGCGCCTACCTGGACGCGGTCGGGCTCAACGCGATGGCCGCCGCCGCCGCGGTCGGCCTCCAGCCCTCGGAGTGGTACGCCTTCAGCCAACTCGCCCTGGCCGGCAACCTCACCTCCGGCGAACTCTCCACCCTCACCGGCCTCACCACCGGCGCCACCACACGCCTGATCGACCGCCTCGAACGGGCCGGCTTCGTCCGCCGCACCCCCGACCCGGCCGACCGCCGCAAGGTCGTCGTCGAACCCGTCACCGAGGCCATCCCCCGCATCGTCGAGGCCGTCACCCCCACCCGCCACCACCTGGCCCGGGTCCTCGACCGCTACACCCCCGAGCAACGCGCCGTCCTGTTCGACTACTTCACCCACGCCGCCCCCGCCTTCCGCGAGGCCACCGAGGAGATCCGCCGCCACTCCGCGTGAGCCCAGCCGCTCCCGGCCGGCGCTGGCCAGCTAGCGCGTGGCGGGGAGCCAGCCGTCCTGGACGGCGTGGACGCCCGCCTCGAAGCGGCTGCGGGCGTCCAGACGCTCCATCAGGTCGGCGGCCACCCGCCGGGCGGTGCGCACGGAGACCCCGAGCCGCTTGGCGATCGCCTCGTCGGTGTGGCCCTGGGCGAGCAGGGTCATGGCGGCGCGTTCCTGGGACGACATCCCGCCGTCCGACGGGGAGGCTCCGGTGCCGAGCGGCACGGCGGTGGCCCAGACCGTCTCGAACAGCGCCTGGAGGGCGGTGACCACACCGGCGCCGGTCAGCACCACCGCGCCCCGGTACCCCTCGTTGGGGTCGACGGGGAGGACCGCCGTCCGGCCGTCGTAGACGATCATGCGGACCGGCAGGGTCGGCACCGTCCGGACCTGCCAGCCGCGTTCGGCGAGCCAGTGCACGTGGTCCACGGTCGGCTGGTGGTTGCGGATGCTGTCCAGGTAGACGGTGCGGCTCTTGACGCCCCGGTCCATCATCCGGAGGTTGGTCCGGCGGGAGGCCGCCAGGTCCTCGGCGGTATGGCCGCCACCCGGTGCGAAGGTGAGCATCTCCCGTTCGACCGTCCACGCCATCTCGTCCAGCCGCTCGCGGACCGCCTCGATCCCGATCAGCTCCTCGTAGGCACCACCCGCCACCCCCTCACCGGCGGCCGCGCAGTCGGCGATCAGCCGCGCCGCGGCGGCCCGGGACTGGTCGACCCTCAGCTGATGGGCCGCCAGCTCGGCCTGCTGGCGGGCCAGCAGGGCCTCCATGGCGCTCTCCGGGCGGGCCGCCCGGAAGCCCGAAGGGGCGTGCGGCGAGGGGCGGACCAGCTCCAGCTGCACCAGCCGGTCCAGCCCGGAGCGCAGCGCCTCCGGCCCGAGGCCCAGCGCCTCCGCCAACTGCTCGGCCCCGTCGGCCGGACGGGCCAGCAGCGCGCGGTAGGTGCGCTCGTCCTGCGCCTCCACCCCCAGTGACTCAAGCATCTGTACCCCCCGGTCCGGCCTCGATCCGGACGATCCTAGACCCGGCCCGGAGTGGACCACGGGGTGGCCGACTCCTGCCGTTGCATGTTCCGTCCTCGCCGGTGATCTTCCGGACGGGCACCGCTCCCGGCCACAGTGGGGTGGTCGGCCGGCCCGGTCCGCCGATCCACTCCCCGCCCGTCACTCCGTCAGGAGAGCTCTGCCCATGTCCAGTACCCCCGTCGCCGACTTCCTCGCCCCGCCCCGGACGGAGCCGGAGGTCCCGCTCCGCCGCAACCTGCGCTTCCAACTGCTCTGGATCGGCGCCACCAGCACCACCCTCGGCGTAGAGGCGGTGGACGTGGCCTTCCCGCTGCTGGTGCTCGCGCTCACCGGCTCCCCCGCCCTCGCCGGGCTGTTCGGCTTCGTCCAGGCGGCGGCCAACGTCCTGCTCGGGCTGCCGATCGGCCGGATGATCGACCGCTGGGACCACCGCCGGATGCTGATCGGCGCCGAGGCGGTCCGGGCGGTGGGCGCGGCCTCGGTGGCGGTGGCGCTCTGGCTCGGCCGGGCGAGCGTCACGCACCTGATGGCGGTGGCCGTCCTGTTGGGGGCGGGGGCCGCGCTGGGCGGGCCGGTCCGGATGCTGCTGGTGCGGGCGGTGGTCCCGCCCTCGCAGCTCACCCAGGCACTCACCCAGGACGAGGTCCGGGAGGGCGCGGCCGGCCTGGTCGGCCCGGCGGTCGGCGGGACGCTGTACGGGATCGGCCGCCTGCTGCCGTTCGCGGCCTGCGCGCTGACCTTCACGGCCTCGCTGCTCTGCACCCTGCTGGTCCGGATGCCCGCACGGACGGACGCACCGGGCCGGGACGGGGCGGCCGCAGCCCAGCAGGACGGCGGGATGTTCGCCGGTGTACTGGAGCTCTGGCGCACCCCGGTGCTGCGCGCGGCGATGCTGCTGATCGGCACCTTCTACCTGGTGCTCACCGCCGCCACCCTCACGGTGGTGGTCGGCCTGGAGGCACGGCACACCCCCTCGGCCCTGATCGGCCTCGCGCTCACCGGCTCCGCCGTCGGCGTGCTGCTGGGCTCACGGCTGGTCGGCCCGCTGCACCGCCGGCTGGCGCCGGGGGCGCTGCTGGTGCGGGTCTGCGCCGTGGTCGCGGTGGCGGTGACGGCCCTGGCCGCGCCGTTCGGGCCCTGGTGGGTCTTCGGGGCCCTGCTGCTGGCGACCCTGACCGTCCCGGCACTGCGGGTGCTGATCGACATCCTGGTGCTGCGTCAGGTCCCGGAGGAGCGGCGCGGCCGGACCATCGTCGCGGTGATGACCACGCTGAGCGTCGGCCCCCCGCTGGGCACCCTGCTCGCCGGTCTGCTGATGCAGGTCGCGGGTACCGGCTGGACCCTCGCGGCGCTGGCGGTCCTGCAGACCGCGGCGGCCGTCCACGGCCTGCGCAACCGTCACATCCGCGCCGCCGTCTGGCCCTAGCGGCCCTAGCGGACCTGGAAGCTGTCCGGTCGATCACGAGCGATGCCGTCCGAACCACGACACGCGCACATGATCGACCGGACTCGCGTTCGATCTGCTCGCTGACAAGAACGAGCCCGCGGACGCCCGTGCACTGCCTTTCCTGCTCTGCTCTGCTCTGCTCTGCTCAACTGAAGGTGAGGCCGGGCATCAAGGCCCTACGCCCGTCTTCGGCTGCTCGCGTCAGTACGCGGCGCTGCCGACGTGGAGCGATCCGTCCGGCAGGCCCGCGCTGTAGACGGCGAAGTCGGACTGGTTGCGGTCGATCTGTGCGGCGCTCACCGCCCATGACGTCGCGCCAGGGGCGAGCGTCCGGTCCCAGATGCCGTAGCCGGGGACGATTGCCTCCAGGTGCGTGGTGCCGTCCGACATGGTGCTCGCGGCGATGCGCGTGATGGACGGGTTGTGGTCCACGACCGTGGGCACCACCGGCCAGGTTCCCTCGGCCCAGGTCAGGTCGGACACCCCGGCACCCGGCTTCAGGATCTGGACGTGCAAACTACCGTCCGCCCGGGCTGCCCCGCTCACGTCGGTGATGCACGGGTCGCTGGCGTCGTTCCAGGCGCAGTCCACTACGATCTGCGTCCGGTTCGACCAGCTACCCGACGGGGTGCGGGTGCGGTCCCACACTCCGAGGGTGGGGACGACGGTCAGCACGTGCATCGTGCCGTCGGGCAACGCGGCGGCGCTGATCCGCGAGGTCTGGCCGTCGGGGTCGATCTGGGTCGAGCTGGACCACGTTCCGGTGGCGCTGCGGGTGCGGTCCCAGACTCCGGCGCCGGGGACCAGCGTCTGGACGTGCAAGGTCCCGTCGAGCAGTGCCGCCGAGCTGATCGCGGTGATCGCGGGGTTGGCGTCGATCTGGGTCGACGCCGACCACGTGCCGTCGGTGTTGCGGGTGCGGTCCCAGACTCCGGCGCCGGGGACCAGGGTCTGCACGTGCACCGTCCCGTTGGGCAGCGCGGCGGCGCTGATCTGCGAGATCCGGGTGTTCGGGTCGATCACCGCCGGAGTCCGCAGGCCGCCGGACACGGCGCCGTCGGAGACCGGGCCGTGCGTCGCGTCGCCGACGGCGTTGTAGGTCGGGTGCCACACGCGTGCGCGGTAGAACCGGGCATTGGTCACCTGGTGCGAGGTGTGCGTGTAGCTGCTGACGGAGCCGTCCGGGTTTTTGACCGGGGTGTAGAAGTCGATGGTGTCGGTGCACCAGTCGTTGGCGGCGCAGCCGCCCGCCGGTTGCTTGGACTTGTCCGGCTGTGTCATCACCAGCTGACCTGACGGCTGCGCGCTGATTGCCTTGACATCCTTGGCCGCGACGAGCGGGGTGAAGCTGTTGTACCGCTTGTCGTACGACCATGTCTTCGTCCCCGTGCTCAGCAGAAGCACGTTCGAGTCGTTCGGATCCGCAGTCAGGTCGTGGGGAGCGGTGTCGTGCACTGCGTCCGACAAGTTGATCTGCTTGTCCAGGGTCAGGTGCGGCTGCGCGGCGCTCCCGGTGATGGCGAAGGAGTCCAGAAAGGGCACGCTGGTGTTGACGGCACCGTTGTAACCGATTGCCCAGAGCCGGTCGGAGGTCGGATCCCAGAGCGCGCCGTGCGCCTCGTTCAGCGGGTACTCCGCGTAGGTGGTGTTGTCCGCCCCCTGCGAGGACGCGTAGACCCTGAGGAACCCGTTCTTCCACGTCGCAGCACGCCCCCCGGTCGGCGTCGTAGTGAGTTTGTCGCTGGACGCCACCACTATGTTGCCGTTCGGCAGCAGTTCCGCACTGTGCAGGTTGTCCTCGCCCAGGTTGGCCGACCACACCTTCTGCCCCTTGGGGTAGGTGACGATCGCCGCCAACCCGTTGCTGGCCGTGACGACCATCCGCTGGCCGGCCGAGGTGTTCCGCAGCTTGAAGTCGCTCACGAGCCCGAACGCCGAAATCTCCTGCGGCTTGAAGCCATTGTCCACCGTCGGCTGCCACGTCGACCCAGTGGCCGGCATCGAGTCCACCCGCGGGTCATAGGCGATCAGCGAATTGCTGGCCTGGTCACCCGCGACTATCCAGTAGTCGGTGCTCGCCGCTTGCGCCGGCTCGGCTGTCCGGCCCCCCAGGGTCAGCATCGACGCCGTGAGCGCCACCACGACCAAGATCGGCCGAACAAATCGTGCCTTTCCCATCAAATTCCCCAAGTATCTTCATATGAACGCTAATTGATCACGCGGGTCGTGATCATGGCATTGGCGATCTTCCGCACTCGTCTGTCGGCGCCGCGGACATGCCCGGCACCGGGAGGCCGGCCGCCGCGAAGCCGGGCTTCCGGCGAGAAGGAATCCTCAAGGGAGAAGGCCGCACGTAAAGTTGACGGTTCGCATCGCTACTGCAGGGCGAGCGCATAGGCGGCCGACAGACTGGCGCCGGCACATCACGTCGGCCATGGCCGCCCATGCATACCTCGGCGCGGTGGGGCGTAATGGCTCAAAAGGTGGCCAGATCGCCCAGACAGTGGCCTGGCGATCAGTTGAGTCGTTGATATGACCATGGGGAGCAGTAGTGATCTGACGGATGCGCAGCGGGAGCGCCCGGCGCCGCTTCCCCCGGTGGGCAACGGGCGTTGCGGCAGGTGGCGGGACCATCGCCAGGTCGTGAACGGGGTGCTGTACCGGATCCGGACGGGCGTGCCGTGGCGTGATCTGCCGAAGCGGTACGGTCCGTGGAAGACGGTGCCCGGCACGCTCCGCCGCCCGTCCTCATAGGGGGCTCCGCGCAGACGGTCAAAACCGCTCGGATCCGGGCGGACCTGATCGACCGGCTGGCGGAGGTGGTGCGGGAGGTGAGGCGCTCGGCCGCTCGCGCGGCGGGTTCACCACCAAGGTCCATCTGAGTGCGGACGGCTGCTGCCGCGTGCTCTCACTGGTCATCACGCCCGGGCAGTGCGCCGACCGCACCCGGTTCGAGCCGGTCATGGACAAGATCCGCGTGCCGAGGCTGACCTGCGGCAGGCCTCGTACGAAGCCGGACAGCGTCAGCGCGGACAAGGGCTACAGCAACCGCCGAACCCGTCGTCACCTGAGCAGACGAGGAATCCGGCACGTCATCCCGGAGAAAGCCGATCAGGCCGCCAACCGGGTCAGACGTGGCAGGGCCGGCGGCCGGCCGCCCAGTTTCGACAAGGACCGCTACAAGAAGCGCAACACCGTCGAACGGGCGATCAACAAGCTGAAGGTCTTCCGCGGTTGCGACCAGGTTCGACGCACCCGGACGGCCCTGCGCCCCGGTGGACCGGTTGGGGCCGGTACACCGGGGCGCAGGGGGCCTGCCGAGGGGGACGGGGCAGGGGTTCAGCGGGGCGGGGTCAACGGGACGGGGTCAGCGGGGCGGGGTCAACGGCCTTGCAGGGCCTTGACGTTGTCGCCGAAGGACCAGCCCTTGGAGCCGTCCCAGTTGATGGACCAGGTCATCAGGCCCTTCAGCTGGCCGCCGAAGGAGCCGTAGGCCTGGCTGACCAGGCTGGGGGCCATGTAGCCGCCGCCCGCGCCGGGCTGGGCCGGGAGGCCGGGGACCTGCTTGTCGTACGGGACCTTGATGGTGGTGCCCTGGATGGTGAGGCCGTTGTTCAGGCACTGGGTCTGCTTGGTGAAGCCCTCCACCGTGCCGGCCTGGTAGGAGTCACCGGCGCAGCCGTACATGCTGCCGTTGTAGTACTGCATGTTGAGCCACCACAGGCGGCCGTTGTCGACGTACTTCTTGATGATCGGCAGGTACGAGCCCCAGATCGAGCCGTAGGTGACGCTGCCGCCGGTGACGTACGCGGTCTCGGGGGCCATGGTGAGGCCGAAGCCGGCCGGCATCTGGGCGAGCACGCCGTCGATGATGCGGATCAGGTTGGACTGCGAGGCCGAGAGCGAGGTGATGCTGCCGCTGCCGGAGAGGCCGGTCTCGATGTCGATGTCGATGCCGTCGAAGTTGTACTTCTTCAGGATCGGCACGACCGTGGCCACGAACTTGTCGGCCACCGTGCTGGAGCTCAGGTCGATGCCGGCGGCGGCGCCGCCGATCGACATCAGGAGCGTCGCGCCGGCTGCCTTGGCCTGGCACATCTCGGCGGGGGTGGAGACCTTGACGCCCGCGTCCATGCCGTCCTGCCACAGGACGGTGCCGTCGGAGAGGATCACCGGGAAGGCGGCGTTGATGACGTTGTAGCCGTGCGCGGCGATCCGGCTGTCCGTGATCGGCACCCAACCCATGCCCGGGTGAACGCCGTTGGAGGCGCCGTCCCAGTTCTCCCAGTAGCCCTGGAGGACCTTGCCCGAGGGCTTGGGCTTCGTCGCGCAGGTGTCACCGGTGCCGCTCGGCGAGGGGCTGGTGGAGGGGGACGGGCTGGTGGACGGGCTGGTCGACGGCGAGGGGCTCGTGGAGGGGCTGGTCGACGGCGAGGGGCTCGTGGAGGGGCTCGTCGACGGCGAGGGGCTGGCCGACGGCGAGGGGCTGGAGCCGCCGGGGCCGGTGAGGGCGAAGTCGTCGGCGTAGTAGGCGGTTTGGCCGTACCAGCCGTGCACCCAGATGGTCACCGAGGTGGTGCTCGCGCCGGTGCCGAAGTTGACGGCGAGCTGGCCGTAGGACGCGCTGCTCGGGGTCCAGGTGGAGGTGGTGCCGGTCAGGCCGTTGCCGGTGGCGCCGAGGTAGACGTAGCTGCCCTGGACCCAAGCGCTCAGCGAGTACTGGGAGTTGGGCTGCACGCTGATGGTCTGGCTGCACTGGCCGCTGTCCTGGCCGTTGGGCGTGGCCTTGAGCGCCGAACTGCCGCCGTGCACCGGGCTGGTGACCGCCGCGCCGGAGCCGGCCGTACAGGTCCAGCCGGAGAGTCCGCTCTCGAAGCCGGGGTTGGCCACCAGGTTGGGGGCGGCCGCCCCGGCGGTGACCGAGCCGGCCACCACGAGGCCGGCGCCGACCACGGCTGCGGCGCTGACGCCCGCCAGGGTGCGCCGGGCGAGGTTCGGGGCGGGCCGGGCGTGGCTGGTCCGGGCGGGCTGCGGGGCGCGCTCCGCCTCGGGGCGGGGACCGCCCGGCGGACGCGGAGTACGGGACCTCCGACGGAACATGGTGTGCTCCCTTTCCCGCCGGGGCGTCGTGGAACTGTCGACGCGTGGGGGCGCGACGCCCGGCCGTGGGTGAGGTGGGGGGACATGTGGGGATGTGCCGGACCGGATCGTAGGAGCGCGGGAAAGGGCACGTCAATAGGTCTGGACCAATCGCCAGGTGCGCGCCCCCGGCGAGCTCGGACGATCCACCGAAGTTCAGCACCGCGCTGGGGTGGCACTCCGTCAAGAGGAGCCGGGCCCGGGGCCGTTGGGAGAGGTACGGGCCCGCGTGGCGCGAGCACCGGGACCCACCCGCTCGACCCCGGCCGGAGTCGAGCGACTTCGGACGGAGTCAGGCCTTCAGGCCTTCAGGCCGAGGGCGGTGCGCAGTTCGCCGTCGGCGGGCCCGGGCCCGAGGTCGGCCAGTCCCCCGGCGGCCGCCCCGGCCGCCTCGGCCTTCGGGTCGGCGCGCAGGGACACGGCCCCAGCGGGCGATCTGCTCGACCTCGGCGCGGTACTTGGCGACGGCGGGCCGCAGCGGCTCGCTCCAGGTGGTCCGGTCGAGCGCGAGCCGGGTGGTGTCGGTGGCGTCGACCAGCCGCTGGGCCCACGCGCGGAACTCCTCCGGCGCCTCGGCCGGCGTACCGTCCGGTGCCAGGGTCAGGGCCTGCTCGACGCTGCGGGTGGCGGCGAAGTAGGCGTTCTGCTCGGCGGAGAAGGACTTCGGGTCCTGCCGGACGGAGCCGGTCCGGGGCTGCTCGGACCGGACCAGGCAGAGCGCGCGCGTGCCGTTCACCGGGCCGACCGCGCCGGGCGCCACGTCCTCGGGCAGGGCCGCCCGGTCTGGCGCGTAGTCGTAGTGGACGCTGAGGCAGTGCCGCCGGACCACGGCGTCCTCGGGGTACGAGGGCCCCGGCAGGATGGCCTCCCCGGTGACCTCGGCGAGGTGCGGCCGGTCGCAGGGCACCACGCTGACCGTCAGGGGAACCACGCCGTCCCGGCCCAGCTGCGCCACGCACTGACCGCTCGTCAGCTCGGAGACCAGCACCGTGCCGTTGCCCCGGGCACTGCCCAGCACCTCAGGGACGACCAGCGACAGCACCAGGATCCAGAAGCCGGACAGGCACAGCCCCAGGATCGCCCGGCTGCGGCCCTGCCACGGGTTGTTGCCGATGGCGCGCAGCGCGGCCACCCCGAAGGCGATGCCCGCCACCACCCCGATGCCGGTGAAGCCCAGGGCTCCGGCCACCAGCGCGGCGGTGGCCCTGCGGTCCTTGCCGGGCGCCGGCGGGTGGGAACGGGCGGCGGCGGCAACGGTGGTGGGGCTGGACTGCTGGTCGGGGACCGATGACAACGCCGGGGCTCCTCGTGGGCAGGGGTCCGCTGGTACGCGGCCCCGCGACGACAGCGGCCCGCACCGTCGGTCCGCTCCCGACTAACGGCCCTCGCCGCCCGCGCCACCCCGCGCGGTGACCAGGCCGGACTCGTAGGCCGCGATCACCGCCTGGGCGCGGTCCCGGACGTCGAGCTTGCCGAAGATGCTGGTGATGTAGTTCTTCACCGTGGACTGGCTGATCTCCAGCGCCTGCGCGATGGCGGCGTTGTCGAGCCCCCCGGCGATCAGGCGCCAGACCTCCACCTCACGGGGCGTCAGGTCCCCGGCCGCGCCGCCCTCCGCGGCGGCGGCCGGCACCGCGACGGCGCCGGGCGAGGCCCGGACGTGACTGGAGATCAGGCGGGTGAGCAGCCGGGGCGCCACCACCGCCTCTCCGGCGTGGACGGTGCGGATGGCGGCGGCCAGGTCCTCCGGGGAGACGTCCTTGGGCAGGAAGCCGTACGCGCCGGCGCGCAGCGCGGCCACCACGTACTCGTCCATGTCGAAGGTGGAGAGGGCCAGCACCCGGGCCTCGGGCAGCTCCCGGGCGAGCCGCTCGGTCGCGCCGACGCCGTCCAGGACGGGCATCCGGATGTCCATCACCACCACGTCGGGGCGCAGCTCCACGGCCCGGGCGACGGCCTGTTCGCCGTCCTCGGCCTCGCCGACCACCGCGACGGCCGGGTCGGGCGAGAGGATCAGCGAGAGACCGCGCCGCACCAGCGGCTGGTCGTCCACGATCAGCACCCTGATCACCTGCTGGCCGGTCATCGGTTCTCCTCCCCGTTCTGGACGGCGGCCTCGGCGGTCTCGGCCGGGCTCAGCGGCAGCTCGGCGAGGACGGCGTAGCCGCCCTCCGGCAGCGGACCGGCCGTCAGGGTGCCGCCGTGCAGGGCGACCCGCTCGCGCATCCCGATCAGACCGTACCCGGCCGGGCTCCCGGACTCCGGTGCCAGGCCCGCGCCGTCGTTCCGGACGCTGACCTCGACCGACTCCGGACGGTACGTCAGCCGCACCTCGGCGCGGGCCGGTCCGGCGTGCTTGCGGGCGTTGGTCAGCGCCTCCTGGACGATCCGGTACACCGTCAGGCCGACGGTCGGCGGCAGGGCGCGGCGCGCGCCGTCGACGGTGATCCCGGCGGGCAGCCCGGCCCGGTCGGACTCGGCGACCAGCCGGTCGAGGTCCGCCACGCCGGGCTGGGGGGCGGAGGGGGCGTCGTCCGGTTCGTCGCCAGTGCGCAGCACGTTGAGCAGCTGGCGCATCTCGCGCAGCGCGAGCCGGCCGGAGGACTCCAGGGTGACCAGGGCGTCGCGGGCCACCTCGGGGTTGGCGAGGTTGGCCCGGGCACCGCCGGCCATCAGCTGCATGGTGGTGATGTGGTGGGCCACGATGTCGTGCAACTCCCTTGCGATGCGGCGCCGTTCGTCGGCCACCGCACGGTCGGCGAGCAGCTGCCGGTTGGCCGCCACCTCGCGCTGCCAGCGGTTCACCGCCAGGGCGGCGCAGACCACGATCAGCACGGAGAGGGTCGGGCTGATCCTCTCCTGCCACATGACGTCCCGGCCGTGGTTCTGGCTCCAGGAGATCAGCGCCGCCGCCACCACGCTCATGCCCACCGTCACCCGGAGCCGGCAGACGCGGGCGGCCGAGAACACACCGACGATCAGGGCCGCACCGAAGTGGGTGGGCAGCCGCAGGACCAGGGTGGCCGTCACGTGCAGCGCCACGACGCCGGTGAGCATCGCCACCGGGTGGGTGCGGCGGAAGAGCAGCGGCAGGGCGGCCACCGCCACCAGGAGGAGCCCCAGCACGCTCACCTGGTAGTCGCCGGAGGGGCTGCCGAAGAACACGTAGCTGAGCACGTCGAGCACGCACGCCCCGGCGGCCACCATGGCGTCGGCGTGCGTCCAGGGCACCCCTTCCGCCTCCACCGCGCTCCCGGGGTGGGTCCCGGCGTGTGCTCGCCCGCTCATGTCCGTCCTTCCGCAATCGCTGCCGCACCGTACTGATCAGCGCCGACGCCCCCATTCTGTCAGCGCCCCGGAGTGCCGGGCATGGTCCCCACGGCTGATCGCCGGGCCGCCGGACCAGGACCACGGTCCCGGGTGCGGGCGGCCCCGGGGAGCTGAGGCCCCGTCACGGATCGTCCGCTGCCACGACGCCCGGGGGCCCTTCCGGCTGATGGGCTGTGACCAGGCCGGAAACCCCCGGCACCAGCACTCGCAAACACTCGAACCGGACCGCTCGCAGCGGTCCGCCGGAGGAACACGTGATCCGCGCACTGACCGGGTACTCGACCAGGAATCCCTGGCGGGTGATCGCCTTCTGGGTCGTCCTGGGCATCGGCCTCACCATGCTCAGCCCGATGCTGCTCTCCCGCGTCACCCAGTCCAGCACCGGTGACTTCCTGCCCCGGACCTACGACTCCGCCGCCGCGCTGCGGATCGCCGAGGAGAACTTCGGGCTGCGGCCGGACGCCACCACGGTGACCGTCCTGGTGGCCCGCGCCGACGGCAAGCCGCTCACGGCAGCCGACCGGAAGCGGATCACGGCGCGTTCGGCCGAGCTGGCCGCGCACCGGGTGGAGATGCCCCGCAAGGAGGACGAGCCCGCGTTCCTCGTCCCGGACCGCTCGCAGACCCCCCGGGTCGCCCCGGCCGTCCAGGCCCCCGACGGCTCCTTCGACCTGCTCACCGTCGAGCTGACGGGCACTCAGAGCGACGAGGGCGTGCAGAAGGTCTTCCGCACCTTCCGCGACGACGCCCGGGCCCGCTTCGCCGCCGACGGGCTGCGCAGCGGCTACACCGGGGCGCTCGCCGAGACCTCCGACACCACCGAGGCGAACCGGACCGCCACCGTGGTCGGCGGCGCCCTGGTGGTCGGCCTGATCGTGCTGCTCAACGTGCTGGTCTTCCGCAGCGTGCTGGCCGCCCTGCTGCCGCTCCTCGCGGTCTCCTTCATCGGCGGCGTGGCCACCGGGGCGGTGGCCGGGATGGCCATCCTGACGGGTCTTCGGCTGGACACGAGCACGCCCGGACTGATCTCGGTGGTGCTGCTCGGCATCGGCGTGGACTACCTGCTCTTCCTGCTCTTCCGCTTCCGCGAGCAGCTGCGCTCCCGGCCCGGGCAGCCCGCCCGGGAGGCCGCCGCCGAGGTCTCCGGCCGGGTCGGCACCGCCATCACCTCCGCGGCGCTCACCATCGTGGCCGCCTTCGCGACCCTGGGCGTGGCGAGCTTCGGGCAGTTCCGCTCGCTCGGCCCGGCGATCGCCGTCGCGGTGCTGGTGATGCTGCTGGGCAGCCTCACCCTGATGCCCGCCCTGCTGGCCGCCTGCGGCCGGAAGATGTTCTGGCCCTCCCGCGCCCTGCGCCGCCAGCCCGCGGCCGGCTCCACCGCCGAGCGCTTCGGCCTGCTGGTGGCCCGCCGCCCGCTGGCGGTCCTGCTCGGGTCCGTCGTCCTGCTCACCGCGCTGGCCGCCGGCGTCGTCGGCATCCGGATGGACTACGGCCAGGGCGGCGCCACCTCCACCACCCCGGCCGCCGCCACCGCCGCCGAGATCGCCCGCGCCCTCCCGGCCGGCGTCTCCGACCCCACCAGCGTCTACCTCACCGGCTCCTCCCTCGACCCCGCCAAGTTCGACGGTCTGTCAAAGGCGCTGGCCCGCACCGAGGGTGTCGGCCAGGTCGCCCCGCCGGTGCTCTCCCCGGACGGCCGGGCCGCCCGGATCGACCTCTACCTGACGGCGGACGCGCAGAGCGACCGCGCCCGTGAACTGGCCTCCGGCCCGGTCCGCGCCACCGTCGCCGCCAACACCCCTGGCGGCACCGAGGCCCACGTGGGCGGCACCGCGGCGATCTTCGCCGACGTCTCCGACGCCGTCGACCGCGACCTGCGGCTGGTCTTCCCGGTCGCCGCCGCCCTGATCGGCCTGATCCTGCTCCTCCTGCTGCGCAGCCTGCTCGCCCCCGTCGTCCTGATGCTCGCGGTCGGCCTCGGCTTCGCCGCCACCCTCGGCGCCTCCACCCTGCTCTTCCAGCACGGCCTGGGCGAACCGGGCGTCAACTTCACCCTCCCCCTGGTCCTCTTCCTCTTCGTGGTGGCCCTCGGCACCGACTACAACATCCTCATCACCGACCGCATCCGCGAGGAGATGCACCAGCCCGGCCCCGCCCGCGCCGCGGTCGCCCGCGCCGTCCGCCACACCACCCCCGCCATCGCCACCGCCGGCCTGGTCCTGGCCGGCTCCTTCGCCTCCCTCGCCACCACCCCCGGCAGCGCCCAGGTGGCCTTCGCCCTGACCCTCGGCATCCTGCTCTCCGCCTTCGTCCTCTCCCTCGCCCTCGTCCCGGCCCTCGCCGCCCTGCTCGGCCGCTCCCTCTGGTGGCCGCTGCGCCAGCGCCCGAAGCACGCGACCCCGGCCACCCCGGGGTACGCGCCCGAGGTCCACGAGGCCCGGCCGGCCGAGTACACGCACCGGCACTGAGGACCGCGGGTCCGTGGCGGGGGGCGGCGGCTCAGGTGAGCGCCGCCCCCCGCCACGGGCCGAGGTCCAGGTCCGGGTAGCGCAGGGCCGTCCCGGCGATCGTCTCGGGCGTCCAGTAGGGATGGCCCGGCGGCGGGAAGCCGAACAGGGCGAGCTGGCCCGGAGTGGCGCGGCCGACGAAGCGGTACCAGTCCGGCTCGTGGCTCGCGACGACCCAGCCCCGGCGCTGGCCCCACTCCGCGACGGCGCGGCGGAAGCAGAGCTGCATGCTGTAGCGGGCGCCGCCGGGGGCGCCCAGAGCGGTGCCGCGGTGGAAGGTGCCGGGGTGGAAGGCCACGACGGTCCCGGCCGGTCCGGCGGCCGAGACCTCGGCGGCGTACAGGTCGGGGCTGCCCTCCGGGGCGACGAAACCGTCCGCGTCGCCGTGACCACCGCCCCGCGGGTACCAGTTGGGCCTGGCCGGCAGGTCGCGGGTGTGCCGGGCGGAGAGCAGGTGGGGCGGCCCGAGCTCCTCGGGGACGTCGACCAGGAAGACGAAGAACTCCACCTGCTCGAGGACGGTCTCGCCGGCCGGCACCATCAAGGTGTGGTTCAGGTAGTCCCGGTGCAGTTCCTGGTCGTAGTCGTTCGCGCCGGTGAACTTGGCCCAGGACTCGGCACCGTAGATCCTCAGGTCCTCGTCGTCCAGCAGCTCCCGGGCGAGGCCGACCAGTCGGTCGTGCACCGCCAGCAGGCTCAACTCGGTACTGGCGAACGGAAACTGGTCGATGCCGGCGAACTCGTCGCCCGGGAACCGTTCCCACCTCGGGTCGGTCCGCTCGTGGTACCCCGCCGGTGAGGGGTACAGCATCCCCAATTCGCCCATTGCCGGGGCCAGTTCGTCGGAGGACAGATAGCCGGGGAGGATCACGAAGCCGTTCTCGCGGAAGTCCGCCCGTACGTCGTCGGAAGTCATCCCCCCAGGGTCCACACCTCCGCCCGCCCGCGCCCGCGCATTACCGCCCGGCCCGCCGCCGACGGCGTCATCCGGCCAACGGTACGGCGTACACCGGCTCCTGGCCGTACCCCGTGAACCCCGCCCTGCGCAGGATCGGGCCCGAGGTGGCCGGGTTGGCCTTCACCAGGGCCATTCCGGCCCCGTGCCGCGCCGCGTACGCAAGCCGGGCCGCCAGCAGTGCCCGGTACACGCCCTTCCCCCGCCAGGCCGGCGCCACCACCCCGCCCGTCAACCGGGCGACGCCGCCGACCAGTTCGACCCCGCCAGTGCCGACCGCCTCGCCGCCGACCAGGGCGACCAGCGTGCCGCCCTCCCCCGCCGGGACGGTCCGCGCGTTCCGCTCCGCCGCGGCCTCGATCCGCGTCCGCGGCGGCATCTCACCGCCGAATCCGGTCACCGCCACCGCGGCCCCGCCCGCCGAGGTGGCGACGTCCGTCGCCCACCGCAGCTCCACCCCGGCCTCCGGCTCCCGCAGCTCCGGCGCGCCCTGGCCGAGGTCCGCCGCCAGCACCTCCAGCATCAGCTTCACCCGACCGCCCCTGGCCACCAACTCCTCCGCCAGCCCCGCCGGGTGCCCGATCAGCACCTGCCAGTCGAGCACCGGCACCCCGAACTCCCGCGCCCTGGCCACCACCCCGTCGACCGCCGCCCCCAGCGGCCCGCTCGGCGTGAACGACACCACCGAGAGGTCGAAGTCGTAGTACTCGGGCAGCCGCACCATCCGGTAGCCGTCGGTCCCGACCACCTCGGCATTGTCCGGTTCCCACACCCAGGCGGCACTCGCGGCGGCGACATCAGCAACAGAAATACCCATACGACCGACCCTAGAAGATCGTTCCGGGAGCCCCGTGAACGACCACCTCCCTGTTACGGAATCAGGACGTAGCCGTCCGCGTTCCGGAGCAACTGCGGCGAAATCGACCTGCGGGTGCCGGAGTGGGATTACTGTCACAACTCGCGCAGACGAGAGGGGTGTCCATGCTGGACGAAGCGCTGACCGCATTGGCGATGTCAGGGGGAACCGCGGTGGTGCAGGCAGTGGGCACCGACCTCTGGCACGAACTGCGGGGACGACTCGCGCGCTGGTTCGGCCGCAGGGACGCGGCACGCGAGGTGCATGAGCTGGAGCGGCTGGACCGGACGGCCGACGAATTGACGACGGCCGGGCCCGATCAGGTGGACCGGGTGACGATCCGTCAGGAGGCCGGCTGGCAGACCCGGATCGAAGCCCTGCTGGAGGGGCTGGACGACCGTGGCGCGGCTGTCGCCGAGCTGGAGGAGCTGCTGCGGTGGGCGGCACCTCCGCAGGGCGGCGGCACCGTGCTGTCGGGCAACGTCTTCCGGGGCCCCACCGCGTTCCAGCTCGGGAACCACAACCGGCAGGACGTCCGCTTCGGTTCCGGGGAGTGAGCAGCCCCACCCTCGGTCAGGGCGCCGTGCACGGCAACACCTTCCAGGGGCCGACCGCCTTCGTGGCCGGTGACCGTGCGACGCAGAACGTCCAGTTCGTCTACCACTGGCGGCCCGAGTACCGGATCGAGGAGTTCCCGTCCGGGTCGGCGCCGGTGTCGCCCCGAGGGCTGGCCGCGCAGCCGTCGCGGTTGCTCCGGGCCGCGCACGAGGTGGTGCCCTTCATCGGCCGGGAGGAGGACCTCGACGCTCTGGCGCGCTGGCGCGACGATCCGACCGACCGGCTGGCCGTGCGGCTGGTCCACGGCCCCGGCGGGCAGGGCAAGACCCGCCTGGCCGCACGCTTCGTGGAGCTCAGCCGCTGGGCGGGGTGGGCGGTGTGGCAGGCGGTGGTGAACGAGACCGACACGGAGGCGGTGGCCACAAGCGGCTCTCCGGATGCCGTGCGCGGAACCCTCCTGGTGGTCGACTACGCCGAACGCTGGCCAATCTCCCAACTACGCCGGCTGCTCCGGGAACCCTTCGCGCACCGTGGCACGACACCGGTGCGGATCCTCCTGCTGGCACGACCTGCCGGCACCTGGTGGGACGGCCTCGAGACGTGGATCGGTGACCGCTTGGACGTTCCGACGGACCGTCACCCCCTGTCTTCCCTGGCCACCGCCACCACCGACCGGGCCGACCTGTTCGCCCAGGCTCGTGACAGCTTCGCCCGCCATCTCGGCCTGCCCGCCGACCGGGCCGACCAGGTCGGCGAACCACCCGACCTGGAGCGCGACGAGGATTACGCCCAGGTACTGACCGTCCACATCGCGGCCCTGGCCGCTGTCGACGCCGCCCTGCGGGAGGAATCCGCTCCCGGCAACCCGGCCCGCGCCTCGGCCTACCTCCTCAGACGCGAACGCAGGTACTGGGGCGAGCTCCACGAGAAGCAGTCGGTCTCCACGGGGCCGGTCGCGATGGGCCGGGCGGTCCTCACGGCCACCCTCACCCGCCCGTTGGCCCGCGACCCGCACGGCTGGAACGCGCTGCGCAGGGCCGGGCTGGCCGACTCCGTCACCGCCGCCAACACGCTCCTGGACGACCACCAGCACTGCTACCCGGCGACGCGTTCCGACACGGTACTGGAGCCGTTGTACCCGGACCGTCTCGGCGAGGACTTCATCGCCATGATGACCCCGGCCGGACCGGAGGGCGTCCACCCCCTCCCCGAAGCGGCCACCGACGACTGGGCCCATCGACTCGCCCGACGCCTCCTGGCCGGCCGCTCCACCCCCGAGGAGCCCGCCGCCCCCTGGGCCGGTGACGCCCTGGCGGTGCTGATCGAGACCGCCCGCCGCTGGCCCCACGTCGCCACCGGTCAGCTCTTCCCCCTGCTCAAGGAACACCCCGAGCTGGCCACGCTGGCCGGAAGCGCCGCCCTGGTCACGCTGGCCAAGTTCGAGCACCTCGACATCACCGTCCTGGAGGCGCTGGAACCGCATCTGCCCGCCGGCCCGCACACCGACCTCGACATCGGCATCGCCGCCATCACCCTCACCCTGGCCCGACACAGGCTCGGCCTCGATCCGGACCCGGTGACCCACGCCGCCATCAACGACAACGTCGCCCGCCGCCTCCACTACGCCGGACTGCACGACGGCGCACTCACCATGGGGCAGAATGCCCTGGACCTCTGGCGACTCCTCGCCGAGTTCGACCCCATGGCCTACGAACCGCACCTCGCCGACGCACTGTCGCACCTGGGCGTGCACCTCGCCCAAGTAGGCCGGTGGGACGAGGCGTTGGAGGTCACGGCAGAGGCAGTGGAGCTCCACCGACGACTGATCACCCTGGCCAGCGGCGACCACGAGGCCTCGCTCGCGGTGGCACTGGCCAACCTCGGTGCCTATTTCCTCC
This sequence comes from Kitasatospora sp. NPDC088742, assembly GCF_055584905.1. Classification (NCBI taxonomy): domain Bacteria; kingdom Bacillati; phylum Actinomycetota; class Actinomycetes; order Kitasatosporales; family Streptomycetaceae; genus Kitasatospora; species Kitasatospora sp. NPDC088742. Next base: position 121,582 of record NZ_JBVJLD010000007.1, on the reverse strand, counting down.
GGGTGGGCCGGAAGGCCGAGGCGTTGGAATCCAGCCTCGAAGCGGTGGAGGTGTACCGGCGACTACCACCCCCGGCACCCGGGCACCCCGCCGCCCACGAAGCCGAGTCCGCCGGAGCGCTGACCAACCTCGGCGTCCAACTCGCCGAGGCAGGAAGGAAGTCCGAAGCACTGGAGGTAACGCGCGAGGCAGTCGGGGTATACCGGCGACTCGCCGACCCGCTCACCGGCAACCCCGCCGCCCATGAACCCAAGCTCGCCGCCGCGCTCGGCAACCTCGGCCTCCGACTCTCCGACTTCGGCTGGCACGCGGAGGCACTGGAAGTCGCCCGCGAGACCGTCGAGTTGTACGAGCAACTGGCCCACCCGATCACCGGCAACCGGGCCACCCACGAGCCCAACCTCGCCACCGCCCTGTCCAATCTCGGCATCCAGCTCGGCCACGTCGGCGAGGAGACCGAGGCCCTGACGGTGACGGCGGCGGCGGTACGGATCCGGCGCCAGTTGGCCGACCCGGAGACGGGAAGGCCCGCCGCCCATGAACCCGAACTCGCCGCCGGGCTGTACAACCTCGCCATCCGACTCACCGCCGTGGGCCGGCACCTGGACGCCCTACGGGCAAGCCTCGAAGCCGTGGAGCTGTATGAACGGCTCGCCGACCCGGTCACCGGCAACCCCGCCGCCCACGAGGCCGAACTCGCCCGCGCACTCGGCAACCTCAGCGACTACCTCGCCGCGGCGGGCCGGGCGGCGGAGGCGCTCCAGGTCACCGTCAGGTTGGTGCAGCTGTATGAGCGGCTCGCCGATCCGGTCACCGGCAACCCCGCCGCCCACGAGGCCGAACTCGCCCGCGCACTCGCCGCCCAGTACTCCGAGAGCGACCAGTGGCAGGAGGCGCTCCAGGTCACCGTCAGGTCGGTGGAGACCTACGAGCGGCTCAGCGACCCGGCCGCCACCCACGAAGCCGAACTCGCCCAGGCCCTCGGCAACCTGGGTGCCTATCAGGCGAAGCTGGGCCGCTGGACCGAGGCGGCCGAGGCCGGCGCGAGGTCCGTCGCCGTGTACGAGCGGCTGACGGGCCCTTCCCCGAAAGGCCCCACACCCCACGACGCGGGCCTCGCCACCTCCCTGTCCAACCTCAGTCTTCAGCTGTGGCACACGGACCGGCCGGCGGAGACGTTGACGGTACTGGCCCGAGCCACCGAGGTGTACGAGCGCCTGGAGGACCCGGCGACCGGGGGCATCGGCACCACGACGCCCCACCTGGCCGCCGTGCTGGCGGACTACGCGAGCCGGCTCATCAAAGCGGACCGGTGGTCGGAGGCGCTCCGGGCCTCCGGGAGGGCGGTCGAGCTCTACCGGCGGTTGACCGGCCCGGGTACCGGCAGCGCCGACGTGTACGGGCCCAACCTCGCGAACGCGCTGACCACCTTGGGCGCCTGCCGGGCGGAGGCGGGCGATCTCCCCGGAGCGCTCGAGGCGGCGGTGGAGGCGGCCGAGAGGTACGGCCGTCACCTGGACACGGTGCCCGAGACGGCCGACGGCCTCCGAGCCGCTCTGGGCCTACAGGCACTGGTGGGCGCTGCGCTCGGCCCGTCGCACCCGTCCGGCTGAGAACGGGAACGGTTCGGGCCCGATCGGCGTCCTGGAGTGCATGGACATGCACAGCACGCTTCGGGGACCGAGCCGGCGTCAGATGATCGGCGGGGCCGCCTTGGTGACGGCCGCCACCCTCCTGCCGGCCGGGAGGGCCGAGGCGCGGGACGGCGGCGAGGTCACCGAGCGGCTGCGGGCGCTGGAGGAGCGGCACGGCGCCCGCCTCGGGGTGTACGCGTACGCCGCCGACTCCGGCCGCACCGTCCGGCACCGGGCGGACGAGCTGTTCCCGCTCTGCTCGACCTTCAAGACCCTCGCGGTCGCCGCCGTCCTCCGCGAGTCCGGTAGCGAATTGGAGCGCCGTCTCCACTACACCGCGCAGGAGGCGGCGGACTCCGGCTACGCACCCGTCACCGGTCTGCCGGAGAACGTGGCCAACGGGCTGACGGTGGAGCAGCTCTGCGACGCCGCCATCCGGTTCAGTGACAACGGGGCCGCCAACCTCCTCCTCAAGGAGCTGGGCGGGCCCGGGGCCGTCACCCGGTTCTGCCGCGAGCTCGGCGACCGGGTGACCCGGCTGGACCGGTGGGAGCCGGCGCTCAACTCGGCCGAGCCGGGGCGGGTGACGGACACCACCAGCCCGCGCGCGCTGGCCCGGACCAACGCGAGGCTGGTCACGGGCCGCGCGCTGGACCGGGCCGGCCGCGAGCGGCTGACCGGTTGGCTGCTCGGCAACACCACCGGCGGGAACCGCCTGCGGGCCGGGCTGCCGAAGGGGTGGACGGTGGCGGAGAAGACCGGCACCGGGTCGTACGGCACGGCCAACGACGCCGGGGTGGCCTGGCCGCCCGGCCGGGGGCCGGTCGCCGTCACCGTCCTGACCACCCATCAGGACCCGAAGACCACCGCCGACGAGGCGCTGATCGCGGAGGCCGCCGCCGTCGTGGCCGAGGCCTTGGGCTGACGGCCGGGGTCAGTGCACCGTGCCCGCGTACCGCCGGGTGAACCGGGTGCCGGTGGCAGCGGTCACGGTGACGTCGTAACGGCCGTTGTCCAGCGGCCAGTTGACGGTGGCCTGCTTCCCGGCGGCGACCCAGACGGTCTGGGCCTGCCCGGCGAAGTCGTTCGCCGAGAGGGTGAAGGACACCTCCGTGCCGCCGTCGTTGTGCAGGTGCAGCGCGACCCTGTTGCGCTGCACCTGTGCCTCCACCACCGGCACCGCCACGTCGTCCTGCCCGGCCCGGACCACCGACCCGGCGAAGCGGCGGACGAAGCCGTCGGGCCCGTGCACGGTGAAGTCGTACTGGCCGTCGGTGGCCGAGGCGTCCCAGACGTAGGTCTTCGAGGCACCCGAGGGGACGGTGAACGGCGTCCCCGTGAACGGGAGTCGGACGTTCGGGTACACGGTGTAGGCGAAGCCCGCCGTACCGGTGTTGGTCATGGTGCAGGTGACCTTGCCGGTGGCGCGGTCCACCACCGCCTCCGCCCCGGGGCCGTAGGGCAGCTTGCGGTGCGGCCGCTCGCCCGGCTCCTGCGGCGGGAGCGACTGGCCGCCGACGGCCGGGAGCTTGACGGCCGGCAGGCCGGCGCCCGCGTCGGCCCGCGCCATCAGGGCGTTGGTGTCGGGCAGGGCCGGTATCGAGTGGTCCGGCTTGGTGAAGTCGAAGCAGCTGGTCAGGTCACCGCAGATGGTGCGGCGCCAGTCGGAGATGTTCGGCTCCTTGACCCCGGTCACCACCTCCAGGAACTGCACCACCGAAGTGTGGTCGAAGACCTGGGAGTTGACCCATCCGCCGCGCGACCACGGGGAGGCGACCCAGAGCGGCACCCGGTTGCCCAGGCCGATCGCGCGGCCCTGGGCGAACTCCTCGGGGGTGCCCGGCTCCGGGGTGGGCGGCACCATGTGGTCGAAGTAGCCGTCGTTCTCGTCGTACATCACCAGGAAGACGGTGTGGTTCCACACCTCCGGGTTGGACATCAGTGACTGCAGCGCCGTGTTGACCCAGTGGGCGCCGTACGCCGGGCCGGCGTTGGGGTGCTCGGAGAACAGGTACGGGGCGACCAGCCACGAAACCGTCGGCAGCGCACCGGACTTGCAGTCGGCGTCGAAGGCGGCGGGGTCGAACTTGGTCATCGCGTTGACGTACCGCGGGTCGTCCTTCGGGAAGCTGTGGAACTGCTTGAAGTACGAGAGCGCGTTGTCGTCGTAGTCGCCGGTCCGCTCGTCCTTGCTGGGGTTGTGGTAGACCCGCCAGCTCACGCCCGCGCTCTGGAGGCGCTCCGCGTAGGTGGTCCAGTCGGCCACCGGGTTGTCCGTCACCGGGGTGTTGTCGATCCACGGGCCGGTGGTGCCGTCCCGGCCGGGGCCCGCCGTGCCGGTCCACAGGTAGAGGCGGTTCGGGTCGGTGGGCCCGGCCAGCGAGCAGAAGTAGGCGTCGCAGAGGGTGAACTCGTCGGCCAGCGCGAACTGGTAGGGGATGTCCTCGCGGGTGAAGTACCCCATCGCGCGCTCGCCCTTGGCGGCGATCCACTTGTTCATCGCGCCGTTGTTGACGGCCTGGTGGCCGGTGGCCCAGTCGTGCGGGAGGCCGCCGGCGTTCTGCGCGTTGTACTTGGCGGTGTCCATCCGGTACGGCAGCATCACGCCGCCGTCGCTGCGCCCGGCGTCGGGCTGGCGGAACACGTTGCCGCCGTCCGGGAACTGCAGCGCCTGCTTGTCGGCGAAGCCGCGCACGCCGTTGAGGGTGCCGAAGTAGTGGTCGAAGGAGCGGTTCTCCTGCATCAGGATCACCACGTGCTTCACGTCGGCGACGGTGCCGGGCTTGGGCTTCTTGGCCTTCGTGGCCTCGGCAGAGGCGTCCGCCGCGACGGCCTGGCCCGCGCCGCCCATCACCCCCGCGGCGGCAGCGGCGGCGGAGGCCGAGACGAAGGAACGGCGGCTGAGCTGGGGAGTCATCTGGCGGCCTCTCAGATCGTGAAGGTGGCGACGGCGGCGGCGGTGTCCGAGGGCCAGCCGTTGGCGGCGGCGTCGGGCTCGGGGGCGGGCCAGCCGGTGGCCAGGGTGTGGGCCTCGACCAGGGTGAGCTTCCCGGCGAACTGCACCTGGTCGACCCGGTCCTGCGGCTCCGGCTTCGCACCGCGCACGCGGCGGGTGACGGACCAGGTGTCGCCCGGGGAGGCCGCCGGGTCGGGGTGGGCCAGGCGGTAGGCGTCGACCAGGCCCGCGTTCTGCAGGGCCACCGTCACCGGCCAGGCCAGCGCCCCCACGCCGGAGTGCGCGGCGGCGGTGGCCGGCGTCCAGTCCAGGTGCGAGGGCGAGGCCAGCCCGGCGGCGAGCACCACCGGCAGCGGCTTGCGCGCCGCCAGCTCCGCCTTCACCAGCGCGGCCAGCGCCAGCGCCTGCCGGCCCCGGGCGGAGGCGTTCTCGCTCGCCACGGTGCCCTCGGCGCCGCGCCCGTCCTGGACGGCGTACGGGCCGTAGTCCGACTCGTCCAGGTGGGCCGCCCAGAACCGGACCGCCCGACCGCCCGTCAGCTGCACGGTGACCCCGGCGGCCGGCAGCTCGGCGGTGGCGGCGGTGACCTCGGCCAGCGGGTACCGGCTCAGGATGCCGACGCTGCCCGCGCTCTGGTACGCGTACCAGCCGAGCGCGTCGGCCAGCGCCTGGGCGGCGGTGCCGCCGGTCTCCTGGAGGGCGACCACGTCCCAGCCCTGGGTGAGCACCACCCGCAGCTGCTTCTCCAGCGCGTCCGCCGTGCCGGCGCCCGCCTTCCAGAGGTTGAGGGTGGCCGTCTTGAGCTGCGGCTTGCGGGAGTTGACCGGCACCTGGACGGTGAGCTGGTCGGTGTTCCCGGCCGCGTCCTTGACCCCGACGGTCAGCACGGCGGGGCGAGGCAGCGGTGCGTTCGGGGCGGTGCCGGTGACGGTGCCGTCGGCGCTGACGGAGAGCCAGGAGTCACCGGCGACCTTGCGGAAGACCGGCGCCGAGGAGCCGAGCATCCACAGCCCGCCGAGCTTGATCCGGAACGCGGCCGAGGGCGCCGCGGTGGTCGCGGTCAGCGCGTCCACCGCCAGGTGCGGGCGCGGCGCGACCGGGCGGGGCCGGAAGGAGAACTGCGCGCTGCGCGCCAGGACGCCGTAGCCGTCCTTGGCCAACAGGTAGGCGGTGTACGGGCCGTCGGTCAGCGCCGAGGTGTCCAGCTGCACCTCGCCGGAGGCGGCCGGGGTGTACTTCCACAGCAGCGAGGAGCCGGTGCCGGGCAGCCGGGTGCCGTCGTAGATGCCGACCCAGTTCTTGGCGTCGGGGGCGTCGGTGGTCCAGCGGAAGGTGAGCCGGTCGCCTTCGGCCGGATTCGAGGGCGTGGAGAGGCTGAGGGAGGAACCTGCGGCCACGGGGGTCCTGTCCGCCGCAGCGGGGGGCGCGCGGCTTCGTCGAGTTGGCTGTACAACCCGGCCCATTCAGCCGGGACCCGACGGACTCCGGATGAACGGAGCGTGACCGTCCGCCGGTCTTCCCCGGAACTCACGGTTCGTCAGCACCCATGAGACGATCATCCGAAACGAGAGCCACCGGGGGCCCGCATGAGCAAGGTCGACGAGTTCCAGGAACTCCGGCCACTGCTGTTCTCGATCGCCTATCGGATCCTCGGCAGCGTGACCGAGGCCGAGGACGTCGTCCAGGAGGCCTGGCTGCGCTACGACGCCTCGCCGACCCGGCCCGACTCCGTCAAGGCCTTCCTGTCGGCGGCGGTCACCCGGCTCTCGATCGACGTGCTGCGCTCGGCCCGGGTGCGCCGGGAGGCGTACGTCGGGCCGTGGTTCCCCGAGCCGCTGCTCAGCGATCCGTACCAGGACCCCGAGCGGGCGGCCGAGTTGGCGGACTCGGTGTCGATGGCGGCGCTCCTGCTGCTGGAGCGGCTCACCCCGGCGGAGCGGGCGGTCTTCCTGCTCCGGGAGGTGTTCGCCTTCGACTACGAGGAGATCGCCGCGGCGGTCGGCCGCTCGGAGGCGGCCTGCCGCCAGCTGCTGGTCCGCTCCCGGCGGCACATGGCCGAGGGCAGGCCCCGCTTCGAGGCCGACCGGACGGAGCGGGACGAGCTGGCGGCCAGGTTCTTCGCGGCGATGGCGGGCGGCGACATGGACGCGCTGCAGCAACTCCTCTCCCCCGACGTGCAGTTCGTCGGCGACGGCGGCGGCAAGGCGCCGCAGTTGGCCCGCGCCGTCAGCGGGGCGGCCAACGTCGCCAGGCTGCTCGCCTCGGTCTTCCCGGTCCTGCTGCGGATCGACGTCACCCTGGAGCCGGTCGAGGTCAACGGCCAGCCCGGAGCGCTCTTCCGCGACCGGGACGGGGCGGTGCTCCAGGCCCTGTCCCTGGACGTGCTGGACGGCCGGGTGCAGGCCGTCCGGGTCGTGCTCAACCCGGACAAGCTGCGCCACCTCGGCCCGGTGGCCGACGCCTGGGCGGTCAGCGAGGAGGTGCGGCGCGCCCGCCGCACCTCCTCCGATTGACCTTCCGTCAGCCGATGTTGATGCGGAAGATCTTGTCGGCGCCGTCGGCCGCGCCGCCGTTGTTGTCGGCGTTGGTGGTGGTCAGCCAGAGCTGGTCCGCCCCCGGCACCTTGGTGACGGTGCGCAGGCGGCCGTAGGTGCCGACGTAGTAGGAGGTGGCGGCGCCGACCGTCTCGGTGTCGCCGTTGATCGGGATGCGGTACATCCGGGTGCCCTTGAGGGCGGCCATGTAGACCACGTTGCGGACGATGGCGATGCCGCTCGGGGAGGCCACGTTGACCGCCCAGGTGGCCTTGGGGTTGGTCATCCCGGCGGTGGAGCAGGTGCCCTCGCAGGTCGGCCAGCCGTAGTTGGCACCGGGCTTGATGAGGTTCAGCTCGTCGAACTTGGAGTCGCCGAACTCGGCCTCCCACAGCCGCCCGCTCCGGTCGAAGGCCAGGCCCTGCGGGTTGCGGTGGCCGAGGCTGTAGACGTAGTTGCCGAAGGGGTTACCGGGGGCGGGTTTGCCGGCCGTGGTCAGGCGCAGGATCTTGCCGTTGAGCGAGTTCTTGTCCTGGGCCAGGGCCTGGGTCTGGGCGTCGCCGGTGGTGGCGTAGAGGTAGCCGTCGGGGCCGAAGGCCAGCCGGCCGCCGTTGTGGTAGCGGTTCTTCTTGATGCCCTGGAGCAGCACGGTGTAGCCGCTGAGCGCGCTGCCGTTGTAGGTCATCCGGACGATCCGGTTGCCCTCGGAGGCGGTGTGCATGAAGTACACGTACTTGGTGGACGCCCAGTTGGGGTCGATCGCCACGCCCAGCAGGCCGCCCTCGCCGTCGGTGGTGACCGCGTTGGGCACCGTGCCGACCAGGGTCTTGGAGCCGTCCTTGGCCTGCTTGAAGACCTTGAAGCTGTCCCGCTCGGTGACCAGCGCGGTGCTGCCGTCCGGCAGCCAGCCGATGCCCCAGGGGATGGTCCAGCCGGAGGAGAGGGTGGCCGGGGAGCCGGGCACGCCGCCGTCGGCGGTGCAGGCGCCGGTGGTGAAGGAGGCCGGCGCGGAGGCCGGGGAGTACCCGCCGGCGGTGTCCTTGGCCACCACCGTGAGGACGAACGGGGCGTCACAGGCCAGGCCGGTCACGGTGGTCGTGGTGGCCGGCGGGGCGCCGGTGACGGTGGCCAGCACGGCGCTGCCGCTGCGGACCTCGTACGCCACCACGCCCTTGTCGTCGCTCGACGCTCCCCAACTCAGCGTCGCGGAGCTGGCCTTGACGTCCGAGACGGTGGGCGTGCCCGGGGCGGTGGGCAGCGGGTCGGAGCTGGCGGCGGTCGTGCAGTCCACCGCCACACTGGCCGGGGAGGCGTTGCCGGCCGCGTCGCGGGCGATCACGGTGAGGTTGTAGGTGGTGCTGGGGGCCAGCCCGGTGAGCACCTTGGCGGTGGTGTCGCCGGGGGCCTCGGCCAGCTTGTTGCCGTGCTCGTAGAGGTCGTACGCGCTGACGCCGACGTCGTCGGTGGCGGCGGCCCAGCTCAGGGTCAGGCCGTTCGGGCCGATGGCGGAGCAGACGCCCTGGCCGGGGCGGGTCGGCGGCACGGTGTCGGCGGTGACGGCGACGGTGATCCGGTCGAGGTTGGGCCCGCCGTTGGCGGTGGTGGCGGTGGCCCGGACGGTGTTGGCCCCGGCCCGCAGCGGGACGTTGAGGGTCTTGGTGGCCCAGGTGTCCCAGTTCGTCGTGGCCGGGAAGGAGACCCCGGAGGCCACCACGGCGCCGTTCACCACCAGGTCCATCGGGCGGTCCACGGCGGTGCCGTTGGAGTAGCGCAGCGTCAGCGGGGCCGTCCCGGCGGTGGCGGCGCTGACCGCGAACTCGACGTACGAGCCGGCCACGTTGGTGTAGTCGACGAAGCCGGTGCCGGTGAAGCCGGTGTGGTTGGTGGCCACGGCGGCCTGGGCGAGCGTCGCGTCCTCGGCCTGGTAGTCGCTGCTCGGCGCGGTGACCTCGACTTCCAGGTAGTCGAGGTTGGGCAGGCCGTCGGCGCTGCTGGAGGTGAGGCGGACCTTGTTGGCCCCGGCGGTCAGCGCGGCGGTCACGGTGGCGGTGGTCCAGGTGTCCCAGGTGCCGGTGGACGGGAAGGACCGTGCGGCGGCCACCTGGGCCCCGTTGACGGTGATGTCGGCGGGCCGGTCGATGGAGGTGCCGTTGGCGTACCGGACGGAGAGCACGCCGGTGCCGGCCGTGGCGGCGTTGACCGTGAACTCGACGTAACTGCCCACCGCGTTGTCGCCGTTGACGAATCCGGTGCCCGAGTAGCCGGTGTGGTTCGACTCCACCACACCCTTGGTGACGGCCGCGCTCTCCGCCTCGTAGCGGGCGGGCGCGGCGGCCGCGGCGGGCGCCGGTGGCGCTGCCACCGTGCCCAGCACCAGGGCGGCGAGCGCGCCGCCGGTGGCCGCGAGGTTCCTGACTCTCATCCGATTCTCCTTGCAGGTCGGGGAGTTCGCCGCAGGCGCCGGAGCACGGGGGCGAAGTCCCCTTCCGGACGGGCCCGTTCAGAATCCCGGCCTGAGCAGGCACGGTCAAGGGTATGGTTAGGAAACTTTCCGAACAACTGTCGGCGGACCGCCCAGCTCCCGCGCCTCGCCCACCCGCCTGCCGCAGCCACGCTTCGGGCCGGCCGAGACCGGGGCGACGGGCAGTGAGATCCGGATCGGCCTGCTCGCCTCGCTCTCCGGCCCGACCGGCGCCGAGACCTTCGCCGGGCCCCGGTACGGCGCGCAGACGTTCTCCGAGGAGCTGAACGCGCACGGCGGCCTCAACGGCCGCACGGTACGTGAGCGCGAGCGGCGTGCCGGACGTGGGCGGCCAGCCGGTCGGGACCCCGTACGAGCGCCGGCCGCACCTGTACTCCGTCTACGGCGGCTCGGCGCCCGCAGCGCGGTGGCCGACGGCCTGAAGCTGGTGCTCGACGCACTGGACCGGCGCGGGAACGTGGCGCTCTGTCAGGCCCTGGAGGGCGCCGGGGTGCGGCCGCTCGCCAAGGTGACCACCGTGCAGGGCTGGTCGGAGACGGCCCGGGAGCCGTACCGCTCCACCCCGGGCTGCCGCCAGGCGCTCTGGGTCACCGCCGTCGACCGCTCCTACGGCGATGGCGCGTTGGTATCCGGAGCGGGAGGGGCGACTCTCCGCATGGGAGCCGGAGGGCTGGGCCGGGGCGCAGTGGCTGGCCGACGCGATGGGCTCCTGCGGCGAGCAGCTGACCAGGTCGTGTACCGAACGGTTCGTCAACCGGCCCCAGCCGTACGACGCGCACGGCCTGCTGCTGCCCGCCTCCTTCGCGGTGACGCCGCCGCCGACCGCCCCGGGGCGGGCCTGCCTCTCGGTGGCGCGCCGGCAGGACGCAGCGGCGGACGGCCGGGGCGGCTGGGTGGCCGAGGGGCCGCCGTTCGGCACGCCGTGCTATCCGGACGCCACCCGGCTGCCGTACCGGCCCTGACGGTCCGTCGGGTCCCCGCAGGGCCCGTCCGGGCCCTGCGGCGCACCGGCCCCGGAGTGGGCCTCGCCACACCCGCGGACCCCACCCGACACGCCCGTCCCGCACCGCCGCCAAGCTGTTACCGGACTGTTGACGAGGAGTCAACTGTGCCGTGGCGCACACCGATAGGGTCTACGCGCGCAACCGTTCGCCGACCGGCGTGGTCGCGGCAGCCGCCCGGGAGTGTCCGGATTCTGTCACGACCCGCGCCCGTACGGCGGTCACGGACGGGCGCCGGAGCGGTGATCAGTGCGATACTCGGACAGTTCCGACGGATGGATGACGCGTCAAGAGGCGCGTACACCCGGGGGGACGAGTCCGGGACGGAACGAGGGAGGCGCGGCATGGGAGCACTTCGCGACGAGCACCACAACGGGTGGCTGATGCCCTCCGGCCACTACCCGGCTGCCGTGTACGAGGATCAATGGCCGACCCAGGAGAGCGCCGTGGCGGTGCCCGCCCCGGCGAAGATCGTCTCGCTGAAGCCGACCGGCTTCGAAGCCGCGCGCGCCGTCGGCGAGCACATCCGTTCGGGCACTCCGGTGGTCATGGACGTGACGGAGATGTCGGACGCCGAGGCCAAGCGGATGGTGGACTTCGCCTCCGGTCTGGTGTTCGGCACCATGGGCGGGATCGAGCGGATCGCCCGCCGGGTCTTCCTGCTCACCCCGGCCGACGTCGAGGTGATGGTGATCGACCGTCCGCTCGACGAGACCGGCTTCTACAACCAGAGCTGACGAGGCACCAGCCCCGAGAGGCCCGGCACCCCCGCGACGGGGGCGCCGGGCCTCTCGTCGTCTCCGGTGACCGGGCATTCGAACGCCGTTGCCCGGCGGTGACAGTCGCTTCACAGTTCGCGGACGTGCTGCTGACAGAGTTCTCACATCGCACGGAGCAGCAAGCGGTCGCCTGGTGACAAGGGCTCAACGACCGAAGGGCGTCTCACGGCACCAACCCACACCAGTTCTCGTCTTCCGGGGGGAAGTCACCATGTCCGTTCGTACCCACCGCCGCGCCTCTGTCGCGCTCGTCTGCGCCCTCACCACCGGCGGCACCCTGCTCCTCACCGCCTGCGACCCGTCGCCCGCCAAGTCCGCCGCGCCGACGGCCAACCCGGCCACGGCCACCCCCACCGCCCCGGCCTCGCCGACCGCCACGCCCACCGCGCCGGTCACGCCGACCGCCACCCCGAGCCCCTCCGCCACCGCCACCGCCACGCCGACCGCAGCGGCGCCCGTCGCCGCCCCGTCCGGCACGCCGTTCGACCGGACCGCGGGTACCGGGCTCACCATCAGCAACGGCACCAACCTCGTGGTGGTGAACGGCGGGACGATGGACTTCGGGACCGCCGTGCGCGACCTCAACTGGAGCCCGGACGGCCGACGGGCCGTGTTCGTGGACGGCAACGGCGACCTGGCCGTCAGCCGCCCCGACGGCAGCGTGCGCGCCGCCATCGCGAAGAACCCCGGCGGCCAGACCTGGTCGCACCCGACCTGGCAGGTCGCCAAGGCGCACGACGGTCTCCCGGGCAAGGAGAACATCCTCTTCACCATCACCATCACCAGCAACGGCGTCAGCCGCCTGGCCGAGGTGCCCGCCGGAACCGCCGGCAACACCCCCACCGACCTGGGCCTGGGCACCTACGAGGACGGCCCCGCGCTGCCCCAGCAGGGCAACACCTGGATCAACGGCTCGGACGACCAGGGCACCACGGTCTACGCCAACAGCACCAACGGGACCGTCTACATCCGCGACGACTACCTGCGCCAGCAGGGCGGCCCCATCGCCGCCGGCTCGCAGCCCGCGCTCTCCTCCGACGGCCACTCGGTGGTCTTCGTCCGCGCGGTCAACGGCCACGACCACGTCTTCCGGCAGAGCGTCAACACCACCCAGAAGACCGTGCAGGACCTGACCCCGAACGCCACCACCGACTACACCGAGCCCGCCTGGTCCCGCGACGGCAAGACCGTCGCGGTGCGCACCCCCGAGGGCGTCGCCATCCTGCCGGCCGACGGCTCGGGTGCCCCGCAGCTGGTCTCCTCGGTCCACGGCCTGCCGGCCTTCCGGTCCTGAGACCGACCGGCGATTGGGGGGTGGGTGAAGGAGCGGCGGTGGGGTGCGTGCATCGGCGCCGCCGAGAAGGGGGCCCCTCCCGGCCGAAGGCTGGGATGCCGAAGGCTGGGTGGGGGCACCTCCCGGCCGAAGGCTGGGGGAGAGCCCATGCGGAGCATCGGCGACTGACGAGAAGGTGGCGAAGGGCCCCTCCTGCCCGTTGGCGGGCAAGGAGGGCGCGTGCCCCAACGCCGCGACGCCGCCCCCCAATCGCCGGTCGGTCTGATTCACCCCTGGAGCCGGTCGAGTTCCTCTCGCAGCAGTCCGAGGTGCTCCTCCGACTGCCCGTGCGGCAGGAACTCGACCGGCTCCAGGAAGCGGAACAGCACGTTGGTCGGAGTGATCGCGTACTCGTAGTCGGCGAAGCCGACCACCGCGCCCGTGGCGCCCCGGGCCGTCCCCCGGACCAGATGCTCCGTCAGTTCGTCCGGCTGCTCGGCCGAGACCCCGCGCCGGGCGTTCGGCCGGGCCAGGTACGGGCAGACCATCGAGGCGTACAGCATGCACACCCGGTGCCCCGGCCCTTCCAGGGTCGGGGCCAGGTTGCGATACGGCCGGCCCGCCGCCAGCGCCTCCCCGATCGCCGCGCTCTCGGCCGCCCCGACCACCCGCCACACCGGCCCGGCCGGCATCTCCCGGCCGCAGACCGAGCAGAGCCGGTCCCGCGCGCACTCGGCGCTGCGCCCGTAGTCGGTCAGCGCGAACTGCGGCTCCTCCCCCTCCCACGGCGTGATGGCGGGCACCGGGTACCCACGGTTGTCCTGGGGCCTGGCCGCGACGGAGGACGGCATCGGAACGGCGGTGAAACGCATGCCCCATCCCTATCAGCTCGCGGCGGCCCGCGGACAGCAGAGCCGATGCCCTGATGCTCCGATCTTCCGATTGAGACATCAACGTCTCATCTGAGCTACACTCGCCCCATGGCCACTGACCGCGACTCCGTGCTCGAAGCCGCCGTCGGCGTGCTCTCCCGCCGCCCGACCGCCCACCTCGACGAGATCGCCCGCGCCGCCGGGATCAGCCGTGCCACCCTGCACCGCACCTTCCCCGGCCGCGAGGCGCTGATCCGCGAAGTCGGCGCGCTCAGCCTGCGCAAGTTCGCCGCCGCGCTGGACACGGCCGCGATAGAGAGCGGCAGTCCCGAGGCCGCCCTGCGCCGCCTGGTGGACGCCGTCGTCCCCGACGCCGCGCTCTGCGCCTTCCTGGCCGGAGAGAACCAGCTCTTCGACGACCAGGAGATCAACGACCTCTGGGAGGTGCAGGACTCCCGGGTCCGCGCGCTCTTCCTCCGTGGCCAGCAGGAGGGCGTGTTCCGCGTCGAGCTCTCCGCCGGCTGGCTCAGCGAGGCCTTCTTCGACCTCGTGGCCGGCATCGGCTGGGCCGTCCAGGACGGACGCCTCGCCCCCCGTGACAGTGCCTACTCGCTCGCCGAGCTCTTCCTCGGCGGTGCCCTCAGGAGCCCTGAACAGAAATGAGCACCACCCACTCCGCCCGTTCCCGCTGGCTCGGCCTCGGCGTCCTGGTACTGGCGGTGACCCTGGTCGCGCTCGACGCGACCGTGCTCTCCCTCGCCCTGCCCTCGATCAGCGAGACCCTGCACCCCAGCGGCACCCAGCTGCTCTGGATCGGTGACGCCTACTCCTTCGTGCTGGCCGGCCTGCTGGTCAGCATGGGCGCGCTCAGCGACCGGATCGGCCGCAAGAAGCTGCTGCTGATCGGCTCCACCGCGTTCGGCGCGGCCTCCCTGCTGGCCGCGTACTCCCCGAGCCCCGGCTGGCTGATCCTGGCCCGCGCGCTGCTCGGCATCGCCGGCGCCACCATCATGCCCTCCACCCTCTCGCTGATCCGCAGCCTCTTCCCGGATGCCCGGGAGCGGGCCACCGCGATCGGCATCTGGGGCGCGGGCGCCACCGCCGGCGCCGCGCTCGGCCCGGTGGTCGGCGGCGTGCTGCTGGAGCACTTCTGGTGGGGCTCGGTCTTCCTGCTCAACCTGCCGGTGCTGGCCCTGCTGCTGGTGCTCGGCAGCTGGCTGCTGCCCGAGTCGAAGGACCCCGACCCGGGCCGCTGGGACGTGCTCAGCGTGCTGCTCTCGATGACCGGTGTGATCGGCGTGGTCTACGCGGTCAAGGAGGCGGCCGCCAACGGCCTCGGCCACTGGCCGATCCCGGTGACCTTCGCGCTCGGCGCCACCGCGCTCACCGTCTTCGTCCGCCGTCAGCTCCGGCTCCCCTCCCCGCTGTTGGACGTCCGGCTCTTCGTCAACCCGCGCTTCACGGCGGCCGTCCTCTCCTCCCTGACCTCCCTCATCGGGCTGTCCGGCGTGATCTTCTTCATGTCGCAGTACCTCCAACTGGTGCGCGGGTACTCCCCCCTGACGGCCGGTCTGGCCGAGCTGCCGGCCTTCGTCGGCGCCGTGGCCGGCGGTCTGCTCACCGCCAAGCTGGCCCGCCGGGCCGGCGTCCGGGTCACCCTGGCCGGCGGCCTGCTGGCCATGGGCGCGGGCATCGCGGTGCTCGGCTGGGCGCACCAGGGCAGCCCGTACCTGCTGCTCGGCGCGTCCTTCCTGGCCGCCGGCGCGGCCGAGGGCATCGTCTACACCCTCTCCGCCGACCTGGTGCTCACCGCCGCGCCGCCGGAGAAGGCCGGTGCCGCCTCCGCCGTCTCGGAGACCGCCTACGAGCTGGGCACCGCCCTCGGCATCGCCCTGCTCGGCTCCGTGGTCACCGCCATCTACGCCGGCTCCCTGGTGATGCCGGCCGGCACCGAGGCCCTCACCACCGAGGCCGGGCAGTCGATCGGCAACGCGGTGCAGGCCGCCTCCACCGTCCCCGCCGAGCTGGGCGACCAACTCACCGCCGCCGCCCGCACCGCCTTCGTGCACGGCATGAACGTGGCCGCGATCGCGGCAGCCGCCCTCCTCCTCGCCGCCTCCCTCTTCGCCTGGTGGAAGCTCCGCGGCCAGGACCGGACGGCGGCGGCCGGCCACCCCGCCGACCACCTGGTCCACTGACCCGCCCGCCGAGCCCCTCCGACCTCACGTCAGGGGGCTCAGCGGTAGCGGTAGTCGAGTTCCATCTCGGCCCAGACGACCTTGCCGTGCTTGGTCTGGCGGGTGCCCCAGCGGTGGGCCAGTTCGCTCACCAGGTGCATGCCGCGGCCGCCCTCGTCCTGCTCGGCGGCGGTCCGCAGCTGCGGTGCCTGGCCGCCGGAGTCTGCGACCTCGACGGTGAGGGTGCGGTCGCGGAACAGGCGCAGGCGGCGGGGTGCCTCGGCGTGCAGCAGGGCGTTGGTGACCAGCTCACTGACCATCAGCTCGGCGAAGTCGGTGAGCTGGGTCAGCCCCCAGGCCCGCAGGGTGTCCCGGGTGAACTTCCGGGCCCGGCCGGGGGCCGGGCCCGCGCCGTCGAGGTGGAGGGTGGCGATCCGGTCGGAGGGGATCGGCAGCGCCCGGGCCATGATCATGGCGATGTCGTCCTCGGTGCCGTCGCTCACCAGCGCGGCCAGCGCCGCGTCGCAGCTGGCCTCCAGGGTGCGGCCGCGCCCGGAGAGCACCTGGGCCAGCAGGCCGATGCCGTGGTCGATGTCCTCGCCCCGGCGCTCCACCAGGCCGTCGGTGTACAGGGTCAGCATGCTGCCCTCGGTGAGGGTGAACTCGGTGGACTCGAAGGCCACCCCGCCGACCCCGAGCGGCACGCCGGGCGGCAGCTCGATGGCCCGGGAGACCCCGTCGGGGCTGACCTTGACCGGCGGCAGGTGCCCGGCCGAGGCGATCGTGCAGGTGCCCTCCACCGGGTCGTAGACGGCGCAGATACAGGTGGCGAACTGGCCCTCGCCGATGCCCATCGCGGTCTCGTCCAGCCGGGTCAGCACCTGCTCGGGCGGCATGTCCAGGGTGGCCAGGGTCCGTGCCACGGTGCGCAGCTGACCCATCGTCGCGGCCGCCCGGATGCCGTGGCCCATCACGTCGCCGACCACCAGCGCGACCCGGCCGCAGGAGAGCGGCACCACGTCGAACCAGTCGCCGCCGACCTCGCTGACCAGGCTGCTGGGCAGGTAGCGGTAGGCGATCTCCAGGCCGAGGGTGCGGTGGATCTCCTGCGGCAGCAGGCTGCGCTGGAGGGTGAGCGCGGTCTCCCGCTCGCGCCGGTAGAGCCGGGCGTTGTCCAGCGCGATGGCGGCGCGGGCCACCAGCTCCTCGGCCAGCGCCACGTCGGCGGCGGAGAACGGCTCGGGGTTGCGCATCCGGACGAACTCGGAGCCGCCGAGCACCATCCCGCGGGCCATGATCGGCACCATCAGGTAGGAGTGGATGCCCGCCCGCACCCCGGGCGCGACCCGGTCGGGCTCGGCCACCAGGGCGGCCAGCACCTGCTCGTCCACGTGCGGGCGCAGCAGCGGGCGGCCGCTGCGCAGGCACTCGGTGTAGGTGCGCTTGGAGTCGTACTCGGAGGTGGTGCCGACGGCGTCGGCGGTGCTGGTCATGCCCGCCTCGTAGGCCTCGCCGACGGCGACGGCGCGCAGCTTGACCCCCCGGTCCGGCTGCAGTTGTGACGGTTCCTCACCCCGCAGCACCGGCTCCAGCAGGTCGACGGTGGCGAAGTCGGCGAACCGCGGGATGACGGCCTCGACCAGTTCCTCGGCGGTGCGCTGGAGGTCCAGGGTGGTGCCGATCCTGGCGGTGGCCTCGGCCAGCAGGGCGAGCCGCTCCTGGGCCCGGGAGGCGCGGGCCTCGGCCTGGAAGCGCTCGGTCACGTCGATGATCGAGGAGGAGACGCCGAGCACCTGGCCGGTGGAGTCCTCCAGCCGGAAGTAGGAGGCGGACCAGGCCCGGTCCCGGCGCGGGTCGCCGGGGGTGCGGCCGTGCGAGCGGGCGTCCACCACCGGCCGTCCGGTGGCCAGGACCTGACGCATCACCGCCTCGATCTCCGAGGAGTTGATGCCGGGCAGCACGGCGTTGATCCGGCGGCCGAGGTGCGCCTCGACGGGGAGGCCGTTGATCCGGGCCAGCGCGTCGTTCAGCCGGACGTAGCGCAGCTCGGTGTCGTAGACGGCCATCCCGATCGGGGACTGCGCGAAGATGCCGTCCAGCACCGAGAGGTCGCCCTCCACCTGGCGCAGCGCGCCGAGGTCGGAGGCGGTGGCCAGCAGCAGCCGCTCTCCGCCGGGGCCGGTGATCGGGTAGGTGCGGAACTCCAGCTCGACCCGGTGGCCGTCGCGGTGCCGCACCTCGTACACGCCGGACCAGCCCTTGCCGGCCATGATCCGACGGAACAGCTCCTGGGCGGGCCCGCGCTCGGTGTCCGGGATCAGCAGCCGCCCGGCGTAGGCGCCGACGGCCTGGTCCGCGGTGTACCCGGTGAGCGCCTCGGCGTCGCCGCTCCAGTGCAGGATGCGGCCGTCGCCCTCGATCAGGGCGGTGGCCAACGGCACCAGCCGATGACCCGTCAGACCTGGCTGGGCGGCGCCCGCCGCCTGGCCGGTGCCGTCCGGTGTGTTCCGCTCGCTGCCTTGCATGATCAGGGGATCACCTGTCAGGTACGTTCCCCGGCCGGGCCGGGACGGATCGGCTCCCCACCAGACTGCACGTCCCCGGGTGCGGGTGCGACTGCTGGTCCGTCAGGTGGAGTACGTGGAGGGTCGGTCAGGGTGCTGACCGGGGCACAGGCTACGACAGCGGACGCCCGTTCGGACATGGTCGTGCAGCACCTTGGACAAGCTGTGACCTGCCGGGCCACGGTCCGGTCACGGCCTCAGCCGCTCCGGTCGTCCTTGAGCACCGCGTCCAGCGTGCGGGCCCACTGCCGGACCACGCCGGAGCGGCGCGGGCCGTCGTCGGTGAGCAGGTTGGCCAGCCCGAGGCCGCGGGCCAGGTCGAGGGTGGCCTGCACGGTCTCCCGCACCCCCGGGTGGCCCTCGTCCGCGCCGAGGAACTCGACGGCGGCGCGGTGCGCCTCCCGGCCGATCTGGTTCTCCAGCGCGACCAGGCGCTCCCGCAGCGGCTGTTCGGTGGCGGCGGCCACCCACAGGTGCAGCGCGGCCCGGAACAGCGGCCCGGTGTAGAGGTGGACGATCAGCTCGACCACCGCCTCGGTCCGCCTCTGCTCCGGCGGCGCCAGCGCGTCCAGACGGGCGCGCAGCGCCGCCAGCCGCTCGGCCGCGACGTGCTCGACGGCGGCGGTGAAGAGGTCCTCGCGGGTACGGAAGTGGTGCTGGGCGGCGCCCCGGGTGACGCCGGCCCGCTCGGCCACCACCGCGACGGTGCTGCCCTGCCAGCCGACCTCGGCCAGGCACTCCACCGCCGCCTCCAGCAGACGGCGGCGGGTGGCCCGGCTGCGGTCCTGCTGGGGCATGCGGGAGGTGGCTTGGGTGGTCATGGCGGCCTCTCTGCCAGGTCCGTGGTCCCCGCCGATCCTGCCAGACCGGCGGGAACCTCCCGGGCCCGCCCCTGCTGAGTGGCCGTCAGCTCCGGCGCTCGCGCAGCTGCCGGCGCAGGATCTTGCCCGCCGCCGACTTGGGCACCGCGTCCAGGAACTCCACCGCCCGCACCTTCTTGTACGGGGCGACCCGCTCGGCCACGTACGCGCTGACCTGCTGCTCCGTCAGCCCGCTGCCGGGCGCCCGGACCACGAAGGCCTTGGGCCGCTCCTCGCCGTCCTCGCCGCGCACCCCGATCACGGCGGCGTCGGCCACCTCGGGGTGGGTGAGCAGCAGCGCCTCCAGTTCGGCGGGGGCGACCTGGTAGCCCTTGTACTTGATCAGCTCCTTCACCCGGTCCACCACGAACAGGTAGCCCCGCCCGTCCACCAGACCGACGTCCCCGGTGTGCAGCCAGCCGTCCGGGTCGATCATCGCGTCGGTCTCGCCCTTGCGGCCGAAGTACCCCCGCATCACCTGCGGGCCGCGGAACAGGAGTTCGCCGCGCTCACCGGCCCCGAGGTC
This sequence comes from Kitasatospora sp. NPDC088742, assembly GCF_055584905.1. Lineage (NCBI taxonomy): Bacteria > Bacillati > Actinomycetota > Actinomycetes > Kitasatosporales > Streptomycetaceae > Kitasatospora > Kitasatospora sp. NPDC088742. Next base: position 101,924 of record NZ_JBVJLD010000007.1, on the reverse strand, counting down.
GGCGCCGGAGCCGTCCAGGTCGACCACCCGCAGCTCGGTGGAGGCGACCAGCTTGCCGACCGTCCCGGCCGGCGGGTCCTCGTCGTCCAGCGGCACCACGTGGGTGACGGGCGAGAGCTCGGTCATCCCGTAGCCCTGGTGTATCCGGTCCAGCCCGAGCCGCCGGGCGGCGGCCTCGGCCAGCTCGGCGTCGAGCGGGGCGGCCGCGCTCAGCACGTAGCGGACGGAGGAGAGGTCGTACCGGTCCACCAGCGGGTGCTTGGCGAGGGCCAGCACGATCGGCGGGGCGGCGAAGACGCCCTCGATCCGCTGGTCCTGGATGGTGCGCAGGAACTGCTCCAGGTCGAAGCGGGGCAGCACCACCACGGTGGAGCCGCAGCGCAGCGGGTGGTTGAGCAGGGCGGTGAGGCCGTAGATGTGGAAGAACGGCAGCACGGCGAGGATCCGCTCGCCCCGGCCGGTGGCGTGCACCGAGTCGGTCTGGAGCAGGTTGCTGCTGATGTTGCGGTGGCTGAGCATCACGCCCTTGGGCAGGCCGGTGGTGCCGCTGGAGTAGGGCAGCACGGCGATGTCGGTGGCCGGGTCGATCTCCGGGCGGGGCGCGGGGGCGGTGGAGGCGATCAGGTCGGTGAGGGAGCGGTGGCCCTCGGCCCGGTCGCAGGTGAAGATCTCGGTGACCGGCACGCCCTCGGCCGCGACCGCCTTGGCAGCCTCGACGGCGACCGGGAGGAAGGCCGAGATGGTGATGATCCAGCGGGCGCCGCTGTCCTTCAGCTGCCCCGCCAGCTCGGCGGCGGTGGTCAGCGAGCTGACCGTGGTGACGGTGGCCCCGGCCCGGGTGGCCCCGTAGAAGGCGATCGGGTAGGCGATGGTGTTGGGGCTGTAGAGCGCGATCACGTCGCCCTTGCGCACCCCCGCCTCGGCCAGCCCGGCCGCGAACCGGAGGCTGGCGCCGTCCAGTTGGGCGTAGCTGACGGACTCCCCGGTGATGCCGTCCACCAGGGCCGGCTGGTCGGGGTGCTCGGCCACGTTGCCGAGCACCGCGTCGTGGATCGGAAGGTCGAGCGCTTCGATCTCGGGGTAGTCACTGCGGAACACCATGCGGTCCTCCAAGCCGGGGGTGGGTGGTGCGGGCCCTCCAAGAGTGCCGTCACCGCGCCCTTCCCGACAGAGGCCCTACCTGCCCCGGCCGGCCGACGCTCCGTCAGGCCGGGTCGAAGGCCTGCGGGTAGACGAAGTCCCCGCGCAAGGACGGCTGGTAGGAGGCCAGCGGCCGGACCTGGAAGAACCGGCCCCAGGCCGGGTCGGGCGCGTTGACGCCCAGGTCGGTACTGCGGCGGAAGCCGTACCGCCCGTAGTACTCCGGGCTGCCGAGCAGGCCCACCAGCGGCTCCCCGAGCGCGTCCGCGCCCCCGATCACCGCGTGTACCAACGCCAGCCCCACGCCCCGCCGTTGGTGCCCCGGCAGCACGCTGATCGGGCCGAGCCCGACCACCGGCACCCCGCCCACATGGGCCCGGCTGCACACCACGTGCCCGACCACCTCGCCGTCCGGCCCCTCGGCCACCATCGACAGCTCCGGCATCCAGGCCGGCCCGGCGCGCAGCTGGTCCAGCACCTCCACCTCGTACGATCCGGCGGACTCGTTCTCGGCAAAGGCCGCGGCGGTCACGGCCCGGACGGCGGACACGTCCGCTGGGGTCTCTCGTCTGATCAGCACCGGCACAGTGTGGGCCCGACTCCGGTGCGCCGCAAGGGATTTACCCTCCCTCCCGGCCCGCATCACCGCAGCTCCGATACCCATGGGGGTATAGTTGCCTCGAAGCCCCCACCCCCCGAGGAGTCACCCATGTGCCGACGCACCACCTGCCGCACCTGCGGCAAGGCCACCCACGCCGGCTGCGGCCTGCACGTCGAGCAGGTCCTGGCCGGCATCCCCAAGAACGCCCGCTGCGACTGCGACCCCTCCACCCGCAAGGGCCTGCTCGCCCGCCTGCTCGGCCGCTGACAGCACCCCTCCCCGCGATCCGCCCCGCCCCCGGTTGCTATATTGAACGCGTTCAACACCTGGCCCGAACCCGGGGGACCGCCATGGATGTCGTCGCACGCGTCGTGATCACCTCGCTGCTGAGCTGGGCGTTCCTCGTCGTCCTGTACGTGCTGCCGGGCATGCTGCTGCCGCAGTGGACGTACTACCTCTACTCGCCCTTCACCGCCGGGCTGTGGTTCCTCTCCCTGCTGTTCGGCCCGGTCCTGGGCTGCGCGCTCAACAACGAGTGGATCCGGGACGGCCGCGCCTGACCCGCCGTCAGGCGCCCGGCACCGGCGGCGGGAGGGGCGTGTCCCAGTCCAGCAGCCGGAGCAGGGCCTCGTCGGGGCGGGTGGAGGGGCGGGCGGAGTCCTCGGGCGGCGGTGCGTCCTGGGGCCGGGTGCCCGCCGCCGGGCGGCTCGCGGTGAGGCGCGCGCTGGTGGCGGTGTTCCGTTCGGCGCGGGGGCGGCGGTGGTGCTCGTAGGTGGCGAGGGCGCTCTCGGCCGACGACCCGTCACGGAGGGCCTTGGCCAGCACCACCGCGTCCTCCAGCGCCATCGAGGCCCCCTGGCCGGTGGCCGGGGAGGCGGCGTGCGCGGCGTCCCCGATCAGCACCACCCGCCGGCCGCGCCAGGGGCCCCCGGCCGGCAGGTGCAGGGCGTTGGTGACCATCAGCTCCTCACCCGTACCCGCCACGATGTCCGCGCAGGGCGTCCGGTCCGGCCGCAGCAGCGGCTCCAGCCACGCGCGCCACTGCGCGGGGCCGGTGCGCGCCCGCTCCTCCTCGCCCACCGGCGGCCCCGCCACCCGGGCGAACCAGAACGTCCGCCCGCCCGGCGATACCAGGTAGCCGAACGCCACCTCGCTCCCCCGCACCATGGTGATCAGACCGGGCCCGGAGACCGGCGGCGGCGCGGCCGTGCTGTAGCCGTAGAACACCCGCTGCCCGGCGTACTCGGGGCCGGCCCCGTCCGGGTCGAGCCATCCGCGCACCGCCGAGCGCAGCCCGTCGGCCCCGACCAGCAGGTCACCCTCCACCGTCGAACCGTCCGCGAAGTGCGCCGTCACCCCCTCCCCGGTCTCGGAGACGGAGGTGAGCCGGGCGCCGTGCCGCAGCGGGATCCCGCGCCGCCGGACCTCGTCCTGGAGCACCGCCCCGAGCTCGGCCCGCCGCAGACAGCGGTACCGGGCCAGCGGCAGCTCGGTCTCCCCGAGCGGCACCGAGGCCAGCGCCGCGCCGTCCGCGTCCCGCACCTCCATGGCGGTGACGTCGAACCCGGCGCCGGCCACCGCCCGTTCGGCGTCGAAGCCGGCCAGCGCCCGCATGCCGTTGCTGGCCAGGGTCATGAACGCGCCGATGTCCTCGCCGGTGTCCGGATGGGCCTCGTGCACCACGGGCCGGTGCCCCGCCTTGTGCAGCGCCAAGGCCGCCGCCGTCCCGGCGATCCCGCCTCCGACCACCACGATCCGCGCCATCCGCCGCCCCTCCCGCCGTGTCCCGGTCACCCGTCCTCCCATCCTGGCAGAGCCGCACCGCCGCCGTGGTCGGTTGACGAACCGTCACCACGCCGAGCGGCTCGTGCGGCGCCGGCGTCCAGGGTGGCGAGCGCCGCCCGCAGGCGTTGCGCCGCCTCGTCGGCGACGGGGGTCAGCTCCGGGCGGCCGGTGAAGCCGACGAGCAGCTGCGGGTCGGCGGCCTCGACGACCGTCCGGCCGTCCTCCGTCCGCACCACCACGTTGCACGGCAACAGCAGCCCGATCCGGCGGTCCACCGCCAGCGCACGGTGCGCGAGCGGCGGGTTGCATGCGCCGAGGACGAAGTAGTCCTCCATCTCCTCGCCGAGCTTCGCCCGCAGGGTGGCCCGCACGTCGATCTCGGTCAGCACGCCGAACCCCTGCCCCGCCAGCGCCTCACGCACCCGCGCGACGGCTTCCGCGAACGGGACGTCCAGTGTGACGGCCAAGCCCTGCTCCATGGTCCTACTCCGTTCATCTCCAAGGCTCCGACTTCGTCCACGATACCCCAGGGGGTATCAGAGCAGCCGTTCCCCCGCGCCACCCGGCTCCGTACGGGTGGAATCGCCGGACGTCTCCCAGGGCCCGTCCGCCCTCCCCCGCCTCCGGTGTGAGCGTGGGCAGGCAAGGTTCCCCTCCCGGAAGTGAGGCCGTCCCGCCCATGCGACGCACCCCCGCCCGCAGGCTCGCCACCGCGCTGCTCACCCTCTCCACCCTGCTCCCGCTCGCCCTCGCCGCTCCCCCGGCCCAGGCCCAGCACCACCCCACCGCCCTCCGCCCCGCCGCCGCCATCTCCAGCGCCGGCCTCGACCCGGCCCTGGTGGCCCGTCTGGACGAGGCCATCGAGCGGGTCCGGCAGGAGACCGGCACCCCCGGCGTGATCGCCGGCCTCTGGCTGCCCGGCCGCGGCGAGTACCTCCACACCTTCGGCGTGGCCGACAAGCAGACCGGCGAGCCGATGGACCCGGCGATGCACTTCCGGATCGGCAGCGAGACCAAGACCTTCACCATCACCGCCCTGCTCCAGCTGGTGGACCAGGGCCTGGTCGACCTCGACGCGCCGATCTCCACCTACCTGGAGGGCGTGCCCTGCGGCGACCAGGTGACCATCCGTCAGATGGCCGAGATGCGCAGCGGCCTGTACTCGTACACCTTCGACGACACCTTCGTCCACGACTTCCTGGCCGACCCCGACCGCGCCTACACCCCGCAGGAGCTGGTCGCCTACGCGTTCAAGCACGACAACGTCTTCCCGCCCGGGACGGAGTTCCAGTACTCCAACACCAACACCGTGCTGCTCGGCCTGGTGGTGGAGAAGCTCAGCCACCTACCGCTGGACGACTACATCCAGCGGTACGTCACCGGCCCGGCCGGCCTGGAGCAGACCGTCTTCCCGCGCGACGCCTCGTTCCGCTCCCCCTACGCGCACGGCTACACCAACCAGACCCTCAGCGGCCAGATCGAGGACTCCACGCACTGGAACCCGAGTTGGGCCTGGGCGGCCGGCGCGATGTACTCCGACCTCTGCGACCTGCGGCACTGGGCGAAGGTGCTGGCCACCGGTGAGCTGATCTCCCCCGCCACCCAGCACGAGCGTGAGAAGTTCCTCCCCGTCCCCGGCCTGTCCGACGGCGGCTACGGCCTCGGCCTGTTCGCGACCCACGGCTGGATCGGACACGACGGCTCCCTCCCCGGCTACGAGAGCGTCACCATGTACCTCCCCGAGGCCGACGCCACCATGGTCATCCTCATCAACACCGACGTCCTCCACGACGGCCACGAGCCCAGCGGCCTCTTCGCCAAGGCCGTCACCGAGATCGCCACCCCGGACCACGTCTACACCCTCCCCACCAAGCCCTGACCACCCCTCAACCGACCTGCGCTCCCACCCCCTCCCGGTCCTCCCCGCCGTCCCCGCCGTCCCCGCCGTCCCCGCCGGCTCGGAAGGCACGGCGGTACGCGGCGGGGGTGGTGCGCAGGGCCTCGTGGAAGCGGCGGCGCAGGTTCACCGCCGAGGAGAGGCCGACGCGGTGGGCGATGGTCTCCACCGGGAGGTCGGTCTCCTCCAGCAGGGCGCGGGTGGCGGCCAGGCGCCGGTCCAGCAGCCAGCGGCCGGGGCTGATGCCGAGCTGTTCGGTGAAGCGCCGCGTCAGCGTCCGCGCGGAGATCTGGGACCGCTGCGCCATCTCCGCCACGCTCACCGGCTGGTCCAGCCGCCCGGACAGCCACTCCAGCAGCGGCGCGAGCGAGTCCGCGACCGGCCCTTCGCTCGGCAGCTCGGCGTACTGCAACTGGCACCCCTCCCGGTGCGGCGGCATCACCAACTGCCGTGCGATCCGCAGCGCGTGGGCCGCTCCGTGGTCGGTGCGCACCAGGTGCAGACAGAGGTCCACGGCCGCCGCCGCACCGGCGCTGGTGGCCACGTCCCCGTGGTCCACGTAGAGCACGGCCGGATCGACCCGCACCCGCGGATGACGGACCGCCAGCTCCGCGGCCCGCGCCCAGTGCGTCGCCGCCCGACGCCCGTCCAGCAGCCCGGCGGCGGCGAGCACGAACGCCCCCGAGCAGAGCCCGACGACCCGCGCGCCACGCCCGTGCACCCGCCGCAGCGCCGCGCACACCGCCTCCGACACCTCCGCTCCGCCCCAGCCGGGCACCAGCACCGTGTCCGCCCGCTCCAGCGCCTCCAACCCGGCGGTGACCAGCAGGTCGTAGCCCGCCTCGCTGCGCACCGCCCCGGGCCGCTCCGCACAGACCTCGAAGGCGTAGCGGTCCGCGTGGTTCCCGAACACCACCGAGGCACAGCCCAACAGGAAGGCCGACTGCGGGGGTTCGAGCAGCGCGACCACCCGGTGCGGCGCGGTGGACTTCTCGGTCCGGCTCGTCGTCATGGCGGGAAAGTACCCTATCATGTCGTTCCGGACACTGGGGTGCTCTCCCGGTCCAAGCCAAGATCGATCCCGTGACCACTGCACAGCTGACCCGTCCAACCGTCCAACCTCCCTTGTGGGACCGGCGGTTCACCCTCTACTTCACCGCCCGGTCCGTCTCGCTCCTCGGCGACGCGATGATGCCGGTGGCCGCCGCCCTGGCGGTCGGGGCCCTGTACGGGGTGTCCGGCGTGGGCGCCGTCCTCGGCGCCTGGACGGGAACCTTCGTCCTGCTCGTGCTCTTCGGCGGAGTCCTCTCCGACCGCTTCGGCGCGCGGCGGATGATGGTCGGGGCGGACCTGGTCCGGGTCGGCACCCAGGGCGTCCTGGCCGCCGCCTTCTTCGCCGGCCCGCCACCCTTCTGGCTGCTGGTCTCGCTGGCCTCGGCAGCCGGTGCGGCGGTGGCGATGTTCCTCCCCGGCGTCAACGGCATGGTCCCCCTGGTCGCCCACGACCCCCACCGCGCCAACGCCACCCTCAAGGTGGCCGACGCCCTCGCCCACCTCCTCGGCCCGGCCCTGGCCGGCCTGCTGCTCGCCCTCACCAACGCCGGAGCGGTCTACGCGATCGACGCCGCCACCTTCCTGCTCAGCGCCCTCTGCCTGGCCTTCCTCCGCCTCCCCGACTCCCCGTCCATTCCCCGCACTTCGCTCCTCCGCGACCTACGCCAAGGCTGGCGGGAGTTCCGCGACCGACCGTGGATGTGGTCGGTCATCCTGATCTGGCTGTTCTACGGCCTCCTGCTCTTCGGCCCCCTGGTCCCGCTCAGCTCCGCCCTGATCGGCGCCCGCCTCGGCCCCGACACCTACGGCCTCACCGTCTCCTTCCTCGGCGTCGGCACCGTGCTCGGCGGGCTGCTCGCCCTCCGCCTGCGCCCCACCCGTCCCCTCGCCGCCGGCGCCGCCGTCCTCGCCCTCTACACCGCCCTCCCCCTCGGCGTCGCCCTCACCACCTCCCTCCCGCTCCTCCTCGCCGCCCACACCCTCGGCGGCGCCGCCCTCGCCTTCTGGTCCGTCATGTGGGCCACCAGCGTCCAGACCCACACCCCGCCCACCGTCCTCAACCGCGTCTCCGCCTACGAACTCGCCGGCTCCATCTCCGGCATCACCCTCGGCCAACTCCTCGCCGGCCCCGCGACCCGACTGGCGTCACCCACAAGCCTCTTGTTCGTCTCCGCCGCCACCTGCCTCGCCGGCGCCGCCGCCCTCCTCGCCATCCCGGCCGTCCGCACCCTCCGCCGCGCACCGTGAGCCGCAGGCGCCTCGGGTACTGGCAGACTCTCCCGGAACGATCTACGGGGGGACATGGACATCGTCGAGCAGGAGATCACCGGCGCCCTGGAGGGGGTGCTCGTACGTCCGGCCGCAGGTGCCCGGGCCGGGGTACTCGTCCTGCACGGCTCCTACGGTCCCGGCACGGTGGAACGCTGTCGGCTCCTGGCGCGCACCGGGTTGGTGGCTCTGGGGCTCCGCTGGTACGGAGGCGAAGAGCAGCCACCGGGGATCTGCGAGGTCCCGGTCGAGACGTTCACCCGTGCGCTGGACCGGCTCCAGGCCGAGCGGGTCGAGCGGCTCTCGGTGCTCGGCCTGTCCAAGGGAGCCGAGGCCGCACTGTGCGGGACCACCTGCTGGCACATGGCGCCCGTCTCCCGGAGCGGAACGCCGAGCCGGCGCACGGTCGGACGGAGCAGCGCAGGTGGTGGCAGCCCGCCCGCCCGGGTCAGGCACCACCGCGGCACGGCGCGAACACCTGGACCACCTGGACCACCTGACCTGGGTAACCTGCCTGCCATGGACGACACTTCAGTGGCGCGGTTCTACGACCAGCTCGCCGACGACTACCACCTCATCTACGGCGACTGGGAGGGCTCGGTGGTCCGCCAGGGCGCCGCGCTGGACGCGGTGATCCGTTCGGCCCTCGGCCCGGATCCGGCCACGGTGTTGGACTGCGCGTGCGGGATCGGGACCCAGGCGATCGGCCTCGCGCTACGGGGCCACCGAGTGACGGGCACCGACCTGAGTGCTGCCGCCGCCGAGCGGGCGGGGCGGGAGGCGGCACAACGCGGGCTCGAACTCCCCACCCGGGCCGCCGACATGAGGGCCCTCCCGTTCGAGGACGGCACGTTCGACGTCGTCGTCTGCGCCGACAACGCCCTGCCGCACCTGCTCACCGCGGAGGACGTCCGCACGGCGCTCGGCGAGATGCGCCGCGTGCTGCGCGGCGAGGGCCTGCTCCTGGTCAGCACCCGGCCCTACGACCAGATCCGGAGCACCCGCCCCGCCTCGACGGCCCCTCAGGTCAACGGGTCGGGCAGCAGCCGGACCGTCACCTTCCAACTCTGGGACTGGCACGAGGACGGCGAACGCTACGCCCTGGAGCACTTCCAGCTGCTCCCCGAGGACGGTGGCTGGGACACCAAGGTGCGGCGCACCACGTACTGGGCCCTCACCCAGCGGCAACTGACCGACCTCGCCACCGAGTCGGGCCTCACCGCCCCCGCCTGGCTCACCCCCGAGGAGAGCTCCTTCTTCCAACCCCTGCTCACCGCACGGGCACCGCGCTCCTGAACCACGACAGCCCCCGCACCCACCCCACCACGGGGCCGGCACGGAGGCTGCTCCTCCACCCGACGGGCCGTCAGACCGCGCCGAACTCCCCGGCGGCGACGGCCCCGGCGAACGCCGCCCACGCACCGGCGGGGAACACCAGCGCCGGGCCGTCCGGGTCCTTGCTGTCACGGACGGGGACGACGCCGCGGGCGGCGGCCTCCCAGCGGTCGGAGTAGGCGGGTTCGTCGTAGGCGCTCAACTCGGCGGCGCAACCCGCCGCGAGCAGCGCGAGGTCGGCCTCCCGGTTGATCCTCGGCGAGACCCGGCCGGACAGCCCCACCACGGCGATCCCGAGGACCGCCCGCAGACCGGCCGAGGCGACCAGCAGGCCCGACGACGGTGCGGCGGCCCGCAGGTGACCGCCGACCGGGCCGGGCGCCAGCAGCGCGGCGAGCGTCCCGGTGGTCGCGTACAGGGCGAGCGCCTCGAACACCCCCGACAGCACCTGGCACACCAGCAGCCAGCCGGCCGCCCTCCGGTCCGCCGCCCAGGCCAAGGCCATGGCCCGGCGCACCAGTTGGCCCGGCCTGTCATGTGATCCTCATCTCCGACCGCGCCCGGCGGGGGCGGGCGGCCCCCACCCTGCGGTAGAAACGTTCCGCTCGACCACTGCCACAGGGGGAACCATGAAGAACCGCAGCACAGTTGCCGTCCTCGCCGCCACCGCCGCCACGCTCCTGCTGGCCGGCTGCTCCGACACCCAGGAGCTGTCCTACGGCAGCGGCGCCAAGAAGGACAACATCGAGGTCAGCGTGGAGCGGGTGGTCGCCGGGAGCACCGCCGACCTGTCCGTGCTCAAGGACGCGTCCAAGTACCAGGGCCGCACGCCCTACTACCTGCACTACCGCGTGACCAAGACCGCCGACGGGGACGTGACCAGCCCCTCCTTCGACGTCACGGCGGGCGGCGACCTGCTGACCCGGCTGAGCATCATGCCCGCCTTCCCGGAGCCGATCGTCGGGGCGGACGGGAAGCTCAGCTACAAGGAGACACCGAAGTTCGACAAGTGCCTCGACTCGCACGACTCGGCCAAGTTCAAGCAGGCCGGAGCGGGCGAGAGCTACCAGGCCTGCGTCGTCTACCTCTCCGCCACCGGCTCCACCGCCACGCCCTCCAAGGTGGAGTGGGTCAAGGGCGGTCTGCTGCGCCGCAAGGACGACGAGGCCTTCGCCGTCTGGAAGTGAGCACGAGAGAGCATGAGAGAGCCCGGTGGCCTGACGGTCGGTCAGGCCCACCGGGCCGGTGTGCGCGGCAGGCGCGGCAGGCGCGGCGGGCGCGGCAGGCGGGTCACTTCTCGCAGGTGATCCCGTCACCGTCGCGGTCGAGCGCCGGCCGGTAGCCCGGCTCCCCTCGGTGGAGCGGCGCGGCACCGGCGGCCTTGGCGGCCGTGCAGTTGGCGTAGTACGCCGAGCCGCCACCCTTGGGCGCCTCGGTCGGCGCCTCGGCCCGGGGCGCGGCGGGCGGCGTGGTCGCCACCGCGCGGGGCGCGGCGGGCGGCGTGGTCGGGGCGGGCTCCGGCGTCGGAGCGGCGGTAGCGGCCGGCACCGGTTCCTGGCTCGGGGCGGTCTCCTGCACAGGGCTCGGACTCGGGCTCGGCGCGACGGTCGCGGTCACCGTGGCGGTGGCGGTGGCCGTGGCGCTGACCGTCGCCGTGGTGGTGGCGGACGGCGTCCCGGGCGTGCCGGTGTCCTTCTCGGTGGGCCCGATGATCGCACCGAGCCAGATGAGCGAGGCGAAGACGCACCAGACGGTCAGCAGCACCTTGGCCACCACGTTCAGGCGGCGCGAGCCCCAGAGCCAGACGGCCGCGATCGGGGGCACCAGGACGAGGGCCGCGACCCGCACCAGTCGGTTGGCGAAACTCCGGGGTCCGGGCGGCGGCGGGACGGACGACGGGACGGTCGGTGGGGCGGGCTGATCGTACGGATTCACTGCAGGTCCATCGTTCGGGGTCGGACGGCGTTCCGTGGAACCGTACGTGCGGCCCCTGCCCCGGCGGACGGGCCCGAAGTCCCCGATCCGCCGTGCGCCCGGTCACAGGAGCCGGTCGCCGGAGCCGCTCGCCGGGGCGTGACGAGACGTCATTTCAAACCGTTCCGGGAAATCGTCCAGTTCGTCGACTGACCGTGTCCCGCCCGCCATCCTCGCTGGCCAGCGGCACCCAAAGTCCGGAAGACCGTTGACAAGACGCCGACATGACAAAGAATATGGGGGCCGCGCCGCGCATTCCGATTCCCATGCAAGGACGACCGAAATGATCCACGGGCCGAACCTGCCCGAAGGCGCACGCCGAGTCCCGTACGAGTTCCCCGGCGTGCCGGATCACCGGAGCCCGCTGCGGTACCTGTGGTGGCTGACGACCAGTCAGCGCCGCCGGGTGCTGCTCGGGACGGTGCTGGGCACCGCGTGGATGTGCGCCCTCATGCTGCCGCCGTACCTGCTGTCGCGGGCCATCGACGACGGGCTCCGGGCGCGCGACGAACGGATGCTGTTCCTCTGGACCGGGGCCCTGGTGGCCGCCGGGGCCGCGATCGCGGTGCTCGGCATCCTGCGCCACCGCACCATGACCAAGGTGCGGATCGACGCGGCCTACCGGACCGTCCAGGTGGTCACCCGCCACGTCACCGCGCTGGGCGCGGCGCTGCCCCGCAAGGTCTCGGCCGGGGAGCTGACCCACCTTCAGGCCGGCGACGTCGGCCGGATCGCCCAGACCCTGACCATCACCGGGCCGGGCGTGGGCGCGGTGATCGCGTACGCGGCCACCGCCGTCCTGCTGGTCCGGATCTCGGGGGTGATCGCCCTGGTGGTGCTGCTCGGTGTGCCCGCGCTGGCGCTGGCCGTCGGCCCGCTGCTGGGCAGGCTGCACGGCGCGGAGGGCCGCTACCGGGAGGACCAGGGCGCGCTGACGGCGCTGGCCGGGGACATGGCCTCCGGGCTCGGGGTGCTCAACGGGATCGGCGGCAAGCCGCTGTTCGCCCGGCGGTACCGGGAGCGCTCGCAGGCGCTGGTGCCGCTCGGGTACCGGATCGCCGCCCTGACCAGCTGGGTCCAGGCGCTCACCGCCTGCCTGCCGATGGTCTTCCTGGCGGCGGTGACGTGGATCAGCGCGCGGATGGCCGCCGGCGGCGACATCACGGTGGGCGAGCTGGTGGCGGTCTACGGCTACGTCGCCACCCTGCTGGTGCCCGTCTCCTCCTTCATCGAGGGCGCCGACGACCTGCCCCGCGGGCTGGTCTCCGCCCGCCGGGTGACGGCCGTCCTGGCGCTCGCCCCGGACCCCGCGGACCACCGCGCCCGCCTCGACCCGCCGCCCGCCCCCGCCGCGCTGCACGATCCCGGATCGGGCCTGACCCTCGCCCCGGGGAAGCTGACGGCCCTGGTCGCCGCCCGCCCCGAGGAGCCGGCCGCCGTGCTGGAGCGCCTGGCCGGCTACACCGGCTCCGAGGCCTCCTGGGGCGGCCACCCGCTCTCCGGGTGGGACCGCACCGCGCTGCGGCGCCACGTGCTGCTCACCGGGAACGACGCCTACCTCTTCCCCGGCCGCCTCGGCTCGGCCGTCTCCGGCAGCACCGGCCGCGGCGACGCGGAGGTCCTGGAGGTGCTGCGGGCGGCCGCCGCCGAGGACGTCGTCGAGGCGCTCCCCGACGGTCTCGACACCCGCCTGGAGGACCGGGCCCGCAACGTCTCCGGCGGCCAGCGCCAGCGCCTGCAGCTCTCCCGCGCCCTGCTCGCCGACCCCGAGGTGCTGCTGCTGGCCGAGCCCACCTCCGCCCTCGACGCGCACACCGAGGCCACCGTCGCCGCCCGGGTGGCGGCCCACCGCGAGGGGCGGACCACCCTGGTGGTCACCACCTCGCCGCTGGTGCTCGACCGGGCCGACGAGGTGGTCTGGCTGGTGGACGGCACGGTCCGGGCCACCGGCCCGCACGCCGAACTGCTGGCCGCCCGGCCCGACTACGCGGCCCTGGTGTTCCGCGGCGAGGCGGAGCCCGGCACCGCGACCACCGACGCGACCGAGACCACGACCACCCCGCCGCTCCCCGAAGGAGAGTCCCGATGAGCCGCTCCGCGGAGGCGCCCCGCCTGCCGGTCGCCGATGCCAGGACGGTCCGCCGGGCCTGCCGTCAGCTGCTCCGCGAGGACCCGGGCGCCTTCGCCGCGATGCTGCTGCTGACCTGCCTGGCCGCGGCGGCCGGTGCCGCCGCCCCCTGGCTGCTCAGCCGGATCGTGACCGGGGTCGAGGAGCACGGACTCTCGGTCTCCGGCGTCGACCGCCTGGCCGCGGCGGTCCTCGGCTTCTCGCTGGCCCAGCTGCTGCTGACCCGCTGGGCCCGCCTGCTCTCCCACCGCTTCGGCGAGCGCGCGCTCGCCCGGCTGCGCGAGGAGGTGGTGGAGAGCACCCTCGCGCTGCCCGGACGGACCGCCGAGGCGGTCGGCACCGGTGACCTGGTCACCCGCACCACCGTCGACGTCGCGACCGTCGCGGCCACCCTGCGCAACGCGGCCCCGGACATGTTCATCGCGGCCGTCCAGGTGGTCTTCGTGTTCGCCGCGATCTTCCTCCTCGACCCCGTGCTGGGGCTCTGCTCGCTGCTGGGCCTGCCGGTGGTGCTGGCCGTCAGCCGCTGGTACCTGGCCCGCTCGCGGGACGCCTACCTCGCGGAGGGCGCGGCCGCCGGCGAGGTCGCCGAGATCCTCGGCTCCACCGCGCAGGGCGCCCGCACCATCGAGGCCTACGGGCTGCGCGCGCTGCGCGACGAGGCCCTGGACCGGGCCGTCGACACCACCTACCGGGCCGGGATGCGCACCCTCTCGCTGCGCACCGTGCTGTTCCCGCTCACCGAGTTCGCCCACACCCTCCCGCTCGCGCTGGTGCTGACCGTGGGCGGGCTGGGCTACCTGGACGGCGCGTTCCCGCTCGGCGTGGTGGTGGCGTCCGCGCTGTACGTCTGGCAGCTGGTCGACCCGCTCAACCAGATGCTGATCTGGGTCGAGCAACTCCAGCGCAGCGGCGCCTCCTTCGCCCGGATCAAGGGCGTCGGCCTGGTCTCGGCCCGCTCCGACGGCCCGGTGCCGACGCCCGTGGACGACCTCATCGAGGTCAAGGGCGCGGCGTACTCCTACTCCCCCGGCCAGGAGGTCCTGCGCGACCTCGACCTGCGGGTCCGGCCCGGCGAGCGGCTGGCCGTGGTCGGCCGCTCCGGGGCGGGCAAGTCCACCCTCGGCAAGCTGCTCTCCGGCCTGGACGCCCCGGACCGGGGCCACGTCCTGGTCGGCGGCGTGCCGGTGGCCGAGCTCGCCGCGGCGGGCACGCTGGGCAGCCGGATCGTGCTGATCACCCAGCAGCACCACGTCTTCATGGGCACCCTGCGCGACAACCTCACGATGGCCGCGCCGGAGGCCGACGACGAGGCGGTGCTCGCGGCCCTGCGGTCGGTCGAGGCCGGCTGGGCCGCCGACCTGCCGGACGGCCTGGACACCGTGCTCGGCTCCGGCGCCCTGGAGCTCGACGCCGCCCGGGCCCAGCAACTCACCCTGGCCCGGGTCCAGTTGGCCGACCCGCACACCCTGATCCTGGACGAGGCCACCTCCCTGCTCGACCCGGCGACGGCCCGTCAGGCGGAGCGGGCGGTCGCCTCCGTCCGGTCCGACCGCACCGTCGTCTCGATCGCGCACCGCCTGCAGACCGCGCACGACGCCGACCGCGTCGCCGTCATGGAGGACGGCCGGGTGGTCGAGCTCGGCACCCACGACGAACTGCTCGCCGCGCAGGGCCCGTACGCGGAGCTCTGGCGGTCCTGGCGGGGCCGCGGCTGAGCACCCGTCAGGCTGAGCACTCGTCAGAGCGGGCCCCGGGCGCACCGGGCCCCGCAGCAGCGCCGTGCGCCCACCACCCCCGGGCGCCTGATCCATCCCGGTCCCGTCGGTGCCCCGTTCCCGACGACCGGTCCGAACAACGTTGGGAAGTGACGTCATGAGCGACACCTCGGCCCACGGCACGGCCGCGGACACCCTGCCCGGCCTCTTCGCCGCCCAGGTGGCCCGCACCCCGGAGGCCGTGGCGCTGGTCAGCGCCGGAACGGCCGTCAGCTACGCCGAACTGGACGCCAGAGCCGGCCGGCTGGCGCGCGCGCTGGTGGCCGAGGGGGCCGGGCCCGAGACGATCGTGGCGGTCTCGGTGCCGCGTTCGGTGGAGCTGCTGGTCGCCCTGTACGCCGTGCACAAGGCCGGGGCCGCGTACCTGCCGGTGGACCCGCTGCTGCCCGCCGAGCGGGTGCGGGAGATGACCGAGGACGCGAGGCCCCTGCTGACGCTCGGCGTCGAGGACGTCCGGCGGTTGTCGGAGCAGGGCGGGCCCGCCGACGGCGGCCCGCTGTCCCCGCCGCTCCCGTCCAACACCGCCTACGTCATCTACACCTCCGGCTCCACCGGCCGTCCCAAGGGCGTGGCCGTCACCCACGAGGCGATCGTCAACCGGCTGCGCTGGATGCAGGCGGAGTACCCGCTGGGCGCCGACGACCACGTCCTGCAGAAGACGCCCGCCGGGTTCGACGTCTCCGTCTGGGAGTTCTTCTGGCCGCTGTGCGTGGGCGCGCGGCTGGTCCTGGCCGGGCCGGACGAGCACCGTGACCCGGCCAGGATCGCCGAGCTGATCCGGGCCGAGCGGATCACCACGGTGCACTTCGTCCCGTCGATGCTGCGGCTCTTCCTGGAGGAGCCCGGCGCGGCCGGGTGCGGCTCGCTGCGCCGGGTGTTCGCCAGTGGCGAGGCGCTCTCGGGCGCCCTGCGGTCGCGCTTCTTCGAGGTGTTCGGCGCCGAGCCGCAAGGTGCCCGGCCGCACGCTGTCGAGCTGCACAACCTGTACGGGCCCACCGAGGCCGCCGTGGACGTGACCTACTGGCCCTGCGGCCCCTCCGACCCGCCCGGCCCGGTGCCGATCGGCACTCCGGTCTGGAACACCCGGATGCACGTCCTGGACCAGGACCTGCGGCGGGTCGCGCCCGGGGTGACGGGCGAGCTCTACATCGCCGGCGTCCAGCTGGCCCGGGGGTACGTCAACCGGCCGGGGCTGACGGCCGAGCGCTTCCTCCCCGATCCGTACGGCCCTCCCGGCAGCCGGATGTACCGCACCGGCGACCTCGCCCGGCAGGACGCCGACGGCGTCCTGCACTACCTGGGCCGCAACGACCACCAGGTCAAGGTGGGCGGGGTCCGGATCGAGCTCGGCGAGATCGAGTCGGCGCTGGCCCGGCACGAGGCCGTCGCGGACGCGGTGGTGACGGCGGGTCCGGACGAGAACGGGGAGACCAGGCTGACCGCCTACCTGGTGCCCGACCCGGTCCGGGGCGCCGCGCTGCGGAACCTGTGCCGAATGGAGGCGGCCGGGGAGCTGGACCGCGAGGAGCTGCACGTCCTGCCGAACGGGATGGCCGTGGTGGCCCCCAACCGCGCGGAGGCGGACTTCCTGCACCGGGAGGTGTTCGAGGAGGACGAGTACCTGACGCACGGCATCGAGCTCCCCGCGACCGGGGCCTGCGTCTTCGACGTGGGCGCCCACATCGGCTTCTTCTCGCTCGCGGTGGCCCGCTCCCGCCCGGGCAGTGTGGTCCACGCCTTCGAGCCGATACCGGAGCTGTTCCGGATGCTCGGGCTCAACACCCGGCTGCACGGCGTCGACGCCAGGCTGCACAACTGCGGGCTCGCCGAGGCGGCGGGCAGCGCCTCCTTCACCTACTACCCCCAACTCTCCATCATGTCGGGGCGGTTCGGTGACGCCGAGGAGGAGCGCGGCGTGCTGGAGGCCTTCGTCCGCAACGAGCGCCAGGTCCGGGAGGGTCTCCCGGAGGGCGCCGCGGCGGACCTCGACGGTCTGCTCACCGAGCGGCTGCGGCACACCGAGGTGACCTGCGAGCTGCGCACCCTCTCGGACGTCATCGACGAGACCGGGGTGGAGCGGATCGACCTGCTCAAGATCGACGCGGAGAAGAGCGAGCGCGAGGTGCTGCTCGGCCTCCGGCCCGAACACTGGCCGCTGGTACGGCAGTTGGTGATCGAGGTGCACGACACCCCGGGGCGGATCGACTGGATCCGCGCCCACCTGGCGGAGCGGGGGTTCCGGGTCACCGTCGAGGGGCTGTCGATGCTCTCGGAGACCGGCCTGGTCACCGTCTACGCCCTCCGGGACAACCACCCGGAGACCGCCGCGCCCGAGCCGGCCGAGCAGACCGAGCCGGGCTGGTCGGCGCCCGAGCTGTTCGTCGAGGACGTCCGGCGCGAGGCCGAGCTGCGGCTGGCGCCGCAGATGACGCCGCATCGGTTCATGGTCCTCGACGCGCTCCCGCTGACGGCCAACGGCAAGCTCGACCGGGCCGCCCTCCCGGCGCCCCGGCGCCACCGGGCCGGCCCGGCCACCGCTCCGCGCGACGCGACCGAGGAGCTGCTGCGCTCCCTCTTCGCCGAGGTGCTCTCCGCCCCCGGGGCCGGCATCCACGACGACTTCTTCCGGCTGGGCGGCAACTCCTTCGACGCGATCCGCCTGGTGGGCCGCGTCCGCGAGGCGCTGGGCGGCACCGTGACGGTCGGGATGCTGTTCAAGGCCCCGACGGTGGCCGGCTTCGCCGGACTCCTGGCCCGGGCCTGAGCAGAAACCTGAGCAGAAAGGGGGGAGGCCCCGGGTCCGTCAGCACGGACCCCGGGGCGCCCCCCATTGTGCGTCCGCTCAGCCCCCCCGCCCGGACAGCCGCGAGCGGGCCCGGGGGGCGGGGCCGCGGCGG
>NZ_JBVJLD010000007.1:0-84057 GCF_055584905.1 Kitasatospora sp. NPDC088742 | reverse complement strand
CCCCGGCCCGGGCCTGCACAACACCCGTACCCCTATGGGGGGGCGCCCCGGGGCCCGCCCCCCCCCCCCGGGGGCCTCCCCCCTTTCTGCTTCCTCTCAGCCCCGCAGCGCGTACTCCGGCGAGCGGACCGGGAGGTCGTAGCAGCGCCTGATGCTGGAGCCGCTCCGGCTCAGGTCGGCCCCGTAGACGTGGAGCGACACGCTGGTGCGGTCACCGGAGTTCCGCACCTGGTGGATGTCGCCGGGCGGGGCGAGGAAGTCCACCGCCCCGGGCCCGCTGGCCGTCAGGCCGGCGGGCACCAGGTAGGGCTGCCCGCCGTTCTCCACCAGGCGGTAGCGGATCTCCTCCTCGGCCCCGAGGTGCACGCCCGTGACGCACCAGGCGAGGTGGTCGTGGACCGAGGTGCGCTGCCCCGGCAGCCACACCAGCGCGACCAGCGAGAAGCTGCCGTCGGGCTCCACGTGCAGCAGGTGCTGGCGGTAGGACCTTTGGTCCGGCTCCAGTTGACGGGGCGTCAGCAGGTCCTCCCGCCCCAGGTGCGGGGCGAGGGCCCGGGCCACCAGCCGACCGGTCCGTTCCGGGTCCTCCGCGCCGCCGGCCCGTACCGCCGCGCGGAGGTCGGCGACGAGCCGGGTCAGCGCGGCGGACGCGTGGCCGTGCTCGGCGGGCGCGCTCACGCGGGCCGCCCTCGCCCGAGCAGCGCGTCGAGGTGGGCGGCCAGCGCCTCGACGGTCGGCACGTCGACCAGGGTGCGGACCGGGAGGTCCAGCCCGAACTCGGCCCGCAGCCTGCTGACGACCGCCAGCAGCGAGAACGAGTCCCCGCCGACCTCGAAGAAGTTCGCCCGCACGTCCACCACGTCCACCACGTCCAGCTTCAACGCGGCGGCCCAGGCCGCCGCGACGGCGGCTTCCGTCGGGGTGGAGGGCGGTGTCACGGCCACCGGGACGGCCCGCTCCGGCTCGGGGCGGGGCAGCCGCCCGCGGTCCACCTTCCCGGTCGGCGAGAGCGGGATGGCCTCGAGCCAGGAGAACACGGCCGGCTGCATCACGATGGGCAGCTTCGGGGCGAGGTGGGCGCGCAGCCCGGCCTCGTCGAGCGCGCTGCCCGGCGTCCTGACCACGTGGGCGACCAGCCGTTGGCCGGTCTCCAGGACCACCACCGCATTGGCCACCTCGGGGTGGCCGCGCAGCACCGACTCGATCTCCTCCAGCTCGACCCGCACGCCGCGGATCTTGACCTGGCTGTCGACCCGGCCGAGGAACTCCAGCTCCCCGTTGTCCAGGCGGCGCACCAGGTCGCCGGTGCGGTAGAGCCGCGCGCCGGGCCGGGCCGGGTCCGGGGCGAAGCGGTCGGCGGTGAGGGCCGGCTGGTTGCGGTAGCCGCGGGCCACGCCGTCGCCGCCGATCCAGAGCTCGCCGGGCACGCCGATGGGCTGCGGGTTCCCCCAGCGGTCGACCACCGCGCAGGTGGCGTTGGCGATCAGCTCCCCGAGCGGCATGGAGCTGCGCTCCGGCGGCTCGTCACCCATCCTGCCGACCAGCGCCGCGCCGGCGGTCTCGGTCGGCCCGTACTCGTTCCAGATCTCGCAGTCGGCGGAGACCACCCTGCGGGTGCGCGCCACCAGGTCGGCGTCCAGGTTCTCGCCGCCCATGGAGACGTGACGCAGCGTCGGCATCGCGGTGCCGGCGTCGGTGATGCCGCGCATCTGGGTGGGCGTCAGGTACAGCAGGTGGATCGACCGCTCGTCGATGAACCGGGCGGTGGCGGCGCCGTCGGCCTTGACCTCGCGGGGCAGCATGACCAGGCAGGCTCCGGCGGTCAGCGCGTGGAACATCTGCTCCACGGACCAGTCGAAGTGGTACGAGAGGTTGTGCACCACCCGGGTGCCGGGGCCGATCGGGCGGGCGTCCTGGGCCCACTGGATCCACGGGGTGATCGCGGTGTGCGGCAGCCCGACGCCCTTGGGGCGGCCGGTTGTTCCGGAGGTGTACATCAGGTACACCAGCTGCGAGGGGTGCAGCGCGACCCCGGGGGCGCCGTCCTGCGCGCCGTCCCGCACGCCGCCCTGGACGGTGCTCACCGACTCCACCGACTCCCGTACGGCCGGCGGCAGTTGGGCCGCCAGCTCCGAGGTGGCGACCAGCAGCCGCATCCCGCTGTCGGCGACCACGTACGCCATCCGGTCGGCGGGCGCCAGCGGGTCGATCGGCACGTAGGCGGCCCCGGCCTTGAGGATGCCCAGGATGCCGACGATCAGGTCCACCGAGGGCTCCGCGCACAGGCCGACCAGGTCGTCCACGCCGGTGCCGCGCGCGGTCAGCTCGGCGGCCAGGCGGGTGGCCCGGGCGTCGAGTTCGCGGTAGCTGACGCGCTCCTCGCCGCTCTCCACCGCGTCCGCGTCCGGCGTCCGGAGCGCCTGCTCCTCGAACAGCCGGTGCAGGAAGAGGTCGGTGGGGTACGGGCCGCAGGCGGAGGTGGACCACTGCTCGATCCGGCGGAGCTCCTCCTCGGGGAGGAGGGTGAGCTCGGAGAGCCGCTTGCCGGGCGAGGCCACCGCGTCGGCGGCCAGCACGCTCAGGTGGTCCAGCATCCGCCAGGCCCGGTCCTCGACGAACAGGTCGGTGTTGTAGTCCACCGCCAGGCGGTAGGTGAACTCGGTCTCGACCGCCCGGAAGACCAGGTCGAACTTGACCGCCTTCAGGCTCAGGCCCAACTCGACGTCGTTGACGGTGATCCCGGCCAGCTCCGGCGCGGGCACCTCGTGCTGGTAGGCCAGCATCACCCGGAACGGGCCCTGCCGGGAGGAGCGGTCGGTGGAGACCGCGCTGACCACCCGCTCGTAGGGGACGTCCTGGTTGGCGAGGTCCTCCAGCATCCGGCCGCGCACCCGGCCGAGCAGCTCGGCGAAGGTCGGGTCGCCGGACAGGTCGCTGCGCACGGCGAGGGTGTTGAGGAAGCAGCCGAGCATGGACTCGAGTTCGGGCAGGTCGCGGTTGGCGCTCGGGATGCCGACCACCACGTCCGTCTGGCCGCTGTACCGGCTGAGCAGCACGGTGAGCAGGGTGAACACGGTCATGAACGGGGTGGCGTTGTGCTCCTGGGAGAGCTCGCGGATCCGCCGCGAGACCGCCCGGGGCAGCTCGATGTCCACCGAGGCCCCGCAGGCCGTGCCGCTCTCCCGTGGCGGCAGGTCCGTCGGGAGGTCCAGCACGGGCAGCGGTCCGCGCAACCGCTCCTTCCAGTAGTCCAGTTGGCGCTCCAGCGCGGCGCCGGTGACGGTGCGCCGCTGCCAGGCGGCGTAGTCGGCGTACTGCACCGGGGGCGCCTCGGCCGCCGGGAGCGCGCCGTCGGCGGCGGCCGCGTACAGCTCCAGCAGTTCGGACACGGCGAGTTCGAAGGAGTACACGTCGGTGATGATGTGGTGCAGGTTGATCAGCAGGACGTGCCACTGCTCGTCCAGCCGGTAGAGCTCGACCCGCAGCAGCGGCCCGCGCTCCACGTCGAAGGGGCGCTGGGCGGACTCCAGCAGCAGGGCCGCCAGGGTGTCCTCCTGCTCCTCGGCCGGCTCCGCCCGGAGGTCGACCACGGTCAGCGGCAGCTCGGCGGAGGCCCGGACCACCTGCTCGGGGACGCCGTCGACGGCCTCGATGGTGGTGCGGAAGACCTCGTGCCGGTCGACCAGCGCCTGGACGGCCCGGCCCAGCGCGCCGACGTCCAGCGGGCCCACCAGCTCGTTGGCCACCGGGATGTTGTAGCGCGGGCCCGGCCCCTGGATCCGCTCGTCCACCCAGAGCCGCTGCTGGGTGAACGAGGCGGGGGCGTGGAAGAGCTCGCCGGCGCGGCCCTCGAAGGGCTCGATGGTCCGGGCCGCCTCGGGCCCGGTCTCCCGCATGCCCTCGATGGCCGTGGAGAGCTCGCCGAGGGTCTGCGCCTCGAACAGGGTGCTGAGCGGGATCCGCAGGTCCAGCTGCTCGCGCAGCCGGCTGACCACCCGGGCGCCCTGCAGCGAATTGCCGCCCAGCGCGAAGAAGTTGGCCTCCGGGCCGGGGACGTCGGTACGCAGGACGGCTGTCCACACGTCCGAGACCACGTCCATCACGGACGGCTGCGACATGTCGTTCCACCTCATACAGATCGAGTGCTCAGTTGGGTTGCAGACGCCGGGAGATCTCGGCGAGCAGGTCCGGACGGGCGGAGTGCAGGAAGAAGTGGCCGCCGGGGAACATCCGTAGGTCGAAACCGCGGGCGGTGAGCTCCCCCCAGCGCGGCAGCGAGCCGCCGCCGGCGGGCGCGTCCTCGGTCCCGCCGAAGGCGGTGACCGGGCAGTCCAGCAGCGGCCCTTCGGTGAACCGGAAGGTCTCGACCACCTCGATGTCGGCCCGGACCACCGGCAGCAGCAGCCGCATCAGCTCCGGGTCGGCCAGCACCGCCTCCGGCGTCGCCGACCAGGAGCGCAGCTTCGCCAGCAACTCCTCGTCGGTGCCGGTGTGGTGGGAGCTGACCGGCCGGGCCTGCGGCGGTACGCAGCCCGAGACGAACAGCCGGACCGGCGAGCCGGCCTCCATCCGTTGGAGGGAGCGGGTGAGGTTCCAGGCGACCAGGGCGCCCATGCTGTGCCCGAAGAAGGCGAACGGCCGGTCCAGGTGCGGGATCACCTCGGGCACCAGGGAGTTGAGCACCTCGCCCATCCGGTGCAGCGGCGGGGTGCCCAACCGGTCCTCGCGGCCCGGGAGTTGGACCGCCCACGGCTCGATGTCGGCGGGCAGCGCGGCGGCCCAGTCGCGGAACACCGAGGCGCCGCCGCCGGCGTAGGGGAGGCAGAACAGCCGGGTGGCCGCGTGCGGCCGGTCGGCGAGCGGCCGGAGCATCGCCCTCACCGGCCGGCCCCGCCCGCCATCTCCTGGCGCAGGGTCAGCGGGCGCATGTCCGTCCAGGCCCGGTCGATGTGCGCGAGACAGGCCTCCTTGGTGCCGCTCTCGCCGGTCTCCCGCCAGCCGGCGGGGAGTTCGCGGCCCTGCGGCCAGATGGAGTACTGCTCTTCGGAGTTGGTCACCACGACGTAGCCGTGGTCGGCGTGCTGTCCGTCCATGCTTCTTCCTTGGGTGGGTTTCAGGCGTTCGGCGTGCCGGGCCGGGTGGGCCGGGACGGCCGGGAGGCGCTCAGGGCCCCCAGCCGGCGGCGGCCGGCGGGCGGCGCGGTCCGCGCCGCCCGCCGGGCCAGCGCCAGCGGCTCGGCCAGAGCGTCCAGAGCGACCGCCGGGTCCGCGGCGACCTGTCGCAGCACGGCCAGGAAGGTCGAACGGACCTCCTCGGCCTCGGACTTCGACAGGCGCCGGGAGTTGTAGTTGAGCCGCAGCTTCATCCCGTCCCCGTCCGGCTTGCCGAACAGGCAGAGGTCGAGCTGCGAGGTCTGCCGGGCGGGCGGCAGGAAGTCGGCGAACTGGAAGGAGGTCGAGAAGACCGGGTTCCGGCCGGGCCGGGCCTCGGTGTCGAGCTTCTCCAGCAGCAGGGTGAAGGGGTAGCGGCTGTGCGCGTAGGCGCCGATGCTGACGGCCTTGGTCCGGCGCGCCAGCTCGGCGAAGGCGTCCGTCCCCGCCATCCTGATCCGGACCGAGAGCGGGTTGACGAAGGTGCCGAGCATCCCCTCCACCTCGGCGCTGTCCCGGCCGGAGAAGGGCACGCAGACCACGATGTCGTCGTCGGAGCCGAGGTCGCGCAGCGCGACCGCGTAGGCGCTGAGCAGCAGGACGTGCGGCGTGACGCGCAGCTCCCTGCCCAGCGCGGCCAGGGCCGCGGCGGTGGCGGCCTCGACCTCGAACTCCACCGTCTCGTTGGCCACTTCCTCGGCCGGCGCCTCGTGGTCCCCGATCCTCAGCCGCGGCAGCGGGGCGGCCAGCTGCTCCCGCCAGTACGTCTCCATGGCCTGGCTGCGCTCGCTCGACAGCCACTGCGAGCGGCTCCGGACGACGGCCTCGTAGGTGCTCGGCAGCGGGGCCGTCGCGGGCTCCGCACCGGACGCGAACGCCCGGTAGGAGAGCAGGAGTTCACGGAAGTAGATGCCCATGGACGTGCCGTCCATGACGATGTGGTGGACGTTCAGGTAGAGGCAGTGGTGGTCCCCGGCCAGCCGGAAGACCCGGAACCGGACCGGCGGGGTGGCGAGCTCCTCGAAGGCGGTCGCGTTCTCGGCCCGGATCCGGCGCTCCAGCTCGGCCGCCGGGTCGGCCGCGCCGCTCAGGTCGACCAGCGGCACCGGGAGCTCGTGGTGCGGCAGGACCCGCTGGCGCGGGCCGTCCGGGGTGTCCCGGAAGGAGAGCCGCAGCGCCTGGTGGCGGGCGGTCAGATGGGCGACCGCGCGGCGCAGGGCGGGGAGGTCCACCGCCTCGTGCAGGTGGTGCCAGTTCGGCAGGTTGGCGTCCGCCCGGCTCTCGTCCATCTGGTGCTGGAGCCACAGGCCCCGCTGGCCGTTCCACAGTTCGAAGTCGTTGGGGTCTTGCACTCGGACAGCCAATCGTCGGTTCGGAATGAGGGGCGGCATCACTCGCTCGACGAGGAATCACTTCACGCACCGTCAGCCACATGCTGGTACGCGAACCATGCACCTGTCAAGATCCGCAGGGGACCGCCGTCGCGGCCCGGACCATCCCGTCCGCCACCCGCCAGCGCCCCTCGAAGGACACCGGCCCGTGGCCCGGCAGTCGGGCCGAGAAGGTCCCCGCCCCGGGGTCGAGGACGACCTCCGCGTCGGCGAAGCCGAGCACGGTGCCGCCCAGCGGGTACCACGCCTTGTAGACGCTCTCCTTGACCGCGAACAGCACCACGTCCCAGTGCAACTCCGGTACCCGCCCGGCGAGTTCCGCCAGGTGTCCGCGCTCGGCCGGGGTGGCGACCAGCCGCAGGCTCCCGTCCGGCAGCGGCCGGTGGAGCTCCGCGTCGATGCCCAGTGAGCGGTACGCCCCGGCCCGGGCCACCACGGCGGCCCGGTAGCCCGCGCAGTGCGTCATGCTGCCGACCACCCCGGCCGGCCACCGCGGCGCCCCGGCCGGCCCGCGGGGGATCGGCGCCGGGGCGACGCCGATCCGGCCCAGGGCGGTCCGGGCGCAGTGCCTGACGGTGGCGAACTCCAGCCGCCTGGCGGCCGGGGAGCGGGTGACCGCCTCGGCCTCCTCCCCCAGCAGCGGGGCGCCGGGCAGGTCCCCGTAGGCCTCCTCCACCGCCACGCCGGGCGGCAGCAGGGCGATCACCGGCCGGGGCGGTCGAGCTCCGCCAGCACGGCCTCCACCGCCTCCAGGGTGGGCGCGTGGTCGATCATCTCGAAGTGGTCGACCGGCACCGGGTACTGGCGGTAGTCGGGCAGGCCCAGGTCCGGCCAGTCGGTCACCGGGCCGGGGGTGGCGGCGACGTCGGCCGGGTCGTCGCGGTCCTCGGTGGTGAACAGCCGGACCGGGAAGCCGGCCGGCACCGGGGCGTAGCCGGAGATCGCCGCGGCGACCGAGCCGAACACCCGCACCCGCGCGTCGAACTCGGCCCGGTCCTCCCCGGTGCCGAGCGCGCCCAGCACCGCCCCGGCGCCCCGGCCGGCCACCTCGGCCGGCAGCCGGGCCGCGGCGGCGATCTGCCGCAGCTTCTCGCGCATGCCCTCCCCGACCGTGAGCGGCGGGCAGTACAGGGAGGTGTTGAGCAGCACCAGCGAGGCGATCTCCCAGCCCCGCTCCGCCAGGCTCCGGGCCAGCTCGTAGGCCAGGATGCCACCGACGCAGTACCCGGCCAGGTGCACCCGGCGCGGCAGCTCCGAGGCCTCCAGGACCTCGGCGAACTCCGCTACCAGTTCGGCGAGTTCACTGCTCGGCGGGCCGTCCTGGGGGTCCAGTCCGCGGGCCTGGAGCCCGTGCACGGGCCGGTCGGCCCGGCCGCCGCCGAAGCGGTGCAGGCCGACCACGCCGCCGCTGGCCGCGGGCACCAGCAGCAGGGGCGCGCCCGCGCCGGCCGCGTTCAGGGTGACGAGCCGTCCGCCGCCCCCGGCCCCGTCCTCCCGCAGCGCCGAGCCGATGCCCTCGAAGGTCCGCAGCCGGAACACCTGTTGGAGGGTGACCTTGACGCCGGAGGCGCCGCGCAGCGCCCCGGCCAGCCGGGCCGCCTTCAGCGAGGTGCCGCCGGAGGCGAAGAAGTCGGCGTCCAGCGCGGCCGGCGGCTCCCCCAGGACGCGCGACCACTGGGCCGCGACCACGGCGTCGACGGCGTCGCGTTCTACGAAGGCAGGGAGCACGGCTCGGCCCTCTCCGCGACGGCCAGCACCTCGGTGAGCAGGGCCTTGACCCCGGGCGAGCGGAACAGCTCCTCCGCCGTCACCCCGAACCGGTGCAC
The DNA here is from genome assembly GCF_055584905.1 of Kitasatospora sp. NPDC088742. NCBI lineage: Bacteria > Bacillati > Actinomycetota > Actinomycetes > Kitasatosporales > Streptomycetaceae > Kitasatospora > Kitasatospora sp. NPDC088742. Next base: position 75,690 of record NZ_JBVJLD010000007.1, on the reverse strand, counting down.
CTCGCCGGAGCCCGCCCACTCCAGCTCCTCGCTCAGCAGCACGTGCCCGGGCGCCGGCGCGGCGGCGGCCGGCCCGGCGGCGGTCAGGGTGAAGCTCAGCCAGGCGCGCTGACCCTCGGTCAGCTCGACCAGGATCTCCTCGTCCAGCTCGGGCGAGGCGCCGAGGACCACCGAGAGCAGGAAGGAGCTGGCCAGGGCGAGCGCCTCGCCGGCCGGCCGGCCGGTGAGGTCCGGCACCTCGGCCGACTCGTCCATCGCCAGCGCGAGGTCGTGCAGCAGCTCCTGCGGGGCGGCCGGATCGGCCGGCGCCGGGTCGAGCAGCACCAGCGGGACGTCCCCGGGCAGCGCGCGGACCAGCTCGGAGGCCAGGCCGGCCGCCGAGCAGTAGGCCAGCACCGCGACCGGGGCCGGCCCGGCGGCGGTGATCCGCCCGGCCCAGTGGGCGGCCTGCTCGGCTGTACCCGCCACGGCGTCGGCCAGGCCGGGGTAGTGCAGCGGGTCGATCCGCAGGGTCCGCTCCCGCCAGCCGTCGGGCAGCACGGCGCCGAAGGTCCTGGGCGGCAGCTCGTTGCCGAACTCCATCACCACCAGGGGTCGTCGGTCCTGGTCCGGTCGGTCCTGGGTCACTGCGCGCTCCTGACGGCTTCGTCGACCTGGGCGGAGAAGTCCGCGAGGACGGGGTGGTTGAAGATGGTCTGCAGCCCGATCCTGATGCCGAACTGCTCACGCGTCCGGGACACCGCCCGGGCGGCGATCAGCGAGTGCCCGCCGATCTCGAAGAAGCTGTCCCGGGGGCCGGGCAGGCTCCCGGTGAGCTCGCCCCAGATCGCGGCGATCCGGCCCTCGGTGCTGTCCGGCGCGGCCTGCCCGTCGGCACCGTCCCCCTCCGCCCGCGGCGCCTCGGCCGGGACGGCCAGCAGGGCCTTGCGGTCGATCTTGCCGTTGGGGGTCAGCGGCAGCGCGTCGAGCCGGACCGGCCCGGCCGGGACCATGTAGGCGGGCAGACGGCGGGTCAGTTCGGCGCGGACCTCGGCCGGTTCGGCCCGCCCGCTGAAGAAGGCGCGCAGCGAGCCGCCGTCCTCGCCCGGCAGGTGGACGACGGCCGCCTGCTCCACCCCGGCCGCGGCGAGCATGCCCTGCTCGATCTCGGCCGGCTCCACCCGGTGGCCCCGGATGCTGACCTGGGCGTCCAGGCGCGCCACGAACTCCAGCTCGCCGTCGGCCGTCCAGCGGCAGGTGTCGCCGGAGGCGTACCAGCGGACGCCGTCCCCGTCGGTCGGGAACTTGCGGGCGGTGAGCTCCGGGTCGTGCCGGTACCCGAGGGCCAGCACCTCGCCGCCGATCAGCAGCTCGCCGGACCGGCCGGGCTCGGTGACCTCGGCCCCGGCCTCGTCCACCAGCCGGACCTCCGCGCCCCTGATGGGGCGTCCGATCACCGGCGCGCCCTCGGCCGGGCCCCGGCGCAGGTCGCCGCTGGCGGTCGTCACCACGGTGGCCTCGGTCGGGCCGTAGTGGTTGAACACCGCGGCCGGGAAGCCGGCCGGCGGGGCGAGCCGCAGACGGTCCCCGCCGGTCAGCAGCACGGCCAGGCCGGCGGGCGGGGCCGGGAGGGCGAACAGCTGCTCGGCGAGCGGGGTGCTCAGGAAGCAGTGCGTGACGCCGGCGCCCTCGATGAACCCGGCGATCGCCGCGCTGTCCACCAGCATCCGCTCGGTGGGCAGGACCAGGGTGGCCCCGCCGGCCAGCGCCGCCCAGACCTCCCAGACCGTCGCGTCGAAGCCGAGCCCGGCGAAGGCGCCGACCCGAACGCCGGGCCGGGTGCCGTAGGCCGACAGGTGCCAGGTGACCAGGTTCGCCAGACCGTGGTGGCCGACCTCGACGCCCTTGGGCGTGCCGGTCGAGCCGGAGGTGTAGATGACGTAGGCCAGTTCGGCCGGCTCCACGCCCACCGGGGCCTCGTCGCCCGCCTCGTCGTGGGACGGATCGTCGAGCACCGGCACCCCGGCGGGCACCCGCGCGGCGAGCCCGTCCTGGGCCAGCACGGCGAGCGGCCGGGCATCCGTCAGGACCGACCCGATCCGGCCGTCCGGCAGCGCCGGGTCGAGCGGCAGGTACGCCGCTCCGGCGAGCCAGCAGCCCAGCTGCGCGACGATGCCCTCGGCACCCCGGTCGAAGAGCAGGCCGACCAGGCCGCCGCTCCGGTGGCCCTCGGCCCGCCGGACGCGCCCGGCCACCGCCTGTGCGGCGTCCCAGAACTGACGGTAGGTCAGCCGCTGGTCACCGCACTCCACGGCGGTCGCGTCCGGCTGCGCCTCGACGACCGCGGCGATCAGCCCGACCACCGTAGGCTCGTTCAAGCTGTCCTGCATGAAAGATCACTCCTATCCCCGGCAAGCAGTTCCTGGTACGCCCGGGCGACGCGTTCCACCACGTCCCTGCCGACCCGGTGGTCCTGATGGGTGAGGTCGACCCGCAGGCCCCCGGAGGGCAACGGCCAGACCTCGCAGACCAGTTCGTTCATGGCCGGCCCGGCGGCCGGCGTGTACGGCCGGACGGTGCACCCCGCCAGCGCGAGCGGCACGTCCTCGTTCCCCTGGTAGGCGAACAGGGTCTGGTAGAGCGGATTGCGGCCCGTGCGGGCCGGCCGCAGCTCGCGGACCACGTCCGCGAACCGCACGTCCTGGCGGGCCAGACCCGCCGTCACGGCCGGCAGCGCGGCGCGCAGCGCGTCCTGCGGGGTGCGGCACCCGGCCGGCACCGGCAGGCGCAGGCAGAGGGTGTCCACCAGGCAGGAGACCGCCCGGACCGCCTCCTGGCCGAACCTGCGGGCCACCGGCACCCCGATCCCGAAGTCCCGCTGCCCCAGCACCTCGGCCAGGGCCGCGGCGTAGCAGGCCACCAGCGGGGCGAAGAGCGTGGCCCCGGCCTCGCGGGCCGATCCGGTGAGGGCGGCGACCGTCTCCGGGTCCACGGTGAAGACCACCGGCCCGGCCGCACCGCCCGCGTCCCCCGCCCCGCCCGGCGGCGGGAAGTCCAGCGGCGGGAAGTCCAGCTCCGGCAGCCCGGCCAAGGCCTGGCTCCAGTACCGGAGTTGGCTGTCGTGGGCCTCGGGGTCGCGCAGCGCGGCCTCCTCCTCGGCCAGCCGCCGCAGCCCGGGGGACGCCTCGGCGAACCCGGGTGCCGCTCCCCGGACCCGGGCCGCGTACGCCTCTGCCAGGTCGGCGGTGAGCAGCGCCTGGGACCAGCCGTCGAAGGAGACGTGGTGCACGGCCAGCCCGAGCAGTCCGGCCTCGGTGCGCACGCAGCGCCAGACCTCGCCGTCCTCGATCCGCAGCGGCCGGGCCAGCGCCCGGTCGAAGTCCTGCTCGGCGACCGTCTCCAGCCGGACCGACCCGACCGGGCCCGGCAGCACGGCGACCGGGTCGTCCTCGACCCGGTAGGCCGCGCGCAGGCCCTCGTGGCGGCTGTGCAGGTCGTTCAACGCGGCTTCCAGCGCCGGGAGCCGGAGGTCGCCCGAGACCTGCCAGGCCACCTGGCAGACGGCCGTCGGGTCGTCGGGGAACAGCTCGTGCTTCAGGCAGAAGTCCGCCTGGACCCCGCTCAGCGGCAGCTCGCCGCCCTCCTCCACCGGGCCGGCGGGCGCGGTGGCCTCCGGCGCGGCGGCGGCCGAACCGACCAGCGCCAGCAGGCCGTTGAGGGTCGGCTCGGCCAGGAAGGCGGAGGCCGGGATGCGCAGACCGGTCCGGGCCGCCGTCCGCGCGCACAGCCGCAGCGCGTCCAGGGAGGTCCCGCCCAGGGCGGCGAACGCCGCCTGCGGCGGTGCCTGGTGGCCGACGATCCGGGCGTACTCCTCGCGGGCGACGCCCTCGGGGCCGCCCTCGGGGCCCAACTCGGCGGCGTCCTCGGGGCCGTCGCTCCCGCGCCGCGCGGCCGCCTCCGGTGTGGCCGTCCGGCCGAGCCCGGCCAGCAGGGCACGGGTGTCGACCTTGCCGTTGGGGGTGAGCGGCAGGTCCGCCAACTCCCGCAGTTCGGCGGGCATGCAGTGGGCCGGGAGCGCGGTGGCCAGCTCCGCGCGGACCTCCTCCTCGCCGAGCCGGGTGCCCTCGGCCCCCTGGACGTAGAAGAGCGCCATCCGGGAGAGGGCGCCGTCCTCGCCGGGCACGGGCACCGCCGCCGCGCGCTCCACCGAGGGCAGCGCGAGGCAGGCGTTCTCGATCTCCTGGGGCTCGATCCGGTAGCCGCGGATCTTCACCTGCCGGTCGGCCCGCCCCCGGTAGTGCAGCACCCCGTCGGGTGTGGTCAGGCCGAGGTCGCCGGTCCGGTAGACCCGGGTCGGCCTGCCGTCCAGCTCGACGGTGACGAAGCGGGCGGCGGTCTCCTCCGGCCGGCCCAGGTACCCCTCGGCCAGGCCGGCCCCGGCCACGCAGATCTCGCCGGTCTCCCCCGGGCCGCAGGGCCGGTCGCCGTCCAGCAGGTGGACGGCCGTCTCGGGCACCACCCGGCCGATCGGGATGCCGTCCGGCCGCTCGGTGTCGGCCGGGGTGACGGGGTGGGTGGTGGCGAAGACGCAGGCCTCGGCCGGGCCGTAGCCGTTGACCAGCCGGACGGACGGGTGGCGGGTGAGGAACTTGCGGATGTGGTGCTGCGACACCCGCTCGCCGCCGATGAGCAGTTGGGCCATCCCGTCGAAGCAGGAGAGGTCCTCGTCGACGAACATGTTGAACAGCGAGGAGGTCAGCCAGGCGGTGTCCACGCCATGCTCCCGCACCAGCCGGGCGAGGCCCTCGGGCAGCAGGTACTCCTCCTCCATCAGGGCCACCGTCCCACCGCTGACCAGCGGCCCCACCACCTCCAGGGTGAGGGCGTCCCAGTAGAGGGAGCTCACCCCGGCCGTGGTGTGGCCGGCGCCCAGGTCGGCGAAGGAGTCCGGACCGAACAGCCGGACGGCCGCCCGGTGCGGGGAGACCACTCCCTTCGGCGTGCCGGTGCTTCCCGAGGTGAAGAAGACCGCGGCCGCCGCCCCGCCGTCCACCGCCACCTCGGGTGCGGTGCGGCCGCGCCGGGCGGCCTCCGCCACCGAGCCGGGCAGACCGGGCCAGCACGGCACTCCGAGGTCCACCGGGTGCTCGGCCACCAGCACCGGCGGCTCCAGCTGTCCGACGACCGAACGCAGCCGCTCCTCGGGCCAGGACGGGTCCAGCACCGCGTACGCGGCCCCGCACTTGAGGACGGCGAGCAGGACCGCCACCAGCCGGGGGGAACGCGCCATCAGCACCGGTACCCGGGTGCCCGGGCCGACCCCGGCCTCGTGCAGGCCGGCGGCCAGGTCCCCGGCGGCCAGGTCCAGCTCCCGGTACGTCACCCGGACGCCGCCCTGGCGCACCGCGATCCGCTCGGGGTGGCGCAGGGCGTGCCCGGCCACCGACCCGTGGACCGTCCGAGCGCCCGGCGGCTCCGGGGCTCGGCTGCTAGCTCGTGTCATGCCAACTCTCGTTTCGTGGTGCGGCGTTCGGCGTGCGGCGGGCGGCCGTCAGGAGGCCGCGCCGCGGACGGGCAGGCGCTCCAGCACGGTGATGCCGAAGTGCTGCCTGGTCACCGGCGGCCCGTCCGGGTGGAGCTCCGGCCAGCGGGCGGTGAGGCGTTCCAGCACGACCTCGGACTCCAGCCGGGCCAGCTGCGCGCCGAGGCAGTAGTGCGCCCCGTGGCCGAAGGTGAGGTGCCGTCGGATCTCGCGGCCGTGGTCCAGCACGTCCGGCGCGGGGAAGACGGCCGGGTCGCGGTTGGCCACCCCGAGCATCAGCAGCACCAGGTCGCCCTCGGCGATCAGGTGGCCGGCCACCTCCACCGGGGCGGTGGCGATCCGGGCCACCTGCTGGACGGAGGTGTCGAAGCGGAGCAACTCGTCCACCACGGCGGCCGGTTCGCCACCGCGCAGGCCCACCCAGGCGCCGGTGTGCAGCGCGGCCCGGACGGCCTTGCCGATGAAGGTCGAGGTGGTCTCGAAACCGGCGTAGATCAGCAGACTGGCGGTGGCCCAGATGTCGGCGGCCTCGATCAGGCCCGCGCGCCGGGCCTCGTCCAGCAGCCGCAGCCCGGTGCCCTCCGGGACCTCCGAGCGCAGCGCCTCGTCCACCACCTCCGCGATCTCCCGGAGGGCGCGGTGGCCCCTGGTCCTGACCTCGGGCAGGTAGTCCGCGATCAGCAGCGCGGCGATGTCGGGCGCCCAGTCGTGCAGCCGGGGCGCGACCTCCTCGGGCAGGCCGAGGATCCGGCAGATCACCCGGCTGGAGAGCGGGACGGCCAGCTCGGCCATCACCTCCAGGCCGCACGTCCTCCCGGCCAGCAGCTCGTCGACCAGCTGCTCGACCGCGGGCCGCATCGCGGCGATCCGGTCGGCCGCGAAGAGCGGCGCGACGATCCGGCGGGCCGCCGCGTGCTCGGGGTCGTCGTTGAACATGAACCACCGGCGGACCACCTCGGCCGCCCGGCCCTCGCCCTCCCCCTCGCGGTGGAGCGTGGTGGTACCGCGCTGCGGCCAGGCCGCCGACAGGGCTCGGTGGCGCAGCAGGGCGGTGGTCTCGCGGAAGCCGGAGACGATCCAGACCTCCAGGTCCTCGTCCCAGCGGACCGGCTCCTCGCCGCGCAGCGGGAGGTAGTCGGCGCAGGGGTCGGACGTCGCGCGGTCCTGCTCGTGGCGGTAGGGGCAGCGCCCCGCCTGAGCCGCCGTCACCTGGCCGGCCGTCACTTGCCGCCCCCCGGGTGCCGGTCGACCCGGCGCAGCGGCGCGTGGTCGAGCTCGTCGAGGGTGCCGGGCGTCCCGTCGGCGGTGCGGACCAGGACGGCCTCCACGGCCGCCAGGTACGCCGCGGTGTCCTCGGGGGCGAGGTAGTCGCGGCTGGTGGTCAGCGAGAGGTGCAGCCCCGCGCCGGTCGCCGCGCGGAGGTTGAAGCCCGGGCTGGCCTGCCAGGCGGTCGGTGCCCACTCGATGCCGTCCAGGAGCGGCGAGCCGGGCTCGGGAGCCGTGGCGATCTCGCCCAGGAAGTTGAAGTAGCAGCCGAACAGCACCGGGTCGGGGTTCGGGTGGCCGGCCTCGGTCAGCCGCGCGCGGAGCTCGTCCATGTTGTAGCTGCCGTGCAGCAGCCGTTCGAGCCCGGCCCGGTAGGCCGAGCGCAGCACCTCGTCCGGGTGGGCCCCGGTGTCGGCCGCGACGGTCATCGGGGCGAGCTGGTTCATGCTGGAGACCAGGGTGTCCCAGCGCGGGTCGTTGCGGTTCCCGGCCACCAGGCCGAAGGTGACCCGCTGACGGCCCTTCAGGCGGAACAGCGCGATGGCCGAGGCGCCCAGCACGACGGCCTGGACGGAGATCCGCAGCCGCTCCGAGGTCCGCAGGGCGGCGGCCATGGCGGCCTCCGAGTAGAGGCTCGCCCGGACCCGGGGGCTGGTGTCCCCGGCCCTGCGGTCGTCCTCGACGAAGCCCTCCCAGGCCTTGAGCCAGTACTCGACGGTCCGGGCGCGCTGCCGCTCCTGCGCGCGCTGGGCCAGTGCGAGCTGGACCGGCTGGGGTGCCGGGCGCCCGTCCGGCGGGCCGCCGGCCAGCAGCGTGCCCAGCTCGGCCTCCAGCACCGCGCAGGCGGCGGCGTCGACGGCCAGGTGGTGCAGGACGCAGACCAGGTGGGTGGGCGTCCCGGCACGGGTGCCGATGACGGCCCGCCAGGAGTGCTCGGTCTCCACCCGGATCTCGCGGGTGGCCATCTCCTCGGCCAGCGCCTCGGCGGCCTCGGTGCCGGCCTCGGCGAGCTCCACCGAGTCGAGCCGGAACGGCCGGAAGGGCTGGACGGTCTGGAGCGGCTCGGCCGGGGTCCGGTCGTAGACCGTGCGCAGCGCCTCGTGCCGCTCGACCAGGGCCGCCCAGGCGGCGGTGGCCGCCTCGGCGGTGGTGCCGGCCGGGAGCGGGTACACGGCGGTGAGGTTGCCGTCGCTCTGCTCGTCCGGGGCGGACAGCTCCAGGTCACGGATGACCGAGAGCTGACCGAAGGTCACCGGTGCGGTGGTCGGGTTCAACGCGTCTCCCCCTCGGTGCAGGCCGCCGCGACGGCGGCCACCAGCTCGCGTTCGGCGGAGTGCAGGAAGAAGTGGTCCCCCTGGATCTCCTCGGTGCGGAACGGGCCGTCGGTGTACTCGGCCCAGGCCGCGACCGAGGCGCGGTCCGCCTCCTCGTCCTCGGAGCCGTGGAAGGCCACCACCGGGCAGCCGACGGTGCCGGGGGTGCCGGCGCCGTACTCGCCGAGGATCCGGTAGTCGGCGCGGATGACGGGGAGGTAGATCTCCATCAGCTCCTCGTTCTCCAGCAGCTCCGCCGGGGTGCCGCCCAACGCGGCCAGCCGCTCGGCGAGTTCGGCGTCGGAGAGCAGGTGGGTGTGCGCGTCGGCACCCAACAGCCGGGGGGCGCGGCAGGCCGAGACCAGCAAGGCGGCCGGCTCCGGGGCGCCCTCGGCGCGGAGCAGCTTGGCCAGCTCGAAGGCGAGCACGGCGCCGTAGCTGTGGCCGAACAGCACGTAGGGGACGGACGGGTCGACCTGGCGGCGCAAGTCGGCGAGCAGCGGCTCCAGCCGGTCGACCGGCTCCTCCACGCAGCGGGAGCCCCGGCCGGGCAGCTCCAGCGGTATCAGGGTGACGCCGTCCGGGAGGTTCGCGCGCCACGTGTCGTAGACCCGGGCCGAGCACCCGGCGTAGGGAATGCAGTAGAGGTTCAATTCGGCACCTTGGTACGGATGATGTGGTCGGTGAGCCCGGCGACGGTCGGGTTGCGGAAGATGTCCCGGATCGGCACCCGGACGCCGAGGCCGTCGGAGAGCCGCTTCTGGAGCACGGCCAGCAGGGCCGAATTGCCGCCCGCGTCGAAGAAGTTGAGGTCCTCGTCGGCCGGGTCGGCGGCGAGTACGTGCCGCCAGGCCTCGGCCACCAAGGCGCGGACGTCCCCGGGGGCGGCGGGGGCGGCCTCGGCAGGGGCGGTGGGGGCGGTGACGGGCCCGGCCAGGGCGGCCGCCAGGGCGTTCCGGTCCACCTTGCCGGTGGTGGTGCGGGGCAGCGCGGGCAGGGCGGTGATCCTGGCGGGCCGGTGGCTCGGGGGCAGCCGCTCCGCCAGCCAGTCCTGCAGTCCCTCGCCCTCGCGCCGCACCACGAAGGCCACCAGGGCGGCGAGTTCGGGCCGGTCGGGGTCCTGGACCAGCACGACGGCCTGCGAGACGTCCGGGTGCTCCTCCAGGACGGCCTCCACCTCGCCGAGCTCGATCCGGTGCCCGCGCAGCTTGACCTGGGTGTCCAGGCGGCCGAGGAACTCCAGCGCGCCGTCCGGTCCACGCCGGACCCGGTCCCCGGTGCGGTAGACCCGGCGGCGGCCGGCCGGGGTGTCGCCCTGCGGGAAGCGTTCGGCGGTCAGCTCCTCCCGGTCGAGGTAGCCGTGCGCCAACCCCGTGCCGTGCAACAGGAGTTCACCGCTGCCGTCGATCAGCAGGCCCACCCCGGCGAGCGGCTCCCCGAGGGTGATCCGCTCTGCGGAGGTGATCCGCGCCGCGGTGACCCAGATGGTGGCCTCGGTCGGGCCGTAGAGGTTCCAGAGTTCGGCGCCCGCCGGGAGCAGCTTGCGGGCCAGGCCCGGGGTGAGCTGCTCCCCGCCGGTCCACAGCCGGGTGCCGGGGGCTCCCGCCCAGCCGGAGGCGGTGAGCATCCGCCAGAAGCTCGGGGTGGCCTGGACCACGTCCGGCGCGGTCCGGGCGACCAGTTCGGCGAAGGCGAGCGGGTCGGCCCTGGTCTCCTCGGGGACGGTGGTGAAGGAGGCCCCGACGGTCAGCGGCAGGAGCAGCTCGGCCAGCGAGATGTCGAAGGAGAGCGCGGCCATCGCCAGAACGGTCTCGCCGGCCGCCAGGCCCGGCAGTTCGGCCAGGCCGGCGAGCCGGTCGGTCAGGGCCCGGTGGCCGACCATGACGCCCTTGGGCTGCCCGGTCGAGCCGGAGGTGTAGAGGACGTAGGCGATCCCGTCCAGTTCCGGCCGCCGCGGCGGCGTCGGCAGGCCGTCCCGCTCCAGCGCGAACTCGGCCTCGGCCACCTCGCGCAGCAGCAGGGCGGGGCGGGCGTCCGCCAGGACCCTGGCGGTCCTGGCCGGCGGGCTCTGCCGGTCGAGCGGCAGCACGGCGCAGCCCGCCGCGTTGGCGGCGAGGATGCCGACCGCTCCGCTGAGGCGCCCGGCGGCGTCGAGCGCCACCAGCGATCCCGGCCGGGCCTGCTCGGCGATCCGCGCGCCCAACTCCTCGGCCAGCGCCGCGATGTCGCGGTAGGTGTAGGTCCGGCCGGCCCGCGCGGCGACGGCCCCGGGCGTCCGGTCCGCCTGCGCCCGGACGGCGCTCCACACTGTCTCCACGCGAGCCCCCTCGTTTCGATTCACGTACTGGACTGGAAGGACGTACCGGTCAGTGGCCGACGGCCGGCAGCGCCCGGGAGACGCTCCGGAGCACGGCCTCCCGCTCGGAGTTGAGGAACAGGTGGCCGCCGGGGAAGACCTCCACCTCGGTCCGGCCGGTGGTCAGGGCGGCCCAGCCGTCCAGGTGCTCCACCGCGACCCTGGGGTCCGCGTCGCCGCCGAAGGCGGAGACCGGGCAGGCGAGCGGCTCGCCCGGCCGGTGGACGTAGCCGGCGAACAGCGAGAGGTCGGCCCGGAAGGTCGGCAGGATGAAGGTGACGAAGTCCGGGTTCTGCAGCAGCTCCTCGGGCGTGCCGTTGAGGCGGCGCAGCTCGTTGACCAACTCCTGGTCGGAGAGGTCGAGTTCGCTGAGCTTGCGGGACTCGTGGGCGGGCAGCGCCCGGCAGCCGGAGACCACCACCCGGACCGGCTCCAGGCCTTGCTCGCGCTGGAGCCGGCGGGCCAGCTCCCAGCCGACGATGGCGCCCATGCTGTGCCCGAAGAAGGCGAACGGCCGGTCCAGGTACGGGAGCAGGGCCGGGACGAGGGCGTCCAGCAGCTCGTCCAGGTCCGCGATCGGCTGGTCGAAGAAGCGGTCCTCACGGCCCGGCAGCTGCACCGCGTAGGCCTCCACCCCCTCCGGGAGTCCGGCGCCCCAGTCGCGGAAGACCGAGGCGCCGGCCCCGGCGTAGGGGAAGCAGAAGAGCCGGAGGGCGCCGGGCTCGGTCCGGCCGGGGATCGGCCGGACCCAGCTCTGGGCCGTCTGCGCGGGTGCCGAGTGCATGGGGTGGTGCTCCTACGGGTCGAGGGGGGAATCGGAGGGGTCGGCGCGGGCTCAGGCGCCGTGCCAGGACTTCCACAGCGCGGCGTAGCCGCCGCCGGCCGCCAACAGCTCGTCGTGGCTGCCCAGTTCGGCCACCCGGCCGCCGTCCATGACCGCGACCCGGTCCGCGTCGTGCGCGGTGTGCAGGCGGTGGGCGATGGCGATCACGGTGCGGCCCTCCAGCACGGCCGCCAGCGAGCGCTCGGTGTGCCGGGCGGTGGCCGGGTCGAGCAGCGAGGTCGCCTCGTCCAGGATCAGGGTGTGAGGGTCCGCCAGCACGACCCGGGCCAGGGCGAGTTGCTGGGCCTGCTGGGCGTCCAGGCGGTGCCCGCCGGCGCCGAGTTCGGTGTCCAGGCCGTCCGGCAGCTCGTCCGCCCAGTCGATGTGGACGGCCGCCAGCACCGCGTGCAGCTGCTGGTCGGTCGCGGCGGGCGCGGCGATCAGCAGGTTGTCCCGCAGGGTGCCGAGGAAGACGTGGTGCTCCTGGGTGACCAGCACGACGTGGCGGCGCAGCCGCGCCGGGTCGAGCTCGGTGACCGGCACCTGACCGACCGTCACCCGGCCGGTCCTGGGCGTCTCGGCCCCGGCCAGCAGCCGGCCCAGGGTGGACTTGCCGGCGCCCGAGGGGCCGACCACGGCGAGCCGCTCGCCCGGGCGGACGGTGAGGTCGACGCCGTGCAGGACGTCCCGCTCGCCCTGGTAGGCGTACCGGACGCCGACCACGTCGATCCGGTCGTCCACCGGCTGCGCGCCGGCGGTCACGACCGGGGCGTCCAGCCGGCCGACGCCCTCGATCCGGGCGAAGGAGGCGTTGCTGCGCTGGAGCTGGTCGAGCCAGAGCAGGACCTTGTCCAGCGGCTCGGAGAGCTTCCAGAAGTAGAGCGCGCAGGCCACCACCGCGCCGGTGCTGACCACGCCGGTGCCGCGCAGCGCGCCGCCGAGCAGCAGGATGCCGGCCACCGGGGCGATGTAGGAGAACTCGACCACCGGGAACAGCACGGTGCGCAGGTTGAGGGTGTGGGTGCGGGTCGCCCGGCAGCGCTCGACCGCCTCGGCGGTGGCGGCGATCCGGCGGTCCTGGAGGCCGAGCGCCTCGACGGTGCGGGCGCCGGCCGCGGTGGAGGTGAGGATCTCCGCCAGCGCGGAGTTGGCGGCGCCCTCGGCGAGGTAGCCGCTGTGGGCGCGGCGCAGGTACCAGCGGGTGGCGAACCAGATCCCGGTCAGGCAGAGCAGGCCGCACAGGCCCAGGAGGGGGTTGACCACCAGCATGGCGGCCAGGATCAGCAGGACCTGGACCAGCGCGACGGATACCTCGGGCCCGGCGTCGCGCAGGGTGGTGCCGACGGTGGCGACGTCGGAGGTGCCGCGGGTCAGCAGGTCACCGGTGCCGGCGCGTTCGACCACCGAGGCGGGCAGGGCGAGGGAGCGGTCGACGAAGCCCTCACGGATCCGGGCCAGGGTCCGCTCGCCGAAGCGGTGCGCGGCGTAGCGGGCGAACCGGCCGAGCAGCAGCTGGGCGAGGGCGAAGCAGAGGATGCCCAGGGCCAGCCGGTCGACGTGCCCGGCCCCGGCGCCGCCGCGGACGTCGTCGATGATCCGGCCGAGCAGCCAGGGGCCGCCCAGCCCGGCCGCCGCGGCCAGTCCGTTCAGGGTGAGCATCGCGGCCACCGCGCGGCCGTCCCGGCGCACCAGGCGCACGGCGGCCCGGCGGACCTCGGCGGGCTCGGCGATCGGGAGCCGCCCGATGGCGGTCTCGGTCTGGGCGGTCATCGGACGGCCTCCTCGGCGGGAGTGGACTCGGTGGAGGTCTCGTGGTCGCCGCGCGCCACCAGCGCGCGGTAGCCGGGCTCGGCGGCGAGCAGCTCCCGGTGCGGGCCCACCGCCGCCAGCCGGCCGTCGACCAGGTAGCAGACGGTGTCGGCCTGCTCCAGCAGGACCGGGGAGGTGGAGGTCAGGGCCGTGGTGCGCCCGGCCCGGGCGCGGCGCAGCCCGGCGGCCATGGCTGCCTCGGTGTGGGCGTCCACGGCCGAGGTGGGCTCGACCAGCAGCAGCACCTCCGGGTCGGCGAGCAGGGCGCGGACCATCCGCAGCCGCTGGCGCTGGCCGCCGGAGAGGTTGCTGCCCTGGGCCTGGACGGGGGTGTCGAGGCCCTCGGGCAGGGCCTGCACGATGTCCTCGGCGGCGGCGTCGCGCAGGGCCTGGGCGACGGCGGTGCCGGTGTGCTCGGAGCGGCCGCCGACCACGTCGCGCAGCGGGCCGGAGAAGAGGTCGGCCTCGTTGTCGGCCACCACGATCCGCTCGCGGACCTCGGCCAGCGCGACCTCGGCCAGCGGGAGGCCGCCCCAGGTCGCGGCGGAGGTGCGGTAGCGGCCGAGCCGGTCGACCACGGCCGCGGAATCGGCCGGGCGGGCGCTCGCGACGGCGGTGATCCGGCCGGGGGCGAGCTCCAAACCGGTGGTGGTGTCGTGCAGGGTTGACGGGCCGTCAGGGGCGGGCCGGACGGCCGCGGCGTCCTCGACGGCGGGGCGCAGGGCGAGCATCCGGACCACCCGGCCGGCGGCCACCAGGCCGCGGGTGAGGTCGTAGCCGCCCTCGATGAAGTTGGAGACGGGCACCACCAGGACGGCGACGTACCCGTAGACGGCGACCAGGGTGCCGATGGTGATGGTGCCGTCGGCGGCCATCCGGGCGGCCAGCCAGGTCACCAGGGCGAGGAAGAGGGCGGGCAGGCCGACCGAGAGCGCCTGGATCCAGCTGGTCACGGCGCCGACCCGGTAGCCCTCGGTGCGCAGGGCCTGCGAGCCGGTCAGGTAGCGGCCGGCCAGCAGCTCCTTGCCGCCGATGCCGTTGAGCACCCGCAGGCCGCCGACGAGATCGCCGAGCCGGCCGGTCAGCGCGCCCTGCCGCTCGCGGTAGCGGGACTCCGCGCCCTGGAGGCGCTCCAGCAGCGGCCCCACCACCACGGCGAGCAGCGGCACGCCGAGCAGGACCACCAGGGCGAGCGGCACCGAGACCGAGAGCAGCAGCGCGGCGGCCACCAGGTAGGCGACCACGGCGCCGACGCCCGGTCCGGTGATGGTCAGGGTCTGGCTGATCTGGGCGACGTCACCGGTCCCGATGCTGACCACCTCGCCGACCGAGACCTTGCGGGGCAGTTCGGCGCCGAGCCGGGTGGAGTGCGCGACCACGGCCTTGATGGTCCGGAAGGTGGCGTCCATCCGGACCCGCGTCATGGTGCGGTGGCGCATGATGCCGAGCCAGGCGTTGAGCAGCGCGGCGCCGACCAGGGCGGCCACCCAGCCGGCCAGTGCGCCGGTGCGGCCGGGCTGGAGCCCGTCGTCGATCGCCCGCTGCATCAGGTACGGCGGCAGCAGCAGGCAGACCATCCAGAGGGTGCCGAGCACCGCCCCGCCCGCCACCCGGCGGCGCTGGCTCATGGTCAGCCACCACAGGTAACGCGCGGCGCTCCGGTGATCCGGGGTCCCCGGATCGGCGTACGAATCCATCATGAGCGAAACCCTAACCGTCTTTCCTGGGCCATATCCAGAATTTTCTTCCACCTCCCCTCGATCTGTGGCTATAGTCACCACGGAGAAGGGAGGTGGTCATCATGAAGAAGCGGCTTCGCGGTATTTGCGCACGCTTCTGAGCAGCGACGATGCGGGGGGAAGTCCCTTCCCCCCGCATTCTGCTGCCGTCAGACGATCCTCTTCGGATTGTCCATGGAAATGTCGGCCAGAGAGCTCGCCGAGCCCTTCGAGAAAGCGATGATCCCGGCCTCGACCGAGGCTGCGAGAACTGCGGGGAGATTCCCCTCCAGATAATCGGTGCTCGCGCCGACGCCGATCAGCAGGCCCTTTCCGGTGGCCACCGCCAGGTGGAAGTCCGGACCGGACCGCTGGGTGGAGGAGCGCCACTCGATGCCGGTCCGCAGGGCGGACCCGGCGGCCGGCTCGGCGTCCACCTCGCCGAGGAAGTTGTAGTGCTTGGCGAAGGCGGTCGGGTCCTGCTCCGGACGGCCCGCCTCGCCGAGCGCCTCGCGCAGCGCGTCGACGTCGTAGCTGCCGTTCAGGTACGCCGTCATGCACTGGACGTAGCAGGCCCGCAGGTACTCCAGCGGGTCCGCCGTCTCGTCGACGGTGACGACGACCGGGGCGAACTGGTTGAGCGAGCTCACCAGTGGCACCCAGCGGGCGGTGAGCCGGTTGGCCGCCATCAGCGCGAAGGCGGCCCGGTCGGTCCCCTTGAGCCGGGACAGTGCCAGCGCGCCGGCCGCGAGGACCACCGACTGGACCGAGACCTTCAGCCGGTCGGAGAGCTCCTGGGCCGCGGCCAGCGCCTCGACGCTGTAGAGCGAGGCCCGGCGGCGCTCGCTGGCGTCAGCCGGATCCCGGTCCTCCGGGGCGAGTTGGCCCCAGGCCTCGGCCCAGTGCCGCACGCTCCGGGTGGCCGGCTCCCGCTGCTGGGCCAGCGCCAGCTCCAGCGGCTGCACCACCGGCCCGGGCGTTCCGCCGTCCAGCAGCAGGGCGAGCTGCTCCTCCAGCACCCGCAGCGCGCCGTTGTCGGCCGCCACGTGGTGGATCACGGTGACCAGGTGGAGCGCGTCGCCCTCGAAGGTGGTGACGAAGGCCCGCCAGGGCAGCTCGGTCTCGATGTCGATCGGCTCGGCGGCCGCCCCGGCGCCCAGCGCCAGCGCCGCCGCGAAGCTGTCCTCGGCCAGCTCCACCGCCGCCACCCGGGACGGGCGGTGGGGGTGGACCAGCTGGACCGGCACCGGGCCGCTGAGGTCGTAGGTGGTCCGCAGCGATTCGTGCGTCTGCACCAACTGGAGCCAGGCGTCCATGACTTGGGCCACCCCGACGCCGAACGGCAGCTCCCAGACGCTGACCAGGTTGGCCACCGCCCGGTGCTCGGGCCCGTGCGTCTCCAGCGAGCGCAGGACCGACAGCTGACCGTACGTCACCGCTCCCGACCGGAGCTCGCTCACAGCCGGGCCGCCCGGACGGCGAACTGGCCGAGCATGGTCTGCTGGATCTGGGTGGTGCCCTCGATGATCTCCATCACCTTGGCGTCGCGCAGGTGCCGCTGGACGGGGGCCTCGGCCCCGATGCCCTGGGCGCCGTGGATCTGCACCGCGTCGGCGGCCGCCTTCACCGCCACCGTCGAGGCCCGGTACTTGGCGATCAGGGTGTGGTTGACGGCCTCCATCTCGCCCCGCTCCTTGCTCACTCCCGCGTGGTGGCAGAGCAGCCGCGCGGTGATGGTGTCGGTGAGCATGTCGGCCAGCAGCCGCTGGACCAGCTGGTGGTTGCGGATCTCGGTGCCGTACTGGGTGCGGCGGCCGGCGTACTCGGTGGAGGCTTCCAGACAGGCCTGCGCCAGGCCGACCGATCCCCAGGCGGTGCTGTAGCGGCCCAGGTCGAGCGCGCTGGACGCGACGAAGGTGAGGCCGAGCCCGGGGCGGCCGACCAGGTTGGCGGCCGGGATGCGGACGCCGTCCAGGGTGATCCTGCCCAGCATGGAGCCGCGCAGGCCGAGCAGGCCCTCGATCGGCTCCACCGAGAAGCCGGGGGTGTCCCGCTCCACCAGGAACGCGGTGTGCTGGCCCTCGAACTTCGCGAACACCAGGAAAAGGTCCGCGAGTTGGGCGAAGCTGATCCACTTCTTGGTGCCGTTCAGGACGATCTCGCCGCCCTCGGCGGTCGCCGTCGTCCCGACCGCGGCGGCGTCGCTGCCGACCTCCGGCTCGGTCAGCGCGAAGGCGGCCAGCGTCCGGCCGGAGGTGATCCGGGGCAGCCACTGCTGCTTCTGCTCCTCCGTGCCCCACTTGAGGATGGAGTGGGCGACCATGTCGTCCACCGCCACGAAGTTGCGGATCGACTGGCAGCCGCGGCCCAACTCCTCGGTGAGCAGCCCGTATTCGATCCAGTCCATGCCGAGGCCGCCGAACTCCTTCGGCACCAGCGCGCCGAGGTGGCCCTGCGCGGCCAGCTCGGCGACCACCTCGCGGGTGATCGCCTGTTCGCGGTCGAAGCGGTCGGCCTGCGGCACCAGGGCGCGGTCGGCGAACGCGCGGAACTCGGCGTGGCGCCCGGCCTGCTGCGGGGTGAGGTGACTGAGTATCAACGGAATCCTTGCGAAGGTGAGGGCGGGCGCAACACTCCGGTGGGAGCGGCGGCATCCGGGCTCGGGAAGGGGCTCAGCCCGCGGTGGCGGCGGCGAGCAGCTGACCGGCGTCGGCGGCGGTGTACCGCTCACGGCCCGTCAGGTTGACCAGGACGACCTGGTCCGGGGTGATCCGGCCGGCCGCGGCCTCGTTGCGCAGCGCGGCGATCGTGGCGGCGGAGGAGTGGCAGACGTCCAGATCCTCCAGCTCGCGCAGCATCGCGCGGGCCTCGACGAGTTCGTCCTGGCGCACCGACACGATGGCGCCGCCGCTCTCGGCGGCGATCTCCCGCATGTACGGGTAGGTGGCCCGGCCGTCGCCGAGCAGGATGGCCCGGGCCAGACCGGTGGGGCGCTCGATCACGTCCGCCTCGGTCAGCTCGGCCCGGCCCTCGCTCCAGGCCTCGGCCATCGGAGCGCAGGTGTCCTGCTGGACCATCAGCAGGCGGGGCGAGGAGCTGAGCCGGCCGCAGGCCCGGTACTCGGCCACGCCCTTGCGCACGGCCATCATCCCCATGCCGCTGCTGATCGCCTGGACCACCACGTCGGGCTCTTCGTCCATCGCGTCGAAGGCTTCCAGATAGGTGAGCTTCAGGCCTTCGCGGCGGGCCCAGTTGAAGAACCCGCCCTCCCAGACCAGCCCGTTGCGGGCCGCGAACTCCTGGGCCGCCTCGGTGGCCCGGGCGTAGTTGCCGTCGACGACGGTGAGGGTCACCCGCTCGTCGGTCTCGATGTCGTGGTCGCCGGTGAAGTCACGGCCGCAGAAGAAGTGCGCGCGCATCGAGGGGTCGCGCCGGACCGCGCGGGCCAGGGCGGTGGAGCTGTTCCCGGTGCTGGAGGCGACGAACTCGCTGATCCCGAACTGCCGGAACACGGCGAGGACCACGGAGGCCAGCCGGTCCTTGGTGGTGCCGGTCGGCTGCTGGGACTCGTCCTTCACCCAGAGGCGGGGCAGACCGATGGCCGCTCCGAGGTGCGGGGCCGGACGGCAGGGGGTCTTCACGCTGACGTCGGCGTCGAGGTGGTGCCCGGACTCGACCGGGAGGAAGTCGAGGTAACTCAGCTCGGGCTGGTCACCCTCTCCCCTGGAGACGTTCTCGAGGTTCAGCACGGGGTCCAGCGCCCCGGTGCACCTCGGACATCGGAGCCGGAACTCCGGGTCGGACTGCCATCCGCAACTCACGCACGACAGACGGTACTTGGGTGGTGCATGAGTTTTTTCGCGGTGCTTGGTGAACGGCATTGCTGTGCTTCCCCTACGAAAGTTCCCGGAGACGGGTTGACTGTACATGGACGACCCGGCGACCCGTCAACGCCGGCGGCCCGGCGGCGGCGCTCAGGCCAGCGCCTCGAAGCGGCCGCCCATGAGGGCGCGCGAGACGAATCCGCCGGGGCCGGTCAGGGCCTCGCCGACGACGGTGGTGCGGTGGACGATCCGCTCCTCCTGGAACATCAGGCCGTCCACCGGGCCGGCGTGGGCCACCGAGCGGTTGTCCCACATGACCAGGGTGTCCTGGTCCCAGCGGACCCGGGCGTGGATCTCGTCGCGCCCGGCGAGCTCGTCGAGCAGGAAGTCCAACAGGGCCGCACTCTCACGGGCCTTGAGCCCGCGGATGGTCTGCAGGAACACGGTGCTGACGAGCAGACTGCGCCTGCCGGTCTCCGGATGGACCGTCACCAGCGGGTGGACGGCGGCGAACGGACCGGCCGACCGGCCGTCGAGGCGCGGTGGCGCCGACGGTGCATGCCGGGAGTGTATCGCCTGAAGCGTGTCCAGGTACCCCCGGAACGAGGGCGACAGGCCGTCGTAGAGTGCCTCCAGGTTGGCGAAGAGCGTGTCCCCGCCGGCCTGCGGGATCTCGACGCCCCGCAGGATGGTGATCGCGTTCGGGTTGACCACGAAGGTGCTGTCGACGTGCCACTCGGTGCGGATGCGCCGCGGCGCCGCCCCCTTCAGGGGGTGGCTGAGACCCGCCTCCGCCTCCGCGAGCGCCTTGCGCTCCTCCGAGAGCGCGGTGCGCAGCACCGCGGGCTCCTCGGGAAGGCCGTTGACGATCGGGTGGGCCGGAGTGGCTCCGCCGAAGGCGTTCGTCAGGGTTACGTGTTGGGCGTCGCTCATCGGCTGATTGCGGAAAACGAGGACCTTGTGATGCAGCAGGGCCTCACGAAGGCGGGCCACGACGGCCGGCGACAGATCCGCGACGAGATCCACGCCCTCCACCTCCGCGCCAGTGATTGGAGTGAGAGGCCGAAAGCTCATTTCTGACACCAGTACCCCCAGTACTGAGACTGTGCGGTGAAACTCGGGGCAGCGTACCCCAGGGTAGGTGCGAGTTGTCGACCCCCTACCTGGGGGAATTGCAACTCCACGGTAGTTCGTGACCAGATGTCCGTTTCACGCGTGAAGCACTGTGCATTTGCCCAGCTCGGCGCGGGATGAATCGGACATTACCACGCATAACACACTGATCCACCGAGGACTCTTGACGCTGCCCGGTCACACACCTAGGGTCGATTGACAGATAGACCTTGAAATAGAACAGAGACCTGGGTACACGAAATGTCGAACGACCTTATGTCGGTGATTTCCGAAGTATTCGCCCCCCTTGAGGTCTCGAAGGACAGCACTTTCGACGCCCTCGGAGCCACCTCGGTTTCGCTTCTCCGGCTGATGGTCTCGATCCAGAGCTCGTTCGACGTCGATCTGGATGTCGTCGACATGTTCACCGTGGAGAACGTCGGTGACTTGGTGCAGCTCGTGGACGAGCGGATCGCCGCTTCCAAGTAGTCCCGCAGGGCCCGGCCGTCAGGTCCGGATGAGGGGGCCGCAGTCCGTCCCCGCCGCTTCCGCCCAGCCGTCTCCACCCAGCCGTTCCCACCCCGCCGCCCCGCGCGGGGCATCCTGCCGCACCTGATGTCGCCGGTGCGCGCCGGGGCCCGTCCTGACTGCTCGTCACGGACCCTCGGGCCCCGAAGAACCAGCAAGCCACTGCACAACCGCCGAATGGGGACCCCGTGACCGCGCACCCTGATGCGAAGTACTTCCTGTCGAGCTACCTCTCTCCGCCCGGCGACCTGTCCGTCATCGCCCCGCGCCACGACCAGAACATCGCGCTCTGGCGCAGCCTCGACTCCCGGGTCGAGCTGCTCAGGGTCTGGGAGGTCGAGCGCTTCAGCGGCCAGAAGCACCACTACTGGCCGATGTTCACCGTGGACCGCTTCACCAAGGTGCTGGGCGAGCTGCTCGCCGCCGAGGGGCTGTCGCCGGAGGACGTGAGCGTGTCCTGGGGGACGCCCGGTCTGCCGAACCACGCGGACCTCCGACTCCCGTCCGGCGCCGAGGAGTTCCCGGTGCACAGCCTGGCCCACCTCTACAGCGGGCTGCTGCTGGACTCGGAGGTCTTCCGCACCGGGACCATCGTCGGCCTGGCCCTGGACGGCCGGCCCGACTTCGGCCTCGACACGGCCGGCAAGAAGTACTGGTACACCGGCTGCGTCTCCACCGCGGGCGAGGTCGAGTTCTCCGCCGTCGAGTCTCCGGCACCGATCTACGACGCCGCGTCGACCGAGTTCGGCAAGGAGCCCGGCACCCTGATGGCGCTGGCCGAAGCCTGCCCCACCGCGATCGTCTTCGACACCGAGGCCGCGGTCAGCGGGCTCGAACTCTTCGGCGGCCGGCGGATTCCGCTGGTCGACACGCTCCCGTTCGTCCGCGCGGTGATCGAGGCGGCCGAGGCCCAGCTCCCCGGCCTGGAGCTGGACGGACGCTTCACCGAGCAGGAGAACCTGCAGTCCGCGGTCATGAAGGTCGTCCAGCAGGCCTGCGAACTGGTCATGGTGCGCAACGTCGACCGGCTGCTCGCCTCGGCCGGGGTCGACCCGACCCAGGCCCACCTCTCGCTGAGCGGCGGCTTCGCCCTCAACTGCCCGACCAACTCCTTCCTGCTGCGCCGCTACGGCTTCAAGGGCCTGCTCACCCCGCCGAGCGCCAACGACTCGGGGCAGTCCCTCGGCATCGGCCTGCTCGGCCTGCTCGGCGAGGGCCTGCTGCCGGCCGGCGGCTTCCGGCTGGAGTCCGCCTACCACGGCTCCGAACTCACCGACGTGGAGCAGGCGTTGGAGCACTTCGCCGACTTCGTCGAGGACGTCCGGGAGTTCAGCGAGGCGCAGTTCGTCGAGGACCTCTCGGCCGGGCCGCTGGTCTGGGCCGACGGCGCGGCCGAGATCGGCCCGCGCGCGCTGGGCCACCGCAGCATCCTGGCGGACCCGCGCTCGCCCCGCTCCAAGGACGTGCTGAACGTCTGGAAGAGCCGGCAGTGGTGGCGCCCGGTCGCCCCGATCGTGCTGGAGGAGCACAGCGGCGAATGGTTCGAGGACCCGTGGCCCTCGCCCTACATGCTGGAGACCACCTCCGTGGTGGAGTCCAAGCGCGAGCTGGTGCCCGCCATCCTGCACCTCGACGACTCGGCCCGCCGCCAGACCCTGAACGCCGCGACAAACCCGCTGCTGTACCGGGCGATCGACGCCTTCCGGGCGGCCACCGGCGTGCCGATCGTCTGCAACACCTCGCTGAACGACAAGGGCGAGCCGGTGGTCGACACCGCCGCCCAGGCCCTCAACTTCGCCATCCGCAAGGGCGCTTCGGTGGCCTACCTGGCCGGCCGCCGGGTCCAGCTGCGCACGGAGCCCGCCAACGGCGCCGCGGTGCCCACGCACCGTCACCCCCGCCGCGAGGAGCTGTTCGCCGGCCAGGAGCCCGACCGCGACGCGATCTGGAACTCGCTGGCGGAGGAGGGGTACAGCACCGCCGCCCTGGTCCTGATGTCCCGCTCCCCCGAGCTGCGCGACCGCTCGCTGGCCACGCCCGCCATGGTCAACCAGCTGGCCGAGGTCGGCGCCGCCCGCGACGCCAGCGGCACCCTGGCGCTCGCCGCCGCCAAGCACGCCCGGATGTTCGGGCCCGAGGCCTCCTACGACACCGAGTCCCAGGAGGGCGCGGCCTTCTGAGCCGCCCTCACCCCTCGTGTGCCGGGGCGTGGTCCGCCCCGCGCGGGCCCGTCCCGGCCTACGAGACGTTCGTCACTTCGCACACCGCCGAATTCCACGGTCCGCCCTGGTCAGAAGGGTGTCGAAGGCCATAGGATCGCAACTGCGGGGCCCTGGAACGGACTTCCGGACCACCCTCCGGCCGCCGAAGTACCGAGCCGAAGTACCGATACGCCGTCAGTCGGCCCCGGTCCGGCGCCTCCCGGCACGCGCCCCGCCCTCTCTCGCCACCCGCCACCGCCGCAGGACCGCACCCCTGGTGCCGTCGCGGCCGGGCCGTTCCATCAGCACGCCAGCAGCACGGGGGATCGACACAGTGAACACCCAAGCGCCCTGGGCCCGGGCTTCCGGCCCGGCCCGCCCGGGCGAGGTCCACCGGGCCGGGCACCCGTCGCCCACCACGCCCTCCGCGTCGGCCGACGCGCGTCCTCGCCCCGAGCTCCCCGAGGCAGCCTCATGACACTCCCGCAGCCCGCCGCCACGCCCGAGCCGGCCGACGCCGAGCCGACCGCCGTTGTGCCGGCCCCCGCCGAGCCGGCCGCCGCCGAACTGCCGCTGGACCGGCCGCACCCCGCCCACCGCGACCTCCGCGCCGGCTCGGTCCCCCTCGCCCTCCCGGCCGCTTCAACGGCCGTGCTGCGCAAGCTCGGTGAGGAGTGCGGAGCCGGTCTCCCGGCCGCCGCGCTCGCCCTCTACCTGACCCTGCTGCACCGGTACGGCGGCCAGTCCGGGCTGACCGTCGCGGTGACCAACGGCACCGGGGTGACCACGGCGGTCCGCGCCGAGGCCGACGGCAGCTTCCGCGACCTGGTCCGGGTGGCGGCCACCGCGCTGTCGCGCGCCGAGCAGGCCACCGTCACCACCGCCGGGCAGCTCGCGCCGGGCTTCCACTACCTGCCCGCGCCGAGCACCTCCCCGGAGAGCGACCCGGAGGCCGGGCCCGAGACCACCGCGTACGACCTGGACCTGCGGCTCCGCGAAGCGGACGGCGGGCTGACCGGCCGTCTGGTCTTCGCCGCCGACGTCCTCGACCCCGCCACCGCCCGCCGCGCGGTGGAGCACCTGCTCCGCCTCCTCGACGGGGCGGCCGCCGCCCCGGACGCGCCGGTGGACAGCCTCCCGCTGCTCACCGCCGAGGAGGAGGCCACCGTCGCCGCGCTGAACGGCGTCCCCGGCGAGCCCACCGAGCTGGGTTTCCACCAGCTCTTCGAGGAGCAGGCCGCCCGCACCCCCGACGCGGTCGCGGTCCGGTCCGAGGGCGCCGCCCTCAGCTACCGCGAACTCAACGAGCGCGCCAACCAGTTGGCCCACCTCCTGACCGAGCTCGGGGTCGGCCCCGAGGTGACGGTGGGACTGTGCGCCGACCGCGACGTCCGCCTGCTGGTGGCCGTACTCGGCATCCTCAAGGCCGGCGGCGCCTACGTCCCGGTGGACCCGAACGACCCGCCCGCCCGGCGGGACGCCATCCTGGCGGACGCCGCCGTCCGGGTCGTGGTGGCCACCGCCCCGCTGGGCGGCACCGGGCACCGGGTGGTCGAACTCGACGCCGGCTTCGAGGTGCTGACGGGCCGTCCGGCCGAGGACCGGCTCCCCGGGCGGCTCCCGGTCGCCGACGACGCCGCCTACCTGCTCTACACCTCCGGCTCCACCGGCACGCCCAAGGGCGTGGTCATCGAGCACCGCCAGCTGGTCGCCTACACCCGCGCCGTGCTCCGCCGGCTCGGCGTCGACGGGCCGCTCTCCTTCGCGATGGTGCAGCCGCTGACCGTGGACTCCAGCGTCACCGCCTTCGCCCCACCGCTCCTCACCGGCGGCCAGGTCCACCTGATGTCCCGTGAAACCGCCCTGGAAGCCGGGAAGTTGGCCGACTGGGCGCAGACCTGGGGCGTCGACGTCCTGAAGATCGCCCCCTCCCACCTGCGGGCCCTGCAGTCCTCGCCGCGCTTCGCCGAGCTGCTGCCGCGCCGCCTGCTGGTGATCGGCGGCGAGGCCTCCGACTGGCGCTGGCTGCGCGCGCTCCAGCGCCTGGTGCCGCACTGCCGGGTCTTCAACCACTACGGCCCGACCGAGACCACCGTCGGCGTGCTCACCCTCGCCGTGGCCGACCACCCGGAGGCCGGGTGGGAGACCGCGCCGATCGGCGTCCCGCTGCCGGGCACCCGGGCCCACGTGGTGGACCCGGCCGGCCGCCCCACGCCCGTCGGCGTGGCCGGCGAGCTGCTGATCGGCGGCGACAACCTGGCCCGCGGCTACCACCGCCGGGACGACCTCACGGCCGCCGCCTTCGTGCCCGACACCCTCGGTGGCGGGCCGGGCGCCCGGCTCTACCGGACCGGCGACATCGTCCGCCGGCTGGCCGACGGGACGATCGCCTTCCTCGGGCGGCGCGACGACCAGATCAAGGTCCGCGGCTTCCGGGTCACCCTGGGCGAGATCGAGGCCGCGCTGAAGAGCCACCCCGGGGTGCGCCACGCCATCGCCGTCGTCCGCGAGGACACCCCCGGCGACCGCCGGGTGGTGGCGTACGTCGAGCCACACGAACTCCCCTCCGGCAAACCGGAGTTCGACCCCACCGCGTTCGACCCCTCCGCATTCGACACCGCCGGTCTGGACCGGCACCTGCGGGAGCGGCTCTCCCCGCACATGGTCCCGCAGGCGGTCGTGGTGCTGGAGCGGCTGCCGCTCTCCGGCCACGGCAAGGTCGACCGCGGCCGGCTGCCCGAGCCCGCCGCGCCCGCCGCCGTCTCCGCGCCGCTGCCGCCGCGCGGCGAGCTGGAGCGGCTGGTGGCGCGGGTCTGGCAGGAGGTCTTCCGCGCCGAGGCGGTCGGCACCGACCAGAACTTCTTCGACCTCGGCGGGCACTCCCTGCTGATGGTCGAGCTGCACCACCGGCTCCGGGCGGCCACCGGCCGCGAGATCGAGCTGCTCGACCTGTTCCAACACACCACCGTCCGGGCCCAGGCCGAGCTGCTCTCCGAGCAGGGCCGGGGCCAGGGGCCGGCCCCGGCCGCCCCCGCGCGCGGCAGGGGAGTTCAGCAGAACGCCCTGCTGAAGCGCCGCCGTCAGCAGCTGGAAGCGAAGCGAGGTCACCATGAGTGAGTACGAGTACGAGGACGGGCTGGACATCGCCGTCGTCGGCATGGCCGGCCGCTTCCCCGGTGCCCGGTCGGTCGAGGAGTACTGGGGCAACCTCAAGGCGGGGGTCTGCTCCGTCACCCGCTTCACCGAGGAGGAGCTCGCCGCCCGGGGCGTGGACGCCGCCACCCTCGCCGACCCCGACTTCGTCGGCGCGGGCTACGTGCTGGAGGACGGCGAGAAGTTCGACGCCGCCTTCTTCGGCTACTCCCCGCGCGAGGCCGAGCTGATGGACCCTCAGCACCGGGTGCTGCTGGAGTGCGCCTGGGCCGCGCTGGAGAGCTCCGGCCACGACGCCGAGGGCGACGACGGCCTGGTCGGCGTCTACGCGGGCGCGGGCAACAACACCTACCTGCTCTTCAACATCGCCACCCAGCCCGGCGCCGCGCAGCTGCTCGGCGACAAGCAGACGGTCATCGGCAACCGCCCGGACTTCCTCGCCAGCCGGGTCTCCTACAAGCTCGGTCTGGAGGGCCCCGCCCTCAACATCCAGTCCGCCTGCTCCACTTCGCTGGTCGCCGTGGTCGAGGCCTGCCAGGCCCTGCTGGCCTACCAGTGCGACACCGCACTGGCCGGCGGCGTCGCCGTCGACGGCACCCGGGGCAAGGGCTACGTCTACCGCCCGGACGGCATCTTCTCCCCCGACGGCCTCTGCCGCACCTTCGACGCCGCCGCGCAGGGCACGGTGGGCGGCGACGGCGTGGGCATGGTGGTGCTCAAGCGCCTCAAGGACGCGGTCACCGCCGGCGACCACATCCACGCGGTGATCAAGGGCTCCGCGCTGAACAACGACGGCTCGCGCCGGGCCGGATTCAGCGCACCCAGCGCCGCCACCCAGGCCGCCGCCATCTCCACCGCGCTGGCCAACGCCGACGTGCCGGCCGACAGCATCGGCTACGTGGAGCTGCACGGGACGGCCACCATCCTCGGCGACCCGATCGAGTTCTCCGCCCTGGCCTCGGCCTACTCCGGTGTGGCGCCGGGGAGTTGTGCCCTCGGCTCGGCCAAGACCAACATCGGCCACCTCGACTCGGCGGCCGGTGTCGCCGGGCTGATCAAGGCCGTGCTGGCCGTGGAGCACGGCCAGCTGCCGCCCACGCTGCACTTCGAGAAGCCCAACCCCCGGATCCAGCTGGACGGCAGCCCGTTCCACCTCAACACCGAGCTGCTGCCCTGGCCGGAGCGCGAGGGCCCCCGGCGCGCCGGGGTGAGCTCCTTCGGTCTCGGCGGCACCAACGCCCACGTCATCCTGGAGCAGGCCCCCGAGCTGCCGCGCGCGCCCCGGCCCGCCGACGGCGCCGAGGGCACCGAGCAGCTGCTGGTGCTCTCCGCCAAGAGCCCCGAGGCGCTGGAGACGGCCACCGACCGGCTGCACGACCACCTCCGCGCCCACCCCGAAATCCCGCTGGCGGACGTCGCGTTCACCCTCCAGCAGGGCCGCCGGGCGTTCCCGTTCCGGCGGATGCTGATCGCCGGGAGCACCGAGGAGGCGCTGTCGGCGCTGGACGCCCGCGACGACGGCCGGCTGCTCAGCGCCAACGCCTCCGCGGCCGCGCACCGCCCGGTGGCCTTCGTGTTCACCGGCTTCGGCACCCAGTTCCCCGGCATGGCGCGCCAACTCCACGCCCAGGAGCCCGAGTTCAGGGATGCCCTGGACGAGTGCGCCGAGCTGCTGGAGCCGCTGCTCGGCACCGACATCCGCGAGCTGCTGCTCAGCGCCGAGGCGCCGGCGGCCGAGGCCGCCGCTCCCGGCCAGGCCTTCGACTTCCGCAAGCTGCTCCTCCAGCCGGAGCGCAGCGAGCACCCGCTGGACCAGCCCCGTCTGGGCTACCCCGCGGTCTTCGCCCTGGAGTACGCGCTGGTCCGGCTCTGGGCCTCCTGGGGCGTCGAGCCCCAGGTGATGATCGGTCACAGCCTCGGCGAGTACGTCGCGGCCTGCGTGGCCGGGGTCTTCTCGCTGCCCGACGCGCTGCGCCTGGTCGCCGAGCGCGCCCGGCTGATCGAGGCTCAGGGCGAGGGCGCGATGCTGGCCGTGCCGCTCTCCGAGGAGGCCGCGGCCAAGTACACGGACGCCGAGGTCTGCCTCGCCGCGGTCAACGGGCCGCAGACCTGCGTGCTCTCCGGCACCGTCGAGGGCATCGACCGGGTGACCCGCGAACTGCTGGAGGCCGGCATCGCCGCCCGGCAGCTGACCACCCGCTTCGCCTTCCACTCCCCGATGATGGACCCGGTCGTCGCGCCCTACGCCGAACTGGTCCGCTCGGTACGGCTAAACGCCCCGAAGGTGCCCTTCGTCTCCAACCTCAGCGGCACCTGGATCACCGACGCGGAGGCCACCAGCCCCGAGTACTGGGCCCGGCACGTCCGGGAGGCCGTGCGCTTCGCGGACGGCCTGGCCACCCTGTGGTCCGTCCCGGACGTCGTGCTGGTCGAGGTCGGCCCCGCGCCGACGCTGACCCCCGGCGCCCTCCAGCACCCCGCCGCGGCCGGCACCGACCGGGTGGTGGTCTCCTCGCTGCCCGGCACCTTCCTCGGGCAGAGCGACCGCACCTCGCTGCTGCGGGCGGCCGGCCGGCTCTGGCTGGCCGGGCTGGAGCGCCCCTTCCCGCCCGTGCGGGACGCCCGGCGGGTGCCGCTCCCGACCTACCCGTTCGAGCGGCGGCGCTACTGGCTGGAGCCCGGCGCCGCGCAGCCGGCCGGCGGTTCGGCCCAGCAGCGGCGCGGCACCCTGCCCGAGTGGTTCTACACGCCGTCCTGGCAGCGGCTGGCCGCCGCCCCGCTGCCCGACCCGGCGGTCCTCGCCGCCGAGAGCTGGCTGGTCTTCGCGGACGAGTCCGGTGTCGGCCGCGCACTGGCCGAGCGCCTCGAAGGCCTCGGCGCCACCGTGCACACCGTCCGGCGCGGCACCGACTGGAGCCGCCCGGGCGAGCGCGCCTACGTGCTCGACCCGGCCCGGCCCGAGCACTTCGTCCGGCTCGCCGAGGCGCTGCGCGCCGAGGGCCCGCTGCCCGGCCGGACGGTGCACTGCTGGAGCGTCGGCGAGGACGCCGGCCGCTCCACCGCGCCCGAGGACGTGCGGGCCCTGCTGCACCGCTCCTTCGACAGCCTGGTCCACTGGGTCCAGGCCACCGAGGCCGAGCTGATGACGCGTCAGCAGCGCTGGGACGTGCTCTCCACCGAGGTCTGCTCGGTGCTCGGCGACGAGCCGCTCAGCCCGCCCAAGGCGACCGTGCAGGGCCTGTGCAAGGTGCTGCCGCAGGAGTACCCCTCGCTCAGCTGCGTCCGGTTCGACCTGCGCCTGGACGGCCCGGAGGCGGCGGCCGGGGTGGTCGACCAGTTGCTGGCCGACCTCGCCGCCGCACCCGGCGAGCGCACCCTCGCGCTGCGCGGCCGGCACCGCTGGGCGCCGGCCTACGTGAGCGGCGCACCGGCCGTGCGGGCCGACGCCGCCGTCCGCCCGGACGGGGTGTACCTGATCACCGGTGGCCTGGGGAAGATCGGCCTGCTGATGGCCCGTGCCCTCGCTGACCGGGCCGCGGTGCGGCTGGTACTGCTCGGCCGCACCGGCCTGCCGCCCCGGGAGAGCTGGGACGAGCCGCACCACCCGGAGGCCGTCCGCTCGGCGATCCGTGCCGTCCGGGAGATCGAGGCGCTCGGCTCCACCGTCCTGGTGACCGCCACCGACGTCTCCGACCTCGCGGCGATGACCGCGCTCAAGGAGCGCGTGCTGCGGGAGCTCGGCCCGGTGGCCGGCCTGCTGCACTGCGCCGGCACCACCGGCACGGCGGCCCACCGCGAGGTCGCGGTGCTGGGCGCCGAGGAGGCGTCCTGGCACTTCGGGCCCAAGCTCTACGGCACCCAGGTGCTCCAGGAGGTGCTGGCCGACCAGGAGTTGGACTTCGCGATCATCAGCTCCTCGATCGCCGCCCTGCTCGGCGGGCTCGGCTTCGGCGCCTACGCCGCCGCCAACGCCGCGCTGGACGTCTTCGCCCAGCGCAACCACAGCCCTGCGCTGCCCTGGACCAGCGTGGACTGGGAGGCCTGGTACTTCTCGAACGCGGACCGGGCCGACTCGGAACTCGGCGTCGCGGTCCGCGAGTTGGCGCTCACCCCGGCCGAGGGCCGACAGGTGTTCGACGCCCTGCTCGACGCGGTGCCGCAGCCGCAGATCGTCACCTCCACCGGTGACCTGACCCTGCGCCAGGAGCTCTGGACCGACCCGGTGGCCGACACCCCGGCCCCGGCCGCCCGCCACGAGCGCCCCACCCTGCGCAACCCCTACGTCGCCCCCAACGGCGAGACCGAGCACCGGGTGGCGGAGATCTGGCAGGAGCTGCTCGGTGTGGAGAGCGTCGGCGTCCAGGACAACTTCTTCGAGCTGGGCGGCAGTTCGCTCCTCGGCCTCCAGGTCGTGCACCGTCTGCGTCAGGAGCTGGCGGTGGCCGTCCCGCTGACCATCGTGTACGAGGGGCCGACCGTGCGCACCCTCGGCGCCCTCGTCGACGACCTGAGGGCGGCGCGATGATGGCCGGCGACAACCGCATCGCCATCGTCGGGATGGCGGGGCGCTTCCCCGGTGCCGGGGACCTGACCGAGTTCTGGGCGAACCTGCGCGACGGCGTCGAGTCGATCCTCCCGCTCGGCGACGAGGAGCTGGCGGCCGCCGGGGTGGCCCCCGAGCTCTTCGGCCGGCCGGACTACGTCAAGGCCGCGCCCGCCTTCCGCGGGAGCGAGCTCTTCGACGCGGAGTTCTTCGGGTACACCGCCCGCGAGGCGGAGGTGATGGACCCTCAGCACCGGCTCTTCCTGGAGACGTCCTGGGCCGCCCTGGAGGACGCCGGCTACGACGCCGCCCGCTACGACGGCACCGTCGGCGTCTTCGGCGGCGCGGGTGCCAACCGCTACGTCCAGCACGTCTACTCGCAGCAGCAGATCGTGGACACCCTGGGGCAGACCCAGATCCTGGTCGCCAACGAACTCGGCTTCCTGGCCTCCCGGGTGTCGTACAAGCTCGACCTCAAGGGCCCGGCGATCTCGCTGCGCGCCGCCTGCTCGACCGCCCTGGTCGCCGCGCACACGGCCTGCCGGAGCCTGCTCGCCGGGGAGTGCGACCTCGCCCTGGCGGGCGGCGTCCACGTCGACCCGAACCCGGGCACCGGCTACCTGCACCAGGACGGCTCCTTCGTCTCCCCGGACGGGCACGTCCGCCCGTTCGACGCGGACGCCCGGGGCACGGTCTTCGGCTCCGGCGTCGGTCTGGTCGTGCTCCGGCGGCTGGCGGACGCGCTGGCCGACG
The DNA here is from genome assembly GCF_055584905.1 of Kitasatospora sp. NPDC088742. Lineage (NCBI taxonomy): Bacteria > Bacillati > Actinomycetota > Actinomycetes > Kitasatosporales > Streptomycetaceae > Kitasatospora > Kitasatospora sp. NPDC088742. The sequence goes on along the minus strand of NZ_JBVJLD010000007.1, from coordinate 44,769 downwards.
GCGACACCGTCCACGCCGTGATCAGGGGTTCGGCCGTCAACAACGACGGTGCGGTGAAGGTCGGTTTCACCGCACCGAGCGTCAGCGGCCAGGCCGCGGTCATCTCGGCCGCCCTCGACAGCGCGGGCCTGACCCCCGCCGACATCGACTACGTCGAGGCGCACGGCACCGGGACCTCGCTGGGCGACCCGATCGAGGTGCAGGCCCTCACCCGGGCATTCGGCACCCAGGGCTCCTGGGCGCTCGGCTCGATCAAGGCCAACGTCGGCCACCTGGACGCGGCGGCCGGGATCGCCGGCTTGCTGAAGACCACCCTGGCGCTCGAGAACGAGCTGCTCCCCGCCTCGCTCAACTACACCCGGGGCAACCCGGACATCGACTTCGCCGGCGGCCCGTTCCGGGTCCAGGCCGAGGCGGCGCCGTGGCCGCGCGGCGAGGGGCGCGTGCGGCGCGCCGGCATCAGCGCCTTCGGCTTCGGCGGCGCCAACGCCCACCTGATCCTGGAGGAGGCACCGGCCACCGCGCCGTCCGCCCCGGGGACCCGGCCGACCGAGACGCTGGTGCTCTCGGCCCGCACCGCGCAGGCGCTGGAGCAGGCCACCGACCGCCTCGCCGCCCACCTGCGCCGCGAGCGGCCCAACCTGGCCGACGCCGCCCACACCCTCGCCACCGGCCGCCGCGAGTTCCCGTACCGACGCACCGTCACCGGTCTCGGCACCGAGGCCGTCGCCGCCGCCCTGGAGACCCGCGACCCGGCTCATGTGACGACCGGTCACGCGACCCGGGAGGCGGCGCCGATGGTCTTCCTGTTCAGTGGTCAGGGTTCGCAGCACGGCGGCATGGCCCGTGACCTCTACGAGCGCGAGGACGTGTTCCGCGCGAGCGTCGACGAGTGCGCCGAACTCCTCAAGGGCGAACTCGACGGCGAGGACATCCGCGAGATCGCCTTCGGCAAGGACGAACGCCTCAACCAGACCCGGTGGGCCCAACCCGCCCTCTTCGTCATCGAGTACGCCCTCACCCGGCTCTGGGCCTCCTGGGACATCACCCCCACCGCGATGCTCGGCCACAGCCTCGGCGAATGGACCGCCGCCTGCGTCGCCGGCGTCTTCACCCTCCCCGACACCCTGCGCCTCGTCGCCCTCCGCGGCCGCCTGATGCAGGCCCAGGCCCCCGGCGCCATGCTCAACATCATGGCCGACCGCACCAGCATCGAAGCGGCCCTCACACCCGACCTCTCGCTGGCCGCCCACAACGGCCCCCGCGACTGCGTCGTCTCCGGCCCCCACCACGCCATCCGAGCCTTCAGCGTCCTGGCCGAGGAACGCGGCTGGGCCACCCAGCCCGTCGCCACCTCCCACGCCTTCCACTCCACCCTCATGGCGCCCATGACCGAGGAGTTCCGCGCGGCCGTCGCCGACGTCCCCCGCCAAGCACCGGCCGTCCCCTTCGTCTCCAACCTCACCGGCACCTGGATCACCGACCAGCAGGCCACCGACCCCCACTACTGGGCCGACCACATCCTCGCCACCGTCGAATACGCCACCAGCGTCGGCACGGTGGCCGCAGAGCCGGGCGCCGTCCTGCTGGAGATCGGCCCGGGCCAGACCCTGAGCAGCCTCGCCCGCCGCATCCTCGCCGGCACCGACACCCAGGCCACCACCCTCGCCTCGCTCCCCCACAAGCGCGACCGCCGCACGCCGTCGGAGGCGATCCAGCGCACCCTCGCCGCACTCTGGCTCACCGGCACCACCCCCAACTGGACCACCTACCACGCCGACCAGCAACGCCGCCGCATCCCCCTCCCCACCTACCCCTTCCAACACAAGCGCTACTGGCTGAACCGGCAGAGCGCGCCGCAGGCCGCCGTCGCCACGACCGCCCGCCGGGAAGACCTCCGGGAGTGGTTCTACGCCCCGTCCTGGCAGCGGGCGGCCCTCCCCGCCGGGGAGCAGCCGGACGCGACCCGGCACTGGCTCGTGCTCGCCGACGGCCTGGGCGTGGGCGAGGCGGTGACCGAGCGGCTGCGCGCCGCCGGAGCCACCGTCAGCGTGGTGACGGCGGAGGGCTCCTGGGCCGACCGGGGCGACGGCCGCTATGCCGTCGACCCGACCGAGGGCGCCGACTACGACCGGCTGATCGGCGCGCTGCGGGACGGCCCGGCCGGCCTGCCGACCCGGATCGTGCACGGATGGAGCGTGACCGCGCCGGGCGAGGAGGGCTCCCTCCGGCACGGGTTCGAGAGCCTGATCCTGCTCGCCCAGGCCCTGGTCCGGCACCCGGACGAGGAGCCGCGGCGGCTCTGGGTGCTCAGCAACGGGCTGCACGACGTCACCGGCACCGAGCGGCTCTCGCCGCTCAAGGCCACCCTGCTCGGCCCGTGCCGGGTGCTGCCCCGCGAGCTGCCGGGCACCACCTGCCGCAGCGTGGACCTGGACTGCACGACGGCCCCCACCGTCGGCGAACTCACTCTCCTGATGGCAGAGTTGGCGGCCGAGCCGGAGCCCGGAACCGAGACCGTGGCGCACCGCGGCGGCCACCGCTGGTCCCAGCACTACCTGCCGCAGCCGCTGCCCCGCCAGGACCGCGCGCCGGTGGTGCGCGAGGGCGGGGTCTACCTGGTCACCGGCGGCACCGGCGGCCTCGGCCTGGCCCTGGCCGGGCACCTCGCGGCGGCGGGGGCACGGATCGCCCTCACCTCGCGCACCGAGCTGCCCGAGGCCGCCGAGTGGGACTCCTGGCTGGCCCGCAACCCGGGCACCAGCCGACTCGTCCGCACCGTACGGGAGTTGGTCCGACTGCGGGACGCGGGTGCGGAGCTCCTGGTGCTGCAGGCCGACGTCGGCGACCGGGCGGCGATGGGCGAGGCGGTCCGGCGGATCACCGAGCGCTGGGGCACCGTCCACGGCGCCTTCCACACCGCCGGGGTGGCGGGCGGCGGCCTGATCCAGCTCAAGGACCTCCGGGCGGCGGCCGAGGTGCTGCGCCCGAAGGTGACCGGCACCCTGGTGCTCGAAGAGGTGCTGGCGGGGCAGGAGTTGGACTTCCTGGTCCTGTTCGGCTCGAACGGTGCCAACATCGGCAGCGTCGGGCAGGTGGACTACTGCGCCGCCAACTCCTTCCTCGACGCCTTCGCCCAGGACCGGGGCCGCACCCGGCGGGTGGTCACGATCGACTGGGGCCCGTGGCGGGAGATCGGCATGGCGGCCGGCACCACCACACCCTCCGGCTTCGAGGAGGCGGACTCGGCGCACCGCGCCATGTCGGCCGCCGAGGGGCTGTGGGCCCTGGACACCGTCCTGGCCGGTGTCCCGGGGTCGCAGGTCATCGTGTCGCCCGCCGAGCTCTCGGCCCTGTTCGCGAACGCCTTCTCGCTGGACCGGGAGCCCGCCGCGGAGGCCCGCACGGCCGCCGCCACCCACCAACGGCCGGACATCCTCACCGAGTTCGTGGCGCCGCGCACCGAGACCGAGCGCACGATCTGCGAGGTGTGGCAGGACCTGCTCGGCATCGAGCGGGTGGGCATCCAGGACAGCTTCTTCGACCTGGGCGGCAACTCCCTGATCGCGATCCAGCTGGTCGGCACCGTCAACTCCCGGCTGGGTACCCGGCTGACCCTCGGCGACCTGTACGAGGGCCTGACGGCCGCCCATCTGGCGGGCCTGACCGAGAAGCCCGTCCAGCAGACAACAGGCAACGACCTCAAGGCACTTGAGGACCGCAGAGAGAAGATGCAGCGGCGGCGTCAGCACCAGCAGCAGCGGCGTCGCACGGCAAAGGGCGAATGATGACCACTGATGACTTCACCGACCTCCCGGCCCGGGACGGCATCGCCATCGTCGGGATGGCGGGGCGCTTCCCCGGCGCCGGGGACCTGACCGAGTTCTGGTCCAACCTGCGCGACGGCGTCGAGTCGATCGTCCCGCTCGGCGACGAGGAGCTGGCGGCCGCCGGGGTCGACCCCGAGCTCTTCGGCCGGTCCCACTACGTCAAGGCCGCCCCGAAGTTCGAGGGCATCGGTCTCTTCGACGCGGAGTTCTTCGGGTACACCGCCCGCGAGGCCAAGATCATGGACCCGCAGCACCGGCTCTTCCTGGAGACGGCCTGGGCCGCCCTGGAGGACGCCGGCTACGACGCCGCCCGCTACGACGGCACCGTCGGCGTCTTCGGCGGCGCCAGCACCACGGCCTACCTCGGGAACATCCTGAGCAACCTGGAGCAGGGCGAGGCGATCAAGGGCGAGAACGTCGGCCTGGGCTTCGAACTCGCCTTCCTGACCAGCCGGGTGTCGTACAAGCTGGACCTGCGGGGGCCGAGCTTCCCGGTCCAGACCGCCTGCTCCAGTTCGCTGGTCGCACTGCACACCGCCTGCCAGAGCCTGCTGAACTACGAGTGCGACATGGCCCTCTCGGGCGCGGTCTCCTACAAGGTGCCGGAGAACACCGGCTACCTCTACCAGGAGGGTGCCTTCCTCTCCCCGGACGGGCACATCCGCCCGTTCGACGCGGACGCCCGGGGCACGGTCTTCGGCAACGGCGTCGGCGTGGTGACCCTCAAGCGGCTGGAGGACGCGCTCGCCGACGGCGACACCGTCCACGCCGTGATCAGGGGTTCGGCCGTCAACAACGACGGTGGGGTCAAGGCGAGTTTCACCGCGCCGACCGTCAGCGGCCAGGCCGCGGTGATCGCCGAGGCGATGTCCGTCGCGGAGCTCGAGCCCGAGGACATCGACTACGTCGAGGCGCACGGCAGCGGCACGGTGATCGGTGACTCGATCGAGGTGCAGGCCCTCTCCCGGGCCTTCAGCGACGGCGGGTCCTGCTCGATCGGCTCGATCAAGGGGAACGTCGGCCACCTGGACGCCGCGGCTGGGATCGCCGGTCTGCTGAAGACCACCCTGGCCCTGCGGAACGAACTGCTGCCCGCCTCCCTGAACCACGTCCGGGGCAACCCGGACATCGACTTCGCCGGCGGCCCGTTCCGGGTCCAGGCCGAGGCGGCGCCGTGGCCGCGTACCGAGGGGCGCGTGCGGCGCGCCGGCATCAGCGCCTTCGGCTTCGGCGGCACCAACGCCCACCTGGTCGTCGAGGAGGCGCCCGAGGTCGAGCCCTCCCCGGCCGGCTCGCGTCCGACCGAGACGCTGGTGCTCTCGGCCCGCACCGCGCAGGCGCTGGAGCAGGCCACCGACCGCCTCGCCGCCCACCTGCGCCGCGAGCGGCCCAACCTGGCCGACGCCGCCCACACCCTCGCCACCGGCCGCCGCGAGTTCGCTCACCGGCGCACCGTCACGGCGGGGGACGTCGAGAGCGCGGCGGCCGCGCTGGAGGCGCGTGACCCGGGCAATGTGACGACCGGTCAGGTCACGGGTGGCGCCGGGCCCCTGGTGTTTCTCTTCAGTGGTCAGGGTTCGCAGCACAGCGGCATGGCCCGTGACCTCTACGAGCGCGAGGACGTGTTCCGCGCGAGCGTCGACGAGTGCGCCGAACTCCTCAAGGGCGAACTCGACGGCGAGGACATCCGCGAGATCGCCTTCGGCAAGGACGAACGCCTCAACCAGACCCGGTGGGCCCAACCCGCCCTCTTCGTCATCGAGTACGCCCTCACCCGGCTCTGGGCCTCCTGGGACATCACCCCCACCGCGATGCTCGGCCACAGCCTCGGCGAATGGACCGCCGCCTGCGTCGCCGGCGTCTTCACCCTCCCCGACACCCTGCGCCTCGTCGCCCTCCGCGGCCGCCTGATGCAGGCCCAGGCCCCCGGCGCCATGCTCAACATCATGGCCGACCGCACCAGCATCGAAGCGGCCCTCACACCCGACCTCTCGCTCGCCGCCCACAACGGCCCCCGCGACTGCGTCGTCTCCGGCCCCCACCACGCCATCCAGACATTCACCACCCTCGCCGAGGAACGCGGCTGGGCCACCCAGCCCGTCGCCACCTCCCACGCCTTCCACTCCACCCTCATGACCCCCATGACCGAGGAGTTCCGCGCGGCCGTCGCCGACGTCCCCCGCCAAGCACCGGCCATCCCCTTCGTCTCCAACCTCACCGGCACCTGGATCACCGACCAGCAGGCCACCGACCCCCACTACTGGGCCGACCACATCCTCACCACCGTCGAATACGCCACCAGCGTCGGCACGGTGGCCGCAGAGCCGGGCGCCGTCCTGCTGGAGATCGGCCCGGGCCAGACCCTCAGCAGCCTCGCCCGCCGCATCCTCGCCGGCACCGACACCCAGGCCACCACCCTCGCCTCACTCCCCCACAAGCGCGACCGCCGCACCCCCACCGAAACCATCCAGCGCACCCTCGCCGCCCTCTGGCTCACCGGCACCACCCCCAACTGGACCACCTACCACGCCGACCAGCAACGCCGCCGCATCCCCCTCCCCACCTACCCCTTCCAACACAAGCGCTACTGGCTGGAGCCCCAGGCCCCGCAAGCCGTGGTCCAGGACTCACCCGGCCCGAATCCGCTGCTGGACCAGGTGCTGCTCCGCACCATGGGCCAGTCGGTCTTCCTCACCGAGTTCTCGCTGGAGCGGCACTGGGTGCTCGCCGAGCACAAGCTGCTCGGCGAGGCCATCGTCCCCGGGACCACCTACCTGGAGATGGCCCGCGCCGCCGCCACCACGCACTTCGGCCGGCCGGTCACCGAACTCCGGGACGTCACCTTCCTGGTCCCGCTGCTGGTGCAGGAGGGCGTGCCGCGCACCGCGCACACCACCGTCCGTGAACTCGACGACACCGAGGCCGAGTTCACCGTCGCCAGCCACGACCCGGTCGGCGACCGCTGGACGGTGCACGTCCAGGGGACGGTCGGCGTGCGGCCGCACACCGCGCCCGCTCCGCAGCAGGACGTGGAAGCCCTGCGCGCGCTCTGCTCCCTGGAGAGCGTGGACATCGCCCTGCGGCAGAGCGAGCACAAGGTGATGGACTTCGGCGACCGCTGGCGGCTCAGCCTGCCGACCGTGCACGTCGGTGTCCGGGCCGCCCTCGGCGTCCTGGACCTGCCCGCGCGGTACCTGTCCGAGTGCGAGGACCACCCCCTCCACCCGGCCCTGCTGGACCAGGCCACCGGATTCAGCGGCTTCGCCGTCCTGGAGACCGCCGAGGATCGCCAACTCGCCTTGGGCGACCGGGACTTCTTCCTTCCGGTAGGCTACGACTCGCTGCTGCTGCACGGCCCGCTGCCGGCCCGGGGGCTGAGCTTCACCCGGCCGCACCCGGGCTACGAGGCCAACGCGGAGTTCCGCAAGGTCGACGTGGTGATCTTCGACGAGTCGGGGGCCACCGCCGCCGAGATCCGCGGTTTCACCGTCAAGCGGGTCACCGACGCCGCGCGCACCGTCGCCCGGCTGCGCCCGCACTCCCGTCACCACGGCCTCCGCTGGGTGCCGGCTCCGGCGGACGCAGCCGCGGACTCGGCGCCCTCGACGACGCCTGCCCGGGTCCTGGTCATCGGCGAACAGGGCGGTGTCGGTGGTGAGTTGAGCGAGGCTCTGCGCGCTCGCGGCATCACCGTCACCGAGGCGCTGCTGGCCGCCGACTGGCGGCAGGACGCCGCGGGCCGGTACGAGCTGCCGCCCACCCCGGAGGGCTTCGGCCGGCTGCTGGACGCCCTCGGCGCGGACTTCCCGGAGGAGGTCGTACACGTCGCGGCCCCCGCCGACGGCGCCGTCCAGCAGGACCTGGCGCTGCTGGAGACCCGGCTCGACCACGGCGTCCACAGCCTGTTCCACCTGGCCCGCGGTCTCTCCGAACGAGGCCTGGCCCCAAGCCGGTTGAGCGTGGTCGCGCCCTCGGTGGCCAGGGTGACCGGCACCGAGCGGGAGACCGCGCCGGTCCACTCGACGCTCTTCGGCCTGGCCAAGGTGATCGGCCAGGAGTACGACTCCACCGAGGTGTTCTGCCTCGACATCGCGGCCGACACCGGCGCCGAGGCGGTCTGCGCCGAGCTGCTGGGCTCCCGGACACCGGCCACCGTCGCCCTGCGCGACGGGCTCCGGTACGTCGCGGAACTGGCGCCGGTCGACCTGCGGGAGCGCCCGCGCGCCCTGCCGGTCCGTCAGGACGGGGTGTACCTCGTCACCGGCGGCCTGGGCGGGCTCGGGCTGGCGGTCGCCCGCCACCTGAGCCGGACCGTGCCGGGCGTGCGCCTCGCCCTGGTCGGCCGCACCCAACTCCCGCCGCGCGAGCGGTGGGACGAGGTCACCGACGCCAGGCTGCGCGGGCAGATCGAGGCGCTGCGGGCCCTGGCCGCCGACGGCGCCGAGGTGCGCGGCTACTCCGCCGACGTCACCGACCCGGAGGCCGTGCGGGCCGTGGTCGCCGCCGTCCGGGCCGAGCTCGGTCCGATCGGCTGCGTCGTGCACGCCGCCGGGGTGGCCGGCGACGGCTTCCTGTTCCGCAAGGAGCCGGACACCTTCCGGCGTACGCTGAACCCCAAGGTGCTCGGCGCCACCGTGCTGGACCTGGTGACCCAGGACGACCCGCCGGAGTGCATGGTCACCTTCGGCTCCACGGTGGCGGTCTTCGGAGCCGCCGGGCAGGGCGACTACACTGCCGCCAACAGCTACCTGGACCACTTCGCCGAGCAGCGCTCCGCGCGCGGCCGGCGTACGGTGACGGTCGACTGGAGCGACTGGCTGGACACCGGGATGGCCTTCGACCACGGTGTCCGGCGGGACCAGGGCTTCTTCCGCTCGGTGTCGGTCGAGGACGGTCTCGCCAGCTTCGAGGAGATCCTCGCCGCGGACTGCACCACGGTGATCGTCGGCGAGATCAACTACCCGAAGCTGGGCGGCTCCCAGGGTCTCACCGAGCTGCTCGGCCGCGCACCGCTGGTGCTGGCCGCCCCGATCCGGCAGGCCCTGGCGGCCGCCCGGAGCGGCGCGGACGGGTCCGCCCCGGCGGCCCAGGACGCTCCGGCCGACGGCGCTCCGAAGCTCTTCGGCAACGAGAGCGGCGAGTACGGCGACACCGAGCGCGCGCTGGCCCGGATCTGGGCCCGCGAGCTGGACCTCACCGAACTCAACGTGCGGGACAGCTCGTTCGCCCTCGGGGTGGACTCGCTGGCCGCCCTGCGGATCGCCCAGAGCATCCAGAAGACCATGAACCTCCGGGTCTCCATGGTGGACCTGTTCCGGTACACCACCATCGCGGACCTGGCCGTCCACCTGGACACCAGGGACCCCCAGGGCTGACCGGCCGCCCCTCCCACCCCCCTTCCAACGCACAAAGGCGGTAACCCCCGTGAGCATCCGAACCGTAGGCGTGATCGGCGCAGGCACGATCGGCCGTGGCGTCGCCCAGTCCTTCGCGGAGTCCGGGTTCGAGGTGGTCCTCGTGGACATCTCGCAGGCCCAACTCGACAGCGCGGTCGGCCAGATCCGCCGTGACCTGCTGGTCCAGCCGATGCTGCTCGGCCGGCCGCTGAAGGAGGACGCCGCCACCATCGCGGCCCGCATCACCACCGCCACCGAGCTGGAGGCGCTGGCCGAGGTCGACTTCGTGGTCGAGAACGTCACCGAGAACTGGGACGTCAAGCGCGAGGTCTACCAGCGGATCGACACCATCTGCCGCCCCGGCGTGATCTTCGGCGTGAACACCTCGGCCGTGCCGATCACCCGGGTGGGCTCGGTCACCGGCCGTCCGGGCGAGATCCTCGGGCTGCACTTCATGAACCCGGTCCCGATGATGGCCGCCGTCGAGGTGGTCAACGGCCACTTCACCAGCGAGGAGACCATGAGCACCACGCTCGGTCTGCTGGCGGAGATGGGCAAGGAGGGCATCGTCGTCCAGGACGCCCCCGGCTTCATCACCAACCGGGTCCTGATGGTGACCATCAACGAGGCCGTCTTCTGCGTCCAGGAGGGCATCGCCTCGGCCGAGGACGTCGACAAGATGTTCCGCGGCTGCTTCGGCCACAAGATGGGCCCGCTGGAGACCGGCGACCTGATCGGCCTCGACACGATCCTGAACTCGATCACGGTCATGTACGAGAGCTTCAAGGACAGCAAGTACCGCCCGGCCCCGCTGCTCCAGAAGATGGTCGACGCCCGACTGCTCGGCCGCAAGACCGGCCAGGGCTTCTACAGCTACTGACTCCCCCTCAACCACCCAAGGAGACACCTGAGATGACGAACGACGACGCACGCGCCCGGGTCCGTGAGTTCCTCGCCCCGCAGCTGAACGGCCAGCCGCTGGCCGACGGCGACGACTTCTTCGCCCTCGGCTACGTCAACTCCCTGTTCGCGATGCAGCTCGCGCTCTTCGTGGAGAAGGAGTTCGCCCTGACCCTCGGCCCGGCCGACATGGACTTCGACAACTTCCGCACCGTCGACGGCCTGGTCCGCCTGGTCACCTCCCGCACGGCGGCGGCCACCGCCTAGTCAGCCCCCGGGCGCGGGGGGGGGCCCCCCCCCCCCCCCCCCCCCCCCGCCCCCCCCCCCCCCCCCCCCCGCGCCCCCCCCCCCCCCCCCCCCGGGGGGGGGGGGCCCCCCCCCCCCCCCCCCCCCGGCCCGTCCCACCGCAATCCCACCGGCGAGGAAACGACCCACCATGACCCACACCGACGAGGTCCTCACCCGGATCGACCTGCACAGCCCGATCCCCGAGGCGCTGGCCGCCGAGATCGAGCGCCGGCTCTTCTTCGTGTCGCCCGAGATCACCGGCTACCAGGTGACCGCGGACGGCGGCGAGGTGCGCTGCGTGACGCTGCGCTCCGAGCGGCCGCTCGCGCGGGAGGCGCTGACCGAGAAGGTCAACTCGATGGTGGACAACGACGTCCGCAAGCAGTGGGTGACCGCGCCGAAGGCCGTCTGGACCTCCCCGCACGGCCGCCCCCTCCACCAGGACGTCTTCGAACTCCTCGCCGCCACCGGTGCGGTGACCGAGGTCGGCGAGGGCCAGGTCGCCCTCGGCGAGCCGCTGATCTCGCTGTTCTCCTTCTTCGACCGGGCGGTCTGCGAGCTGCTGGCCGAGGACCACGAGGTCCGGGAGTACCAGTACCCGACCCTGATCAGCACCAAGGCGCTGGAGACGGCGGGCTACTTCAAGTCCTTCCCGCAGCACCTGATGTTCGTCACCCGGCTCCGCAACGACCTCGACGTCTACCGCGGCTTCCAGCAGAACCAGGCCGTCACCGGCATCGACCCCTCGGTGCTCGACTCCTGCGGCAACGTGGACTACTGCCTGCCGCCGACGATGTGCTACCACACCTTCCACCAGTACAGCCGCCGCACCCTGGAGGGCGACCGGCTGCACGTGGTCACCTCGCGCGGCAAGTCCTTCCGCTACGAGGCCGCCTACGCGACCGGCCTGGAGCGGCTCTGGGACTTCACCATCCGCGAGATGGTCTTCATGGGCGCCCGGGAGGACGTGCTGGACTCCCGCGAACGCTTCATGCGCAAGGTCTTCGCCTTCGTCGAGGAGCTCGGCCTGAGCGGCCGGTGCGAGGTGGGCAACGACCCGTTCTTCTGCGGCACCGACACCTCCGAACGCATCTGGTCCCAGCGGCTGTTGGAGCTCAAGTACGAGCTCCGGCTGGACGTCGGCCCCGGGCGGGACATCGCCGTCGGCTCCTTCAACTTCCACGACGACCTGTTCGGCAAGGTCTTCGGCATCGACCACGGCACCGAGGGCCCGACCCGCAGCGGCTGCGTCGGCTTCGGCCTGGAGCGGCTGGTCTACGCCTTCCTCTGCCAGTACGGCCTCGACACCGCCGCCTGGCCCGAGCGGGTCCGCACCGCGGTCTGCGGGGGCCGGGCGTGAGCGAGCGCGAGGGCCGGGCGCCGCGGAACCACCGGGAGGAGATCCTCTGCGCGGTCTTCGCCCAGGTGCTCGGCATCGACCACGTCACCATCGACGACTCCTTCTTCGACCTGGGCGGCCACTCCCTGCTGGCCACCCGGCTGACCGGCCGGATCCGGGCCGCCCTGGACCTGGAGGTCCCGGTCCGGACGGTCTTCGAGGCGCCGACCGTGGCCCGGCTCGCCGCGCACCTGGAGGAGGGCTCCGGCAGCCGGCGCCCCGCGCTGCGCCGGCTGGAGCGCCCGGAGGATGTCCCGCTCTCGCAGACCCAGCGCCGGCTCTGGTTCCTCAACCGCCTGCACGGCGCGGCCGGGCACTACAACATGCCGATGGCCCACCGCCTGCGCGGCGCCCTGGACCTGCCCGCCCTGCGGACGGCCCTGGGTGACCTGGCCGCCCGGCACGAGAGCCTGCGCACCGCCTACCCCGACTGGGACGGCCGGCCCCAACAGGTGGTGCTGGAGCCGGAGGAGGCCCCGGTCGACCTTCCGGTCGACGCCGTCACCGAGGCGCAGCTGCCCGGGGCGCTGAGCGCCGCCGCCGGCTACCCCTTCGACCTGACCGCCGAGACGCCGCTGCGGGCCCAGCTGTTCCGGCTGGCCCCGCAGGAGCACGTCCTGCTGCTGACCGTCCACCACATCGCGTGCGACGGCTGGTCGCTGCTCCCGCTCCAGGCCGACCTGGCCGCCGCGTACAGCGCCCGCCACCTCGGCCTGGAGCCCTCCTGGAGCGAACTCCCGGTCCAGTACGTCGACTACACCCTCTGGCAGGACGAGCTGCTGGGCGACCCGGAGGACCCGGACAGCCTGGTCAACCGTCAGCTCGCCTTCTGGCGCGGCGAGTTGGCCGGCATGCCGGACCGGCTGCGGCTGGACGTGGCCGCCCCGCGTCCGGAGACCCCCTCCCACCGCGGCCGGCGGGCCCCCTTCCGGATCACCCCGGAGACCCACCGGGCGCTGCACCGACTGGCCCGGGAGAGCGGCGCCTCGGTCTTCATGGTGGTGCAGGCCGCCCTCGCGGCCCTGCTCACCCGGCGCGGGGCCGGCACCGACATCGCCATCGGCATCCCCACCGCCGGGCGCGGCGACGAGGGCCTCGACGACCTGGTCGGATTCTTCGTCAACACCCTGGTGCTGCGCACCAGGACGGACGGCGACCCGACCTTCCGGGAGCTGCTGGTACGGGTCCGCGGCACGGACCTGGCGGCCTTCGCCCACCAGGACGTCCCGTTCGACCACCTGGTCCAGGCCCTCAACCCGCCGCGCTCGCCCGCCTGGCACCCGCTCATCCAGGTGATGCTCGCCTTCCAGAACAACGCCGGCACCGACCTGCGCCTGCCCGGGCTGGAGGTCGGGGCCGAGCCGGTGGCCGAGGGGATCACCCGCTTCGACCTCCGCTTCGAGCTGTTCGAGGGCTTCACCGAGCAGCGCACGCCGGACGGCATCGACGGCAGTCTCACCTACGCCCTCGACCTGTTCCTCCCCGAGGACGCCGAGCGGCTGGCACGGGAGTTCACCGAGCTGCTCGACGCCGTGGCCGCCGCGCCGGGGCAGCGGCTGACCGAGCTGGGCCGCGTCCCGGCCGGGCCGGGCACCGAGCTGCCCTCCGCCGGAGGAACGGCGGCCACCGGCCAGGACGGCCCCCGGATCGCCTACGTCTGCTCGCCGTACGGCCAGCAGTGGGTCGGCATGGGGCGCACGCTCTTCCGCACCGAACCCGCGTTCCGCGCGGCCCTGGAGGAGTGCGACGCGGCGCTGCTCCCGCACACCGGCTGGTCGCTGGTGCGCGAGCTCTTCCTGGACGAGCCCGAGGCCCGGACGGGCGACGTCGGCGTCATGCAGCCCGTCGTCTTCGCCGTCCAGGTGGGCATCGCCCGCTGGCTGGAGGCGGCGGGGGTGCGGCCGGACGCCGTCGCGGGGCACAGCATCGGCGAGGTCGCCGCCTCGGTCATCGCGGGCATCCTCGACCTTCCGGACGCCGCCCGGCTGGTCCACCACTACAGCGACCAGCAGCGCCGGGTGGCCGGACCGACCGTCGGCATGGCCGTGGTGGAGCTCTCGGCCGCCGACCTCGCGGAGCACCTGCGCGGGTACGAGGGGACCGTCTCCGTCGCCGGGCGCAACGGCCCGCGCACCACCGTGCTGGCCGGGGACCGGTCCGCGCTGGAGTCGATCGTCGCCGCGCTCCAGGCCGCCGACGTGCTCTGCGCGATGGTCCGGGTGGACCTGCCGGCCCACAGCCCGGGGATCGACCCGATCCTGGCGGACCTGGAGGAGGCCATCGGCGAACTCACGCCCCGGCCCGGCCTGGTCCCGATGATCTCCTCGGTCACCGGGAAGGAGCTCGACTGGCGGGACGCCACCGCGTGGTACTTCGCCCAGAACCTCCGTCAGCCCGTCCTGCTGGCCGACGCGACCGCCGAACTCCTCACCTCCCACGACGTCCTGGTCGAGATCAGCGCCCACCCGGTGCTCGCCCCGGCCCTGTGGCAGAGCGTCGAGGAGGCCGGCGGCACCGCGACCGTCCTCACCTCCATGCGCCGCGGCCCGGACGACCGGGCGGGCCTGAACGAGCTGCTCGCCTCCCTGGAGCGCCTCGGCCTGACGGTCCGCACTCCGGAGCCGACCCCGTGATCCGTGACGACCTCCGACCGAGGAGCACCCCCGTGCCCGACAGACCCCTGCCCGACACCCCCGCCGCCGAGAGCCTGATCCGCCGGCTGTTCCAGGTCGTGGACGGCCGCAGCTGGGACGGCCTGGGCGAGGTCTTCGCCGAGGACGCCGTCTACGAACGCCCGGGCTACGAACCGCTGGTGGGCCTCGGCCGGATCAGCCGCTTCTACACCCACGAGCGGATCATCGCCTCCGGCCGGCACGCGGTGGACCACGTGACCGAGGGCCGCGAGGCCGCCGCCTGCTGGGGCCGCTTCCGCGGCGAGTCCGTCAGCGGCGCCCCGCTCGACGAGCAGTTCGCCGACACCTACGTCCTGGTCGACGGCAAGATCACCCACCGCAAGACCTTCTTCTACCGCCCGGCCATCTGACCTCGCCCCGGGCCTGACCGGTCGTCATACCGCAGGGCCGGCCGACGGGTCAGGCCGCCGCCCGGCTGCTCCGCTCCCGGCTGCTCTCCTTCGGGCCGCCGCCACCGCCTCCCCGCTTCCCCGAGCGTGCCAGCGTGCCCGCGACCACCAGCCCGGCCGTTCCGGCGAGGACGGTCTGGACGCGGTAGTCCAGGCCCGCCACCATCGCGCCGCCCAGCAGCAGGGCCAGGCCGGTCGGGGCGAACAGCAGGGTGTTGGCGGTGGCCGCCACCCGGCCCAACAGCTCGGCGGGGGTCTCGCGCTGAACCGCCGTCATGGCGACGATCAGCGCGCAGGGCAGCCCGAGCCCGATGGCCAGGTTGCCGCCCAGCACCACCGGCAGCCACGGGGTCGCCCGGGCCAGCACGCCGAGGGCGAACACCGCGAGGCCCGCCGCGGCGAAGGCGCGCTCGGGTATTCGTCGCATCAGCGGGCCGGCCGCCAGCCCGGCCACCACCGAGCCGGCTCCCTGAATCGGCATCAGCACGCCGGAGAACGCCGGGCCCCGCCCCAGCCCGCCGTCGATCAGCGCGAAGGTGGCCGAACTGCTCAGCCCCGCCAGCAGCATGGCCGCCCCGCCGGTGAGGACCAGCGGGCGCAGCACGGGGTGGTGCCACAGGAACCGCGCGCCCTCCGCCGTCTCGGCCCGCCAGCCGCGCAGCTCCGCCGGGGCGGGCCGGGCCTCGTTCACCCGCAGGCAGCGGTAGGCGGCCGCGGCCAGCAGGAAGGTGCAGGCGTCCACGACCGCCACGGCGGGGCCGCCGAAGGCGGTGAAGAGCGCGGCCCCGACCGGCGGTGCGATCAGCTTCATGCCCTCCATCGCGGTGTACATCAGGCCGTTGAAGTCGCCCCGGAGCTCCTCGGGCACCACGGCGGCGACCAGGGCGCTCTCGGCGGCGTCGGCCAGCACCACGCCGCCGCCGACCAAGGCCAGCACCGCGAACAGCAGCCAGACCTGGTCCGCCGAGCGCACCGCCAGCGGCGCGGTCATCACTACCGCGAGGCCGAGGTGGACGGCGACCAGCAGCGGGCGGCGCCGGACCCGGTCGGCCAGCGGGCCGATCAGCGGCCCGAACAGGGTGGGCAGCCAGAGGCCGAAACCGACGAACGCCGCGAGCGCGTCCGATCCGGTGAGCGTCTTGACCCAGACCCCCGCCGCCAGCGCCATGGCCGTGTCGCCGAAGCCGGAGACCACCACCCCGCCCAGGTAGAGCGCCGCATCGCGGTCGCGCAGCACAGCCGTCAGCTGTCGTCCCATCAGTTCCCCCTCGTGGTCCGGTGATCGCGCACACCCTACCCCCAATCATTTGATTGGGAGTAGAACGGATCACGGCCCGGCCCTCACACACGGTTTACTGGCCCGCATGACCGAGACCGATCCCGTCCTGCGCGCACTCGCCCATCCGCTGCGGCTGCGGATGCTGAGCCTGATGTGGCCGGGGCCGCTGTCGGCCGCCGAGCTGGCCCGCGAACTGGACGTCTCGCACGCCCTGGCCAGCCAGCACCTGCGCCGGCTCGACGGGGCCGGGCTGGTCGAGCTGGCCGAGGAGCGCGTCCGCCGCGGCGGCAAGGAGCGCCGCTACCGCACCGTCCGGGGCACCCCGCTCTCCGACCGCCGGGACGCCGACCCGCTGCTGGCCGAGACCATGGCGCTCACCCTGCGCGAACGGGCCGCCCGGCGCGCCCCGGAGGCCGAGGGCGTGACCGTCGACGCCGAACTCTGGGTCGACCCGCAGACCTGGCAGGACGTCAGGTCCCGCCTCGCCGCCCTCGCGCTCGAACTCCACGCCGCCGCCCGCCCGGCCCGGACCCCGGGCACCGAGCCGGTCGGCGTCAGCCTGATGGCCTTCCCGCTCCGCGGCGACGACTCCACCACTCGTTGAACGTTCAACGCCACGTCTGAATAGCGCCAGCTCCGCCGCACGCCCTGGCCGAGGATCGAGTCATGTCCGAGACCGGAACGGGGAGTTCGATGGAGATGACGATGAACAACGGTGTGCTGCCGCTCGACGGCAAGGTGGCCCTGGTGACCGGCGGGAGCCGGGGGATCGGCGCGGCGGTGGCGCTGCGGCTGGCCCGGGAGGGCGCGCACGTGGCGCTGACCTACCAGGACTCGGCCGAGGCGGCCGAGGAGGTGGCCGCCAAGATCGCGGCGATGGACCGCACCGCGCTGGCGGTCCGGGCCGACAGCGGCGACCCGGAGGCGGTGCGCGCGGCGGTGGCGGCGGTGGCCGACCGGTTCGGGCGGCTGGACGTGCTGGTCAACAACGCCGGCACCGGCGCCGTGGGCCCGATCGGGGAGATGACGCCGGATCAGATAGACCGGGTGCTGGCGGTGAACGTCCGGGCGCCGTACCTGTACGCCCAGGCCGCGGCCGGTCACCTGGCCGACGGCGGACGGATCGTCAGCATCGGCAGCTGCATGGCCCGGCGCGCCGCCTTCCCCGGCGGCACGCTGTACGCCACCAGCAAGGCCGCGCTCTCCGGGCTCACCAAGGCGCTGGCGCGTGAGCTCGGCCCGCGCGGGGTCACCGTCAACCTGGTCCACCCGGGCCCGGTCGACACCGACCTGAACCCGGCCGACGGCGAGTCCGCCGCGTTCCAGCACGGCTTCACCGCCCTCGGCCGCTTCGCCACCACCACCGAGGTCGCGGACGCCGTCGCGTACCTGGCCGGTGAGAGCGCCCGCTACGTCACGGGCGCCGAACTCGCCGTCGACGGCGGCTTCGCGGCCTGAGGCCGTGACCCTCGGCCCTCAGCGCTCCGCCAGCACCACCACCGCGTCCTGCGCCCCGAGCACCAGCGGAGCGCGCCGCACCGGATTGAGGAAGACCCCGTAGGAGGGCGGCTCGTGGCCGCGGTCGGCCCGCCAGTAACCGATCGCGGTCTCGTTCCGCCGGCGGGCCGCCTCGACCAGGGTGGTGAAGTCGGCGGGGTGGCCGGGGCGCAGGTAGTCGGTGGCCGGCTTGAGGTAGATCTCCGAACTCTCGGGGTCGAACAGGTCGGTGAAGACGGCGTGCAGCTTGGGGTTCTCGGCCAGCTGGGTCAGCAGCAGGGTGATCACCTTGGTGGAGACGATGAAGTCGTCGGCCTTGGTGACCTGGGCCACCTCCCGGTTCGCGTCGTCGTTCATCTCGGTGACGATGGAGTACGGGTCACCGAGGCTGTCCTCGATGTCGCGCAGGTGGAGCAGGGTCACCAGGGTCCGGTCGTCCGCCGCGTGGGGTGCCACCGTCTCGTCGGTGAGCACCACCACGTGCTGGTAGTCGCCGAGCCCGAGCGCCTCCAGCGAGGACCGCCGGGTGGGCTCGCACCGCCGGTACCCCACCGTCAGGTTGGCGAGGTCGCGGACGGTCTCCCTGGGCTCCCAGGGGGCGGCCACGTCCAGCACCGAGCCGGGCTGGACGAAGCTGTCCAGCAGTCCGATCAGCTTCGCCGACCTCGAGTTCTGACCGATCAGCAAGGTCCGGTCCGGGACCCGGAGTTGGCGCGGGGCCGAGGTGATCGCGCTCTCGGCCACGGGCGGCTTCCCGTGGCCGAGGCGGATCATCAGGTCGTCCTCGGCCACCACGATCAGCTCGTCCTCGGCCGTCAGCACCGTCCCCATCGGCGGGTTGAGCAGCACCTCACCGCCGGCGCCCCGGCACAGCCCGGCCAACGCCCCGACCTCGTAGGCGTGCAGGGCCTCGCCGTAGGTCCGGCCGGCCAGCGCGGGCTCGGCCCGCAGGTAGAACTCGTTGCCGACGAAGCTCAGCAGCTCGTTCAGCACGCTCGACAGACCGCGCTGGCGGTGTGCCTGGGCGATCAGCCGCACCGCGATGTCGTCCCCGTCGATCACCAACGCGCCCTCCCCGGCAGCCAGGCGGGCCGCCGGCAGGTTCTCCGAGTCCTGCACCGCGGCCACCAGCCCGGGGCGGGCCGCGCCCCAGGGGCGGCTGCTGAGCAGCAGCAGGATCTTCACCACGTCGATGTCGCCGTCGTCGCCGACCGGCGGCAGCACCAGGATCGACCGGGCGGTGTCGGGGCTGACCAGCTCCAACTCCCCGCGCACCAGCGGGTTTCCGGAGCGGCAGATGACCCGGGTGCGCCCGGTGTCGCCGATCCGCGAGCGGATCGCCTCCTCCATCGCCACCTTGTCCTGGTCGGCCAGCACCACCACGCAGGAGCGGCGCTCGCTCTGGTTCGCCTCCACCAGCTCCGCGATCACCGTGAAGACCTGGTCCGACCAGCCCAGCACGATGGTGTGCCCGCTCTCGATCAGCGGGGAGCGGCCCTTGCGCAACTGCCGGATCCGCTGGTCGAGTCCGGTGGTCAGCACGCCGATCAGGGCGCTGACGAGGAAGATCCCGCCGATGGTCACCACCAGCATCAGGAAGAGGAAGAACGGCCCTCCGGTGTCCCCGCCCATGGTGCCCGGGTCCAGGGTGCGCAGCAGGCTCATCCAGGCCACGCCGGACCAACCGCCGTTGCTCTCCGCGTCGGTGTCGGTGAAGAGCACCACCGAGGCGGACACCAAGGTGATCAGCAGCAGCGAGGCCAGCCCGAGCCAGCCGATCAGGGCGGGCGTGCCCCGGTCCATCGTGCCGTCGAACCAGTACCGGACCCGACCGCGAAGCCGCCTCAACACCACCGCACCCCCATCACACCGCCGTTGGCCCGAGCACGCTACCCCGGCAGGTCCAAGCTCCGTCCGGCGACCGGCCGTTCGGGCCCCGACCACCTTCCCGCCGTCACCCGCCGGGGTGGCGGGCCGCCACCACCGGGTTGACCGACGGGCCGTCCGCGGGGCACCGCCGTCGACACCACTGTAAAGATCGTTTGCCGTATGCTGCGGGGACACCGAACACACGTACCAGCCCGCACCGACGGGCCGAGGGGGACACCAGCATGATGGGACCAGCGCACTCGCTGTCGGGCGCCGCCGCCTGGCTCGGAGTGGGCGCCGCGGCGGCCCTGATGGACCAGCCGATGCCCTGGCCGGTCCTGCTCGCCGGAGCGCTGATCTGCGCCGGGGCGGCCCTCGCCCCGGACCTCGACCACAAGGCGGCGACGATATCCCGGGCCTTCGGACCGGTCTCCCGCACTCTGTGCGAGATCATCGACCGGCTCTCGTACGCCACGTACAAGGCCACCCGGAGCAAGGCCGACCCACGCCGCTCCGGCGGCCACCGCACCCTCACCCACACCTGGCCGTGGGCCCTGCTGTGCGGCGCGGGCGCGGCCGCGGCCTGCGTGTACGGCGGCCGTTGGGGCGTGCTCGCCGTGCTCTTCGTCCACATGGTGCTGGCCATCGAGGGCCTGCTGTGGCGTCATGCCCGGGTCTCCAGCGACGTGTTGGTCTGGCTGCTCGGCGCGGCCTCCGCCTGGATGCTCGCCGAGGTGCTGGACCGGCCGGGCAACGGCTCCGGCTGGCTGTTCGAGGGCGCGGGGCAGCAGTACATGTGGGTCGGACTGCCGGTCGCCCTGGGCGCGTTGGTGCACTGCCTCGGCGACGCGCTGACCGTCTCCGGCTGCCCCGTGCTGTGGCCGATCCCGATCGGGCGCAAGCGCTGGTACCCGATCGGCCCGCCGAAGGCGATCCGCTTCCGGGCCGGCAGCTGGGTCGAACTCAAGGTCCTGATGCCCGTGTTCGCCGGTCTCGGCGGCATCGGCGCACTGGCCGCCCTCGACCTGATCGGCTGACCACGGCCCGACGGCGCCAGCCCTACGGCCCCGACCCCCGGTCAGATCCCCGAAGCGGGGAGCAGCACCAGGCGGTCGGGGTCGAACGGCATCCAGCGCGGCTCCTCGCCGCGCCCCAACAGCCGTACCCGGCACCAGGACTGACCGTCCGCCGGGCGCCACCAGGCGTTGATCCGCCCGACCGCCCAGTCGCCGTCCGCGAAGTCGACCTCGACCGGCTGGTAGGCCGGTTCGACCTCCTCCTCCGGAGGCTGCCAGGCACCGTTCTGCTGACTGTCCGTCATGGTTCGCCCTCCTCGGCCCGGTTCGGAAACTCTACACAGCTGTAGATGCCCACGGAGGGACCTGACAAGCGGCGGGCCGGACACCGTGACGTCCAGGCCCGCTCTCCCGGCCGTCAGCCGACGTTGACCCCGCAGTCCAGGGCGATGCCGCGCAGGCCGGAGGCGTAGCCCTGGCCGATGGCGCGGAACTTCCACTCGGCGCCGTGCCGGTAGAGCTCGCCGAAGATCATGGCGGTCTCGGTGGAGGCGTCCTCGGTCAGGTCGTAGCGCGCGATCTCGCGGCCGTCGGCCTCGTTCACCACCCGGATGAAGGCGTTGCGGACCTGGCCGAAGCTCTGGTTCCGGCTGTCCGCGTCGTAGATGGAGACCGGGAAGACCACCTTCACCACCGCGGCCGGCACGGCCGCGAGGTCCACCTTGATCTGCTCGTCGTCGCCGTCCCCGCCACCGGTGAGGTTGTCGCCGCTGTGCTCGACCGAACCGTCCGGGCTGCGCAGGTTGTTGAAGAAGACGAAGTGCTGGTCGGTGAGCACCCGGCCCGCCGCGTCGCACAGGATCGCGCTGGCGTCCAGGTCGTGATCGGCTCCCGTCGTGGTCCGGACGTCCCAGCCCAGTCCGACGATGACCGAGGTCAGGCCGGGAGCCTCCTTCGTCAGTGAGACGTTGCCGCCCTTGGCCAGCGTGACTCCCACGTCGCCCCTCCAGGTGTGTGCCGCCCGCAGGTCGAACCACGGGCACCGTACGTACCGGTGAATCTACAACACTGTAGATCGCTCCGGCCCGGCGGCACCCCACTCCGGACCTCCCCGACCGGCCGCGCAATAATCTACGTCGCTGTAGATTCCCCCGGACAGGACAGACTCCGTGCCGCACCACCCCGTACCGGCCCCCCGGACACCCCCCGGCGAGCTGCGCCCCCGAGGCCTCGTCGACCTGCGCGCGGGCGCGGCGATCCCGCTCACCCTGACCTACCCGCCGGGCGCGGTGGTGGTCGTCTCCGGCCTGCCCGGCAGCGGCAAGAGCACCGCGCTCCACCAGTGGGCGGACGCCGCCCCGGTGGTGGACCCGCGCACCACCCACCTCGCCTGCGAGGCCCTGATGCCCGCCTGGCTCCCGTACCCGGTCTACCGCCCGTGGGCCCGCCTGCGGCACTTCCGCCGGCTGCACACCAGCGCGCGCGACGGCGCCGAACTCCTGGTCCACGACTGCGGCAGCCGCTCCTGGCTCCGCCGCCACCTGGCCCGCGTCCTCACGCCCCAGGGCCGCGAACTCCACCTGGTCATCCTCGACGTGGGCAGCGCCGAGGCCCTGGCCGGCCAGCACTCCCGGGGCCGCTCCGCCCCGCGCCGCACCTTCGCCCGGCACGACCAGGGCCTCGGACGCCTCGTCAGCGCCCTGCGCGCGCACGGCGCGGCCGCCGCCCCGGAGACCGCCTCGGTCACCCTCCTTGACCGCTCCGCCCGCGACCGCCTCCCCCGGGTCACCTTCGACCGGGCGTGACGAGGCCCCCGCAGATCGGCCGACTCCGGCCGACTCGCAGGGGCCCCAAGGGTGTTGCCGACGGGTCAGCTGACGCTGACGGCGCTCCAGGCCGCGGCCACGGCCTTGTACTCGGCACTGGTGGTGCCGCCGTACAGGTCCTTGGCGGCGTTCAGGGACGCGGTGCGCGCGCCCTTGTAGTCCGTGGTGGAGGTCATGTAGACGGTCAGCGCGCGGTACCAGATGGCGGCGACCTTCTGGTTGCCGATGCCGGTCACGGTCGAGCCGTTGCAGGTCGGGCTGTTGTAGCTGACGCCGTTGACGGTCTTGGCGCCGCTGCCCTCGCTGGCCAGGTAGAACCAGTGGTTGCCCACGCCCGAGGAGTTGTGCACGTCGAGCTGGCCGACCTTGCGGGTCCAGCAGTCGGCCGAGCGGCCGTCCAGCGAGGGCTTGTCCATCCGGCGCAGCCACGGCGGGGTGGACTGGTCGCTGAACAGGTAATCGCCCTTGTCCACCGGGTTGTTGGCGTACCACTCGACCATGGTGCCGAAGATGTCGCTGGTGGCCTCGTTGAGGCCGCCGGACTCGCCGCTGTAGCGCAGGTTGGCGGTGGCGCTGGTGACGCCGTGGGTCATCTCGTGGCCCATGGTGTCGAGGTCGACCTGCTCGGGGTCGGTGACGCCGTCACCGTCGCCGGTCATCATGCAGAAGCAGCTGTCGGACCACTGGGCGTTGTCCCACTTGGTGCCGACGTGGACGAAGACCGTCGCGCCCTTGCCGTCGTTCTTGATGCCCTGCCGGCCGAAGGTGTTCTTGTAGTAGTCGTACGTCCAGGCCGTGTTGGCGTGGGCGTCGACGGCGGCGGTGGAGCGGTCGGTGGAGAACTTCTTCCCGTCGCCCCAGACGTTGTCCGCGTCGGTGTACAGCGTGCCGGAGCTCGCGTTGATCGACGAGGAGGAGACGTTCTTGGCGTCCTTGGTGACATGACCGCGGGTCGGGTCGATCAGCGCGTAGCCGCCGCCGGTCTGCGCGGTGGTGTCGATCGAGATGTCGCCGGTGTACTCGGAGTGCCCGGTGCCCACCGCCTGGTGCTCGGCGGCGTAGGCCTCGATCTGCTCGCCGGTGTTCGCGTCGGTGACGACGATCCGCCCGGCCGGCTGGCCGTGGTCGCCCACGCCGGCGACGGTGGTGCGCCAGGCCAGCCGCGGGGTGCCCTCGGCGGCCCAGACGATCAGCTCGGGGGTGGAGGTGGCGGCCGTGATGCCCTCGGCCTGGGCGAGCGCGCCGCTGGCGCTGGCCTGCGCCGGCACGGACGGCTTGGTCGACTTGACCTTGGGGTCGTGGGCCTTGCCGCGCGAGCTGTCGAGCATCTTGCCGTGGGCGTTCTGATGCACCACCAGGTCGCCGCCGATGACCGGCAGGCCCTGGTAGGTGCGGTCGAAGCGGACGTGCTGGGTGCCGTCGGCGTCGAGGATGACGTCCTTGACGACCAGGTCCTGGCCCGCCCCGAAGCCGAAGCTTCCCGGGTCGTGGGCGACGTTGGCCTTGGCGTTGGCTATCGCGGCGTCACGGCCGGAGGCGGCGGTGGCCGCTCCGGTCTGGAAGGTGACGGCGACGAGGGCGGCGGTGACCGCGAGGGCTCCGGCCGCGAGGTGGCGGCGCTGAGAGGAGGTGGGGCTCACTCTGACTCCAGTCGGGGTAGCTGTGAAGAGCTGCGACAGAGCTTGACGGTGAGCGGCCAAAGAAGGCCATCCTTACTCGGGCATCTTGATCAATCCGTGTCCAAGAAAGACCGAAACCGTTCAAGTACCCGACCGGTCCGAGTACTTGACCCCGCCGCCGACCAGGCGGTATGGCGGCGGAACCGGTCAGCCGGTGGCACGCCGCAGGACGCCGAGCGGGTTGGCACCCGAGGTGGCCACCGGGCCGAAGCACTCCTCCGGCAACTCCTCGGTCAGCTCCGCCGCGTCCACCGCGAGCGGGCCGGGCACGGCACTAGGCGTCCACGGGCCTGCCAGTGGCGACCGCCCGCCGGACCAGCTCGGCGCTCGCCTCCTCACGTCGGTGCCGCGATCGCACGGGTGCGTCAGGCGGTGAGGACGATCTTGCCGGTGACGGTGCCGGATTCGGCCAGGCGCAGCGCCTCGGCGGCCTGGGTGAGCGGCAGGGTCGCGGCTATCCGGGCGGTGACGTCGCCACGGCGCACGGCGGCGAAGACCTCGGTGAGGTCGGCCCGCAGCCGGGCACGGAAGCGGTCCGCGCTCAGGGCCCGGCCGGCCCAGATGTTGTAGAAGTGGGCGCGGCGCCGGTTGGGCAGGGCGTTCCACAGCCAGACGCGGGCGAGGATCTTCAGGACGGGCCACTGCTTGGAGCCGGTGTCGTCACGGGTGGAGGCGCTTCCGTAGGCGACGAGGGTCCCACCGGGAGCGAGCAGGTGCCAGGAGTCGGTGACGCTCCGGCCGCCGAGATGGTCGAAGACGGCGTCCACGCCGCCGGGCGCCAGGTCCCGGACCCGGGCCGGCACGTCGCCGGCGCGGTAGTCGACCGGGACGACGTCCAACTCCCGCAGGGCGTCGTGGTGTCGAGCAGAGGCGGTGCCGATCACCTTCACCCCTGCCGCGCGGGCGAGTTGGACCAGGACGGAGCCCACGCCGCCGCTCGCGCCGTGCACCAGCACGGTCTGCCCGGCGCGCACCCGGGCCTTGCGGTGCAGCATCTGCCAGGCGGTGATCCCGTTGACCACCGCGGTCTCGGCCTCCGCCGCCGTGAGGCCGTCCGGGACCTGGACCGCGTCCCTCGCGTCGATCACCACGTGGCTGGCCCACCCGCCCACCTTCACCAGTGCGGCCACCCGCCGGCCGGCCAGGCTCGGGTCCACGCCCTGACCGGTCGTCAGGACCCTGCCCACCAGGTCGTACCCGGGCACGAACGGGAACGGCGGCTGGTCGTAGTAGCGCCCACGGCGCATCTGCTGCTCGGCGAACGACACGCCGGTCGCCTCCATGGCGATCACGACCTGCCCCGGGCCGGCCGCCGGGACGGCCCCCTGGCGGATCTGCAAGCCCTCCGGAGCCACGACACCCGGCAGGACGACCTCGACGAGCTGTGCGCTTCCCATGATCCCCACGACCCTTTCGGTAGATGCTTTCGCGTTCGTTAGAAGTTGTAACGCATTCGCCGAGTGAGAGTCAAGAGCGATGGTGATAGCCTCTAACCAAACGATGACCCGAAGCCGGTGGGAGCAGCGAAGTGGACACCAGAACGCCGCGGGAGCGGTACCGCGCCCAGGTGCAGGACGAGATCAAGCAGCACGCCTGGACGCAGATCGCCGCCGCCGGGGCCTCCGCCCTGTCCCTCAACGCCATCGCCAAGCAGATGGGCATGAGCGGACCGGCCCTCTACCGGTACTTCGCCAACCGCGACGAGCTGATCAGCGAACTCGTCAAGGACGCCTACCGCAGCCTGGCCGACGCCTTCCACGAGGCCGCCGGAGCCGGCGCCGACCTCGGCGGCCTCGCACACACCCTGCGCCGGTGGGCCCTGGCCGACCCCCAGCGCTACTTCCTCATCTACGGCACCCCCGTGCCCGGCTACCACGCCCCCGAGGACACCACCCGCATCGCCTCCGAGATCATGGCGGTCCTCCTCGACACCTGCACCGCCGGGCAAGCACCCGGCACGCCGCCCTCCCCACTCGACCCGCACCTGACCGAGCACTTGACCGAGCATCTGACCGAGCACCGGGCCTGGGCCGGACAGCACCCGGCCCCGCCGTCAGAGCTCCGCCGCGCCCTCGCCTTCTGGACCCGCCTGCACGGCGTGCTCTCCCTCGAACTCGCGGGCCACTTCACCGGCATGGGCTTCGACCCCGCCCAGCTCTACACCGCCGAAGCAGAAGCCCTCGCACGCGGTTGAGTCGGCTCAGCTCGGCCACGTCGAAGACCAGTTGAAGACCAGTTGAAGACCAGTTGAAGACCATGGGCTCGCCACCGTCCACCGCTCCACCCGATTGTCAGTGCTGGTCAGGATGATGGTTCCCATGACGGACACCACCTCGCTGCCGCTCTCCGCCACCGACTACGCCGACGCGGTCGCCACCGCCGTCGCGGCCTCGGCCGCGTACTACACCGACGGCTCGACGCCGCTCGGCGACGACGAGTACGACGCCCTCCTGCGCGCCATCACCGCCTACGAGGCCGAGCACCCCACCGAGGTCCTGCCCGACTCCCCCACCGGCAAGGTGGCGGGCGGCGCCGTCCAGGGCGACGTGCCGCACTCCGTCCCGATGCTCTCCCTCGACAACGTCTTCGACGCCACCGAGCTCACCGACTGGGCGGCCGGCCTGGAGCGCCGCCTCGGCCGCCCGGTGGCCGCCTGGTGCGTCGAGCCCAAGCTGGACGGCCTCGCGGTCGCCGCCCGCTACCGGGGCGGCAAGCTGGTCCAGATGCTCACCCGCGGCGACGGCCTGGCCGGCGAGGACATCACCCACGCCGCCGACGCCGTCCTCGGCCTCCCCTCCTCCCTCTCCGAGGCGCTCGACATCGAGCTCCGCGGTGAAGTCCTGCTCACCACCGCCCAGTTCGAGGAGGCGAACCGGATCCGCCTCGCCCACGAGGCACCCGCCTTCGCCCACCCGCGCAGCGGCGCGGCCGGGACGCTCCGCGCCAAGGACCGCCCGTACCGGATCGAGCTCACCTTCTTCGCCTACGACGCTATCGGCCTCGACGCCGAGCTCTCCCACAGCACCCTGCTCGCCACCCTGGCCGCCCTCGGCGCCAACACCGCCGCGACCACCGCCGCCGCCCCGCTCCGCTGCGAGACCCTGGACGCCGCCCAGCAGCGGATCGACGAGATCGCCGCCCTCCGCGCGGCCCTGCCCTTCGGCATCGACGGCGTCGTGGTCAAGGCCGACACCGCCGCCGACCGCCGACAGGCCGGCTCCGGCTCCCGCGCCCCGCGCTGGGCGGTGGCCCGCAAGCTCGCCGCCGAGCACAAGGTCACCCGCCTCCTCGACGTGGAGTGGAACGTCGGCCGCACCGGCATCATCGCCCCGCGCGCCGTCCTCGAACCGGTCGTCATCGACGGCGTCACCGTCACCTACGCGACCCTCCACAACCCCGCCGACATCACCCGCCGCGACCTGATGATCGGCGACCAGGTCTTCGTCTACCGCGCCGGCGACGTCATCCCCCGCGTCGAGGCCCCGCTCGCCGACCAGCGCACCGGCGCCGAGACCCCCATCGCCTTCCCCGCGGCCTGCCCCCGCTGCGGCGACGAGATCGACACCTCCGAGCAGCGCTGGCGCTGCGTCCGCGGCCGCGACTGCCAGGCCGTCGCCTCCGTCATCTACGCCGCCGGCCGCGACCAGCTCGACATCGAGGGCCTCGGCCACACCCGCGCCGTCCAACTCGTCGAATCCGGCCTCGTCACCGACATCGCCGACCTCTTCACCCTGACCCGGGATCAACTCCTCGCCCTGGACCGGATGGGCGAGACCTCCACCGACAACCTCCTCGCCGCCCTGGAGACCGCCCGCAGCCAGCCGCTCAACCGGGTCTTCTGCGCCCTCGGCGTCCGTGGCACCGGCCGCACCATGTCCCGCCGCCTCGCCACCCACTTCGGCTCCCTCGCCGCCATCCGCACCGCCGACGCCGACACCCTCGCCCAGGTCCCCGGCATCGGCACCGAGAAGGCCCGCGTCATCGCCGCCGAACTCCTCGAACTCGCCCCCCTCCTCGACAAGTTGACGGCCCAGAACGTCGGCACCCAGATCACCGAGCCCGTCCTCCCCGCCACCCCCGACGCCCCCGCCTCCGACCTCCCCCTCTCGGGCGAAGCCGTCGTCGTCACCGGCACCATGACCGGCCCCCTCGCCACCCTCTCCCGCAACGAGATGAACGAACTCATCGAACGCGCCGGCGGCAAGGCCTCCTCCTCCGTCTCCAAGCGCACCACCCTCCTCGTCGCCGGCGACAAGGCCGGCTCCAAGCGCGCCAAGGCGGAAGAGCTCGACATCCGCATCCTCACCCCCGAGGCCTTCGCCGACCTCGTGGCCGACCACCTCCCCGAGGCCTGACCACCTGGACGCCACCGTCCACCGCCCGGCCGAGCTCCTGGGCCCGCCCACCCACCACCCGGCACCGGTCCCGTGGAAGCCGGCTCCGGAGGCCGTCTTCGACAGCGGCCTGGCCGACGAGATCCTGCTGGCCCGCGGCCGCCCCTGCCTCTCCTCACTCAGCCGTCGGGGCTGTCGAGCGCGGCCTCCGCGTAGTGCGGCCAGGCGTCGGCAGCGGCCACCGGGACGGCCACCCAGTCCTTGAACGGACGGTGCTTCCCTGAGGGATCGAAGAGTTCGGCCCCGGGCAGTGCGAGGGCCTCCGCGTGCGCCGGGGTCCCGTCACCCAGCCGGAAGGCCAGCAGCTCGCCCTTGAGGCAGACGAACGCCTTGCCGTGGGCCTTGAGAGCGCGCTTGCCGAACATCGCCCCGGCGGTGGCACCCCGTGGGGCGAGGTCGGTGGCGATCTCGTCGAACAGGTCGTCAGAAGTCATGTGCCGAGCCCTGCCTCCGTCGAGCGGGAACGTCCCATGACATCCAACCGGCGCACCGCCGCCGGCACCAACCCGGCGCGCCATCCCGGTCGCAGTCGCAGTGACCCGACCCGGATGGCGCCGCCGGTCCCCACGGGGTCCTAGATGCGGGACTTCCGCACCGAGTGCCACGCCGCCCCGGCCAGCGCCCGCGTCGACCGCATCAGCGAGAGCTGCTCGAACTCCCGGTACAGCCGCCAGTTGTGCCCCACCAGGTTGAGCTTGTTCGACGACAGCGACCCCGCCCGCCCGGCCCGGTAGACCGCCAGCGGCTCCCGCAGGCCCCGGGCGGGGCGCCCGTCCCGCATGATCGCCAGCCAGAGCGCGTAGTCCTGCCGCTTCGGCATGTCCGGCATCAGCCGCGTCCCGAGCGCCGCCCGGTCGTACATCGCGGTCAGCGCCCCGATGTGGTCCTGCTGCAGCATCTCCCGGTACGTCACGCGCTCCCGCGCCTCGACCACCCGCCCGTTCGGCACGAAGTCGGCGGCCTCGCCGACGTAGTCCCCGTCCACCTTGTAGTACGAGGTGAAGGTCAGCGGCGCGTCCCCCTCCGCCGCGAAGGCCAGCTGCTTCTCCAGCTTCTCCGGCAGCCACATGTCGTCGCTGTCCAGGAACGCCACGTAGTCACCCTGTGCCCGCGCCAACGCGAGGTTCCGCGCCTTGGCCGCGCCGCCCTGCCCAGGCGCCGCCTCCGGCTTCACCCGCTCGTCCTGGCGCGCCAACTCCCGCAGCATCTCCATCGACTCGTCCGTCGACGCGTCGTCGGTGACCAGCAACTCCACGTCGCCGTGGGTCTGCGCGAGCACGGAGCGCACCGACGCCCCGAGCGTGGCCGCCGAGTTGTGAACCGGCATCACCACAGAAACCAGCACCGCAGTCCTCTTACTCAAATCGGAGTCGTCATGGTTGCCCCCGCCACCGCCGACGGCCCCGGACAACCGCCGCCGACCACCCACACCACCGGGGTCGACGAGCCGCGCCGCCGGGCCACGACGTGCACCTGAACCGTACCAAGCGCCCGGACCCCGACGAATCGCGCACGGCGGACGAACCGTCAGCCGCCGTCCTCCCCCACGGGCACCCGCACGGCCCGCACGGTGTCGCCCCTCCTCCGCCGCTCCGGAACCACCCGCCCCGGGTCACGGTCCACGGCCCCGTGGGTCAGCGCATCGAACTCCGCTGGCCCACCCAACGGCACGTACACCCACCGCATGATCAGGTCGGCCCCTCCGAACGGATCGAGCCTCCCGTCAACGATCATGCCCGCCCACCGACGAGCCATCGCCCAGAACGCCCCATCCTCATCGACCAGCAGGCCCTTCCCGATCCCGAACTCCCCCTACACCCGCTCGAAGAGCTCGCCCGCCTCGGACTCCTCGTTCCGCCCCTGCTCGGCCAGCAACCGCCACGGCTCGCAGTCCACACCCCCGACCAGCGCCGCCACACCCAGCCTCGATCAACCGCCCCGCCCCGACGTAGCGGCCCGCCACCCGCTCGACGGCCAACCACCGCAGTCCGTCAACCGCCTCCTCGGACACCGGCCGAACCCCCTCCCGCCGCAAACCTGCCCCCTTTCCCGCTCTCGGGGGCTGACAGCCCATAGGATCCGCCCATGTCCCCCCGGGTACTGCGCTCCGACCTCCGCCGCCTGAAGCCGATCCGCGAGCCACGAGTCCTCTCGGTACTACCGGCGCACACTTGGACGCCCGAGCAGTGGCACCGTATCCAACAGGGCTTCCACCGCCGGGACATGGACGGCCGGTGGCACGCCTTCACCGAGAACGACCGGCTCTTCCTCCACCGCAGCTGGCTCGGCGACTGCATCTACGAAGCCACCTTCACCACGACCAACAAGGGCCACCGGATCTCCCACGCCCTGGTCGAGAACGCCGAGCACAGCTACCCCGGTCCCTCCGACGCCCGCGCCTCCACCCTGCTCGAACTCGTCATCAGATCAGTCCTCCTCCGAGAGCCGGTGGACCACCTCCACCAACGCCTCACAGACCTCCGCTCCACCACGTAGTCCAGCCCGGCCCACACGCACAGCGCGATCACCTCACCGTCCGCCCGGGGCAACCGCTCCAGCACCTGCCGCACCGCCGCGACAGCACCGTTCCGGGTGCGATTGCCTGCCGTGTCCCACTCGTAGGCACAGGCGGTGCCACCCGCAGTCCACGAGGCCAGACGTCCGGCCCAGTCGTAGGCATAGGTGTAGGTGCCGAGATTCCACGTTTGCCCCCAGCTCATCGACAGCCGCCCCGCGCAGCTGGGCCGATCAGTAGCTACATCGGCAGCAACAGGAATCACCACCGCAGACGGCACACGGTGAGCGGCCTCCCATGCCACCGGTGAAACCGATCCTACGGAAGGTCCCATGATGGCCAGAACTCGATCAATGAGCGTAACTCGCACCGACCTATTCTCCTTGCCGGAATGAACAAGGTTCCCATTGATGCACTTCCCATCGGGAACGTATCGAAATTCAATCAGCCCGGGAACATCGACAGGGGAATTCCCGCAGGTCATCATCATGAAGCTCTGGGGAATCCTACTGCTGAGATTTTCGGAGCCGGAGATCACTTCAGGGTGGCCGCAACCTCAGCCTCGAAGCCACGGCATTACGGGCGGTGTTCACGTCGCCCCGAAAGCAGGGGCGAGGTTATTCTGCACACACAAAGCATCACTGCGTTGAGAAATCACCCCACGGTCGCCTCCCTGCGGCATATGCGAAAACTTCAGAAAGACTTCGAAACGAAGCAGCGTCACCATTGCCAACCCAAAGATATCGCCCCCCAAATTCACCTGGATGATCCACCACAAACACGCCGACACTGCCTTCATTATTTACTGAAATCGGCGCCGGATTAGCCACTTCGGGCACCCCCTCATCCAGATGGACCTCGCTATCCAGCGATGACATTCAGAAACCCCCTTGCTCGCACCAGGCGGCCACTGAATGGCCAGTCGCTCCAGCCCAAGATTGGCATCCCTTTATAAAAGTTATCCATGCCATCGGAATATGAAAGGAACGTCCGATAGTCATCTTCGGCAGATTGTCCCAGCCAGCCCTCCAACTCGGCGATCTGCCCACTCGAAGCCGGTGGCCGGATACCCGGATCGGCGGCCAGCACAGAGTCCGGATCTCTCATGTAGTCATCCAGCCGCACCGAGACAAGTTCCTCAATCCACTCAATCGCCATCACAGAGCCACCCATCACCCGGAGAAAGCATTACACTCTCGCATCCTAGCCTCGGGCTTTCACGGTGACTGCTGTCCGATGGACGATCAGAAAGGAGAAAAGTGCTCCTGACCTGCAACGATGGGACTTGTCTAGGGTCCAGTCAGCTGCGTGGAAAGAAGCACTTCTCAGGTGAACACTACCGGGTCGTACCCGCGTGTCCGTGTCGAGAGCAACGGTCGAGGGATCGTCTCTCAGGCCAGCTCGGTTCTGCTGGCGGAGACGGTCCGCAAAAGCGGGCTGGATGCGGCGCTGTCAGCGGCTCTCCAACCCTGGCGCAAGCCGCGTGCGGCGCACGATCCGGGCAAGACCCTGCTGGACGTCGCGCTCACCGTGGCCCTTGGTGGGGACTGCCTGTCCGATGTCGCGATGCTGCGGTCCGAGCCCGCTGTGTTCGGGCCGGTGGCCTCCGACCCGACCGTCTCCCGCCTGGTCGACACCCTCGCCACGGCCGGGCCCCGTGCACTGGCGGCGATCCGCCGGGCACGGGCCGACGTCCGCGACCGGGTGTGGCGGTTGGCCGGCGAGGCGGCCCCGGACGCGGGCGGCGAGGTGATCGTGGACATCGACGGAGTGCTGGTCCTGGCGCACTCCGAGAAACAGGACGCCGCCAAGACCTGGAAGAGGACGTTCGGCCACCACCCGCTGTTCGCGTTCGTCGACCACGGCCCGAGCGGGTCCGGAGAACCGGTGGCCGGCCTGCTGCGGCCCGGGAACGCGGGCAGCAACACGGCCGCCGACCACATCGAAGCGGCCCGAACGGCACTGGCCCAGCTGCCGAAGAAGTACCGGCGCGGACGCCGAACCCTGATCCGCACCGACTCCGCCGACGGCACCCACGACTTCCTCAACTGGCTCACCACACGCGGACGATGTCTGTCCTACTCGGTCGGAATGACCATCACCGACCAGGTCCACCAGGCCGTGCTGAAGATACCGGCCCAGGCATGGACCCCGGCCGTCGAACCCGGCGGAGAAATCCGCGACGGCGCCTGGGTCGCCGAACTCGCCGGCGACGTCCTCAAAGGCTGGCCGAAGGGGATGCGGCTGATCGTCCGCAAGGAACGACCCCACCCCGGCACCCAGTTGCGCTTCACGGACGCCGACGGCATGCGGCTGACCTACGTCGCCACCAACACCACCGGCACCCCAATCGCGCGACTGGAGCCGCAGCACCGCCTGCGGGCGCGCGCTGAGGACCGCATCCGCGCCGCCCGCGACACCGGCGTGCGCAACCTGCCCCTCCACCAGGCCGCCCAGAACCAGATCTGGCCGGAGATCGTCCAGCTCGCGCTCGACCTACTCGCCTGGCTGCCCATGCTCGCGCTGACCGGGACGGCCCGTCGGTGGGAGCCCAAGCGCCTGCGGCTGCGGCTGTTCTCCGCGGCCGCCCAACTCGTCACCACCAGCCGCCGCCACTACCTCCTCCTCGCCCGACACTGGCCCCGGACCGACGTGATCACCAGCGCGTTCGCACGTCTGAACGCCCTGCCGGACCCCGGCTGACCAGCGACACCGCCTCACCCCGACGAGCAGCACACCACTTCCGGAGCCGTGGAACCCGACGCCCACCCGACGCGGCAGCCGGGCCCTCAACATGCCCACAGAGCAGAAGCACCAGCCAGACAGGCAGAAACGGCCCGCCAGCGAAGCTGACGAGCCGTCAAGCAAGATCGAGGCTAGCTGATCATCAGCTATATCAGCGCCCACCAGCCATCCATCAGGTCGGTCCGATACACACTCCGTCTCAGGTGCGACAGGACACCATCGACACCCTGAGTAACTCGCCGACATCGAAGCCAGTCCCACGATCGAGCGATACCGAACCGCCAAAAAGTGGGACTTAACTCCCTCTCGCGCAACACCCGACACTGGGACAAAACCCAGCCAGGGAAGACCGATGGCCCTACCGGAGAACGAGCGTTGCGCCTACTACAGAGTCAAACACCCAGGTCAGCGCCACCTCAGTGAGGTTTTCTCAACGAATGATCTTCGCGAAGTGATGTGAACCGTGCGGACGGAGCAGGGGTCCCGGTCGCGGACAGACGAGAGGCCCCTGGTAGGACAGGTCTCTCTCACAAGATCGTCCACTCAACCAGAGGCCTCACGTTGGTCACCTATGCTGCCACGCTCGACGTCCCACGCCACGTCGTCGAGTTCCTCGCCCGTCACCTGGCCGCCCACCGCCGCCGGATCGGCACCCCGAAGGGCTCCCGGGCGCTCGGACCCTTCCGACAGGCTGTGTTGGTGCTGCGTTGGTTCCGCGAGCGCGGCTGCGTGCACTGCCTGGCCCGCGACGCCGGAGTCTCCCAGGCCACCGGCTACCGCTACCTGCACGAGGGCATCGACGTCCTCGCCGACCAGACCCCCGACCTGCACGACGTCCTGAACGGTTGTCAGCGCGAGGGCATGACGCACGTGATCCTCGACGGCACCCTGATCGAATCGGACCGCCTCACGGGCGTCCGCGAGAACGGCAACGATCTGTGGTTCAGCCAGAAGCACAAGGCATTCGGCGGCAACATCCAGTTCCTGTCCGCGCCGGACGGCACCCCGCTGTGGGTCTCCGACGTCGAGCCCGGCAGCGTCCCCGACATCACCGCAGCCCGCATCCACGCACTCCCCGCCCTCTACAGGGCGGCCGCCGACGGCCTGCCGACCCTGGCGGACAAGGGCTACATCGGCGCGGGCATCGGCATCCTGATCCCCGTCCGCCGCCCAAAGGGCAAGTCCGAAAAGGCACTTCACGTCGACATCCGCATGTTCAACACCTTGCTCCGGCACGTCCGGGCCCTGGGCGAGCGCACCGCCGCCGAGCTCAAGCAGCGATGGCGCACCCTCCAGTACGTCACGCTCAGCCCAAGCCGGATCGGCGACATCGCCCGCGCCGCCCTCGTCCTCAATGGAGTCTGGAAGTGATCCGCTCCGAGTCAGGGCTGTGACCCGCGGCGACGGGATCGAAAAATCGCGCGAGCCGCTCGGGGAGCTTCGTCGAGGATGGTCCCCATGACCCACGTGATCGAAGCTCCCGATGCCGACGACGCCGGCTCCCTGGGCCCGCTGCAGTTGAGGGTTTGGCTGCAGACCTATCCCTGCGAGGACGCGGGGATCGATGAGAACTGGATCCGTGAACACCGCGGCTCTTCTGCCTCGGAGGTGGGAATCTCCCAGTGGCGGGAGTTCATCGAGGCGGCGAGGCAGCAGCCGGATCTGCTGTTCTGCCGTGTCGTCCGCTCCGAGAGGGAGATCGTCGGCTTCCTCTGCGGTCGCCGGGACGAGGTGGTCACCCTCGGGCCGATGTACCTGCTGGAGGAAGCCCAGGGCCGGGGAATCGGAGGCCGACTGATGGGCGAGTTCCTCACCTGGGCAGGGGGCACACCTATGCGCCTGTGGGTCACCGACTACAACGAGCGCGCGATCCGCTTCTACCAACGCTACGGGTTCAGGGCCACAGGCGAGCGAGAGCTCTGGCAAGGCAAACTGCCGAACGTGCGCATGGTCCGGGAACCGACCGACAACCTCAGTTGAGCCTGCACGGGACCAGATCACCCGAGACGAACGATCACCGCTGAGAAAACCTCACTCCGACCGGTATATATCCAGTGTCTTCACCAAAGAACCGATGCAGTAGCTCCGCGGTGTCAAAGGTCGTCACTGCGAACTTCAGGATGTCCCTGATGCTGACGGGGTCCCAGTCGGGCTTCGGGACAGGCAGTTCAGGCTTAGGGTCGATGGGCGGGAGGGGCCTCAGCTTGACCGGAGTGATGACACACGACCACGTACAGCCTCTGCCGGCTCCCGAACCGCCGATCGTTCCAGCAGTCGACGGTCCGACGCCGACGTCTGTACCAGGACCAGGACCAGGACCAGGACCAGGACCAGGGTGAGGAGTGCGCTTGACCTTGGTCATGTCCCAGGAGGGTTCATCGTAGGTGTACCCGGAATCGCATTTGCCCGGGTTCCCGCTGCAGCTGTCGTCCCCCAGTGGCTGGGCATCGGCGATGATGCCGATGGCCAGGCCGATCCCGCCGAAGAACTTCGGCCCGATCTTGCCACCGACGCGTGTGCCCTTGCTAGCGGCCTTCCCGTAGTTGAAGTCGATGATCCCCTTGAATGCCGTGTCAAAGTCGATGCCCGGCATAGGGACGCACACCCCCGGAGCGAGACAGGCCGAGGCGTGCCCGCTCGGGTCGGTTCCGTTGAGGGGGTCGGCGTTGGCGTAGACGTGGCGGTTGGCTTGGGCGGAGTTGGTGGTGGGGTCGAGCTGCAGGGAGTCGCGGGAGGTGAAGGAGCCACCGCCCGGGCGGTACCAGCGGGCGTGCATGTTGACGTCGCCCGTGGTGGGGTCGGTCCAGCCGCTCTGGTAGCCGAGGCTGGTGGTGGTGCCGGTGGTGGCGGTGGGCTTGCCGAAGGGGTCGTAGGTGGAGGTGGAGCCGGTCGCGGTGCCGGCGGCGTTGAGGGTGGCGGTGACGTCGGTGTGGCGGTCGGTGCGGACGCGCTTGGGGTCGGTGGTCGCACTGTCGGCGGTCAGCAGGGTGCCGGACGCGTCGCGCGTGTAGGTCCAAGTGCCGTCGGAGATCAAGTTGTTGGTTCCGCCGTCGTAAGCGAAGGACTCGTTGCCACGCTGGATCATACGGTCGAGCGAGTCGTACAGGTAAGTGCCGTTGACGTCGGTGACGGGCCGCCCGAAGGCGTCGAAGGAGCGGGGGCTCTCATGCCCCGCGGAGGTGGTGCCGGCCAGCGTGCCGCGGGCGGTGTAGCGGTAGGTGGTGCCGTTGCTCTCCGAGGCGAGCTGGTTGCGCGCGTCGTAGGTCGCGGTGACGGCACCGTTGCGGGTGCGGTTGCCGGCCGCGTCCCACTCGTAGGCCGTGGTGGTGCCACCGGTGGTCCAGGAGGCGAGGCGCCCGGCCCAGTCGTAGGTGTAGGTGTTGTCGGTGACCGGGTCGGTGGCGGCGGCGCTCTGGGTCTTGCGGGTGAGGCGGTCGTCCAGGTCGTACTCGTAGGTGGTGCCGGTGACGGCGGCACCGGCACCCGAGGTGCCGACCGTCACCTTGTCTGAGGTGGTGCGGCCGAGCGCGTCGTAGCCGAGGGTGCGGACGGAGTTGGGGGCGTAGCTACCGCTTCCGGCAACGGTCTCGGTGACGTAGTACTGGCTCTTCAACCGGCCGTTGCCGTCGTAGTCGTACCAGAACTTGTTTCCGCCACTCAACTGATCGGCACTCCAGGCCAGTTGACCGTCCGCCTTGTACCCGAACGAGACCCATCCCGACTTGCTGTCCCAGTGGTTGGTCGGTCGGCCGTCCTGGTCGTAGACCCAGGACTGGTTCACGTTGGAGATGGTGGCCGAGGTGAGCTGGCCGCGGTCGTTGTAGGCGTAGGTCTGCGGAGTGAGCAGGTTCCCGCCGGTCTCGATCATCCGGCCGGCCTTGTCGTACCGGAGGGTCCGGGTCTCGGTGGCGGCTTCTGCCCCCGTACCGGTCTCGCGGATCAGTCGGCCCGCCGGATCGTAACTGCGGTTGCGGACGATCCCGCCGGGCTCGGTGAGCTTCACCGCCTGACCGGCCGCGTCATACGACGTGGTCCAGGTCCGGTCGGCCACCGCCGGGAAGGCGGTGGTGGCCGGTTCGACAGTGGACTCGGGAAGGCCCCACGTGTTGAAGGTGTAGGTGGTGGAGTTGCCGCGCCCGTCCGTGAGCCGGGTCCGATTGCCGGTGACGTCGTAGCCGTAGGTGGTCGTGATCGACTGCGTCGCGTTGGTGGGCTCGACCTGACGGGTCAGACGACCCAGTACGTCGTAGGTCCGGGACGTGACGGCGCCCGTGGCCGGGCTGGTGGCCGTGATCACCCGGCCCTCGAGGTCGTAGGTGCTGGTCCGCGTGCGCAGCACGGTACCCGTCGGGCCCGACTCGGTGGTCCGGACCGCGTTGCCGAGGCTGTCGTAAGCCGTGGCGGCGGACTCGCCCAGCGGCGCCGTGGTCTTGACGGGCCGTCCGAGGGCGTCGTACTCGACCTTACTGACCCGACCGGCCGCGTCCGTGCTGGTGACCGGCTGGCCCAGCGCGTTGAACGTGGAGCCGCTGACGCTGCCCGCCGCCGAGACGGTGGAGGTCTGATTGCCCGCGTCGTCCCAGGTGAACCGAGCCGTGAGGTTCTGCAGGGTGGGCTTGCGCTCGACCACGGTGGCGGTCAGCGCGCGGCCCAGCTCGTCGTAGGTGGCCTCGGTGCGCCCGCCCACCGGATTCACCGTGGAGAGCTTGAGACCGGTCGGCGTGTGGGTAGCGCTCCAGACCGGCGGGTTCTCGTCGACCGGCGGCTGGAGGTAGCCGAGCGAGTTCGGTTCGACGCGCTGCATCTCGTGGCCGAGGCGGTCGTAGCTGATGCCCGTCCGCCGCCCCGCGCCGTCGAAGGAGGCCGTGACGCGCGACAGCTTGTCGTACTCGGTGCGCGCCACCGAACCTACCGGAGTGGTCCCGCCCAGCGGGGTGTACGCCGGCAGCCGGGTCTCGGTCACTCGCCCAAGTCGGTCGTAGGCCTGGGTGGCGGTCCGGCCCAGGGCGTCCTTGACCGACAAGACCTCGCCGAAGGTGTTGTACCCCGTGCTCGCGGTCGCGCTGACGGTAACCGGCGCCTGGCCGTTCGACTCGGCCTCCGCGGCGGG
Source organism: Kitasatospora sp. NPDC088742 (assembly GCF_055584905.1). Lineage (NCBI taxonomy): Bacteria > Bacillati > Actinomycetota > Actinomycetes > Kitasatosporales > Streptomycetaceae > Kitasatospora > Kitasatospora sp. NPDC088742. The sequence goes on along the minus strand of NZ_JBVJLD010000007.1, from coordinate 5,944 downwards.
CAGCGTGGTGCCCACCTGACGGCCGAGATTGTCGTACTGGTACCTGGAGGTGTACTTCACCGGATCGGCACCCACCGCGTTGCCGTTGGGGCTGGTGGTGCTGGTCACCAGGCCACGCTGGTCGTACCCCGTCGTGGTCACGGCCGTCGAGCCGCCCAGGCTTGAGGCCAGCTCACTGCGGACCGGGCGGCCGGCCTGGTCGTAGGCCGTCGTGACCAGGCGGTTCTCGGTGGCGCTGACCTTCGAGGTGGTCACGGTGACGCGGTCGTCGGCGTCGTAGGTGAAGTCGGTGGTCCGGTCCAGGCCTCCGGGATCGGCGACGGTGCGGGTGGTACGTCCGGTGGCGTCGACCGTGCTGACGACCGTCGTCCTGCCGCCCCCCGTGGTCTTCTTGACGAGGTGTCCGGCGCCGTCGTACTCGTTGCGCTCCAGCACCACCGGGTGGCTGGTGCCGTCGGCCTGTCCGACCGACCGCGCAGTGGTGGTGGCGGGCAGACCGTCGTCGAAGTAGGTGTGGTCGACGGTCGCGCCCATGGCGTCGGTGACCGAGGCCAGGCGCCCCGCCGGGTCGTACGAACGGGACTCCACGGTCACGTTCCGAACGGACCCTCCGTCACCGTTCCACCCCTCGACCACCGTGGTGGCCCGCTGGCCGCGCAGCGTGTAGGTGAACCGGGTGACCTGCCCGAGCGCGTCGGTGCTGGAGTCGACCTGGCCGAGGCCGTCGTAGGTGTAGCCGGTGGTGCCACCCTCCGCGTCGGTCTCGGTCTTCAACCGGCCCGCGGTGTCGTAGGAGCGGGTCGAGGTGCGCGCGGTGTCGTTGCCCTCCACGTCGGAGACGGTGGTGGACAGCAGTCGGCCGTCCTCGTCCCGGACCTGGACGGTCCTGGCCCGGTGTGCGGTGCCTGACACGGCGTCAGTGGTCCGTGGTCCGGTCACGGTGGCGGGGCGCGAGGCCGCGTCGTACTCCGTGGTGGTGGTCACGCCGCCCGGCTGGGCGTCCGAGTACACCGTCTCCGTCGTCTTGCGACCCATCGCGTCGTACGCGTAGACCGTCCGCAGACCACTGGGCTCGGTCACCTGGGCGAGGTCGCCGGAGGCGTAGTACGCGTATCCGGTGACCAGGCCGCCCGCCGTCCGCTGGGTGGCGACCAGCCCGGCGGGGACGGTGCCACCACCGACGGCAGCCTCGGTGCCGGCCGTGTACGTGGTCCGGCTGACCCGGCCGTCCGCCAGCGTGTTGGACGCGGGGAGGCCCAGCGCCGTGTACTCGATCGCGGTACGGAAGCGGTCGTCGGCCGGACCGGTGGAGCGGGCGTCGCGGCTGGCGACAGGCTTGTCGTTGCGCGGGTCCTTGGCGTCGTCCTTGTTGAAGTAGTAGCTGATGTAGCTGGTCCAGCAGGAGTCCTTGTCCCGGCAGGTGGTACGGGACACGGTGTTCCCGCGCGCGTCCTGGCCGGTGACGGTGGCATGCCCGTTGGGGTCGGTGACGGTGTGCAGGAAGCCACCGGTGTCGTACGAGTAGGTGGTGGTACCCCCGCCCGTGTCGGTGCGCGAGATCAGGCGCATGCCGCGCTGCGCGTCGTACACGTCCGTACTGACGCCGCCGGCCGGGTCGGTGACGGTGACCCGGGAGGCCAGGCTGGTGGCGGCCGAGAGCGTGCGGGCCTGGTAGTGCGCCCACACCCGTTCGGCGCTCAACGGGTGCTGGTAGAGCGCGGCTTCGTCGACGGAGCCGTTGAGGCGGCTGATCTCACCCGGCGTGGCCGGCCACATCTTGCCGAAGCCCGCACCGAGGTAGGTGTACTTGTTCGCCTGGTGGTCGACGGCGCCGGCGGTGGTTCCGACCGGCACGCCGTCGAGGTACAGGGTCTGCGAACCGCCCTGGGCGGAGAGCACCACGTGGTGCCAGGCACCGTCCGTGACGTTCGCCGCCGACTTCAACTCACTGGTGGAGCCGAAGAACCGGCCCCACAGCTTGCTGTCCGTACCGACGTACAGGACCGGGGACCACCCGCCGCCCACACCCGCCGGGTCGTTCATCGGCCGGCTCTGGTCGCCCAGCAGCATGCCGGGCGAGGTCGTGTTGAACCACAGCTCAACCGCCAGGTCCTTGGACGCGTGCAGGAGCTGCTCCGGCAGCTGGACCCAGGAGTCACCACTGCCCGTCAGGGTGACGGCCGTCCCGTCCCCGCTGCCGAACACCCCAGGGGTGCCGAGCCGGGCGGCGGACCCGAAGGTCCCGTTGCCCGCCTGTGCGGCGACCTCGCTCGCCGCGGTCGTCCCGGTCTTCTCGTCCAGCCGCCAGAACCCGGCCGGCGAGTCGACCACCACCGCGCCGCGGTAGTTGACGCCCTGTCCGGCGACCTGCGAGGTGCGTGCCTGGTAGTGGGCGCGCACGTCGGCGGCGGTCAGGGGGTGCTGGTAGATCGCGGTCTCGTCGATGCTGCCGTTGAAGAAGCTGATGTTGGCCGGCGCACCCGCCCACCACTTCGCGAAGCCCGCTCCGAGGTAGGTGTGCCGGTTCAGCTGGAGGTCGACGGCACCGCTGGTGGTGCCGATCTGCTCGCCGTCCAGGTAGAGGGTCTGGGCAGCGCCCTGCGCCGACAGCACCACGTGGTGCCAGGCACCGTCCGTCACGTCGCGCGGCGACTTCATCTCGCCGGACGCACCGAAGAAACGGCCCCACAACTTGTTGTCCGTGCCCACGTAGAGGATCGGTGACCAGGCGTCACCCACTCCGTCCGCGTGGTCGAGTGGGCGGCTCTGGTCTCCGAGCAGCACACCGGGCGCGGTGGTGTTGAACCAGAGTTCCACCGCCACGTCCTTGGACGCGTGCAGGACCTGCTCCGGAAGCTCGACGTATGACTGACCGTCACCGGTGAACCGGGCCGCGGTGTTGTCGGTCGCCGCGAAGACGCCGGGCGTCCGCTTGGCCACGGCCGCGCCGTAGGTCCCGCCCGGGGCCCCCGCGATCTCGTTGGCCGCGAGCGCCCCGTCCTGCTCGCCGAGCCGCCAGTAGCCGGCCGGTTCGTTGGCCCGCACCGCGTTGTTGTAGAGGAAGGAGCCGCCGGTGAAGGAGGGCGCGGAGAGCGTCCAGTCCTTGCCTGCGCCGTCGGTGAGGGTGGTGACCCGCTCGGTGCCGCCGTCGTAGGCGATCTTCGTGCTGGTGCGGCCGGAGGGCAGGGTGACGGAGGTCAGCTGTGCGGTGCCGGTGCGCAGCGCGAAGTGCGAGGCGGCGACGCCCTCGGTGAGCGGGTAGTCGTAGACCGCGACCTCGTCGATCTGTCCGGTGAAGCGCTTCGGGGTGCTGCCGGACAGCGGCCACGAACCGAGCATCTCGCCCGCGCCGACGTAGGTGTACTCGGCACCGAGGTGATCGACCGTCCCGGACAGGGTGCCGATCTGCACGCCGTCCAGGAACAGCGCCTGGGTGGTCACGGCACCGGACAGCACCACGTGGTGCCACTGGTTGTCGTTGACCGCGTTGGCCGTGGTGATCGGGTTGCCACCGCCCTGCCAGAACTGTCCGCGCAGCTTGCCGTCCGAGCCCACGTACAGGACCGGGGTGAAGACCCAGGGCCCCTGGTCGACCGGCCGGTTCTGAGCCGACATCAGGACACCGGAGCCCGAGGTCTTGAACCACAACTCGACCGAGCGGGACGCGGAGGAGCTGATCGTGGCGCGCGGGAGCTCGAGGTGGCCGGAGCCGTCGAGCACGGCCGACCGGTCAGTGCTGCCGGTCGGCGCACCGGCGCCCCAGGCGACGTTCGAGGTGATGGCCGGCGAACGCTGGTCGCCCTGGGCCTCGTTGGGCACCGCCGAGCCTTCGGCCCCGCCGAGCCGCCAGTACCCCGAGGGGTTGGCGTCCAGGACGGCGGTGCGGTAGCGGGAACCGGTGCCGTAGTCGTAGACGGTGCACCCGGTGACAGCGGTGACCGCCACACCCGGCGGGCAGACCCGGGCCAGCCTGTCACCCGCGTAGACGTAGGTCCACGCCCCGGTGGCGCCGGACGCCCGGACCGAGGTGACGTGGCCACCGGTCCAGCCGAACGTCAGCGAGCGGCCCGAAGGCACGTCCTTGACACTGCTCAGCTTCCCGTCCGTGTAGTTCAGCTCCTGGCTGTGCCCGGCGTTGTCGGTGACCTTGGTCAACCGGCCGGACGCGTTGAAGGTGTGCACCTTCCCGGTCCGGTCGGTCAGGGTCCAGCCGCCACCGTCCGCCTTGCGGAGGTCGGCGGCCATGCCGCCGCCCGTGACGTAGCCGTTGGTGGCGGGCTCCCAGCCGAACCGTGCCCGGGAACCGTTCGACGAGGTGAGCAGGACGTTGCCCGGGAGCGTCAGCCAGGAACTGGACTCCACCTCGATGCGCATGTCCCAGCGACTGCTCCAGCCGGCCCCGAACGCACCGTCGGTGCGCGGGTCGAGGGAGTTGTAGCTGCGGGTCACGGCGAGCTCGGGGCCGACCGTCGGCAGTGCCGCGTCGGTGGCTGCCGACGTGTAGTTGCCGACCGCCGCGTTGAAGTCGCGGCCTTCGTCGGCGGCGGTGGAGTACTGAGCCGGCTGCGGGAGCATCGTGCGCAGGAAGGAGGGCTGCGACGTCGCGGAGCCGGGATGACCACGGTGTCCGGGTGTCAGAATGCCGGGATGAAGCCGGGGTCGATCCCGAGGGCAGCGACTTCGTGCCGGACCTGTTCGATGAATGCGGCGAGGTCCCGGACCAGGGTCTCCCAGGCCGCCGGGCTGCTCGGGTCGCCCTCGGCAAAGAGCGAGCCGACCCGCCAACCTTCTTCGGTCGAGGTGATCCGGACTGCGCCGGGCACGTCGTACGTCATCGAGTCGAACGTGAAATCGCTTCGCACCGCGTCCGGGAGGCGGAGCCAGAGCGCCAGCTCGCGGGCCAGTTCGCCCACCGGAAAGCGGTCCTCGCTCCACAGCACGCGGCCGTCGTCACCGAGGGTCAAGTCCGCCTCGATGTCCAGCAACAGCACCGGCAAGGGGGCCGTGCCGGCGGTAAGTCCACGGCGCGTCAGATCCGGCGCACCGAAGTTCCGGCAGACCAGCTCCACTGCGAAATCACCCCGTGCGGGCCCCGGCGGCCCTTCGTGCGGACAGAAACCACCCAACCTAGTGCCTCCCCCGGCAAGGTTTGCCCCATGAGGAGCGTCGTTCAGGGCCCCTCCTGCCCGATGGCGGGCAAGGAGGGCGCGTGCTCTCGGCGTGCCGGAGAAAGGCCCTCGTAGCGGAGCTACTCGGGTCTTGCTCCGGTGCGGCGAGAGTGCGCGCCGGGCGGCGCGACGGGGCAAACCTTGCCGGGGGAGGCACTAGTAGGGCTTGGTCAGGTGTACTCGCCGGTGGCGTGTCTTGCTGCCGGTTGGCGCGTTGATGGTGTGTGACACCTGGGGAGATGGATCAGGTCCGGGCGGATCTGGAGGCGTTCACGGCGGAGATGTTCGAGGCGTTCACGCGCGCGGATCAGCATCGCTGGGGTCAGGCGTACGTGCGTGGGCTGCTGCTGGACGGGCGGCGCAAGTCGGTGGAGCCGATGGCGGCCCGGCTGGGCAAGGACGGCAACCGGCAGGCGCTGGCGCACTTCGTGACCTCCAGTCCGTGGAGTCCCGCGCAGGTGAGGGCCCGGCTGGCGTGGCGGATGCACGAGGCCATCAAACCGAGCGCGCTGATCGTGGACGACACCGGTTTCCTGAAGGACGGCGACGCGTCCGCGTGTGTGTCGCGGCAGTACACCGGCACCGCGGGCAAGGTGACCAACTGCCAGGTCGGGGTCTCGGTGCACCTGGCCCGCGACCACGCCTCCACGCCCGTGAACTGGCGCCTGTTCCTACCCGTGTCCTGGGACCCGGCCTCGCCGCAGGCCGACCCGGACAAGGTGGCCCGGCGTGAACGCTGCGGTATCCCGGCCGACTTGGGGCATGTGGAGAAGTGG
>NZ_JBVJLD010000006.1:56969-193060 GCF_055584905.1 Kitasatospora sp. NPDC088742 | reverse complement strand
GAGCGCGCGGCCGGTCGCGAGAACGGAAACCGCCTGATGGCTGTCGCACTTCGCAGGACGCTCGCCGTCGCCACGCTGGCCCTGACCGCCTCCTTCCTGCCGGCCGCCGGAGCGGGCACCGCCGACGCCGCGCAGCCGGCCAAGCGCACGCCCGGCCTCTACTGCCTCGCCAACGCCTGGAGCACGCCGAACATCTCCACCAAGCCCTGCGACACCCAGGACCAGGGCCAGCACTGGACGCTCTCCGGCCAGCAGATCTCCCTCAGCGGCGCGCGGGCCTACTGTCTGGCCAACACCTGGAACGCGCAGGACGTCTCGGTCAAGCCCTGCGCCCCCAAGGACCAGGGGCAGTACTGGACCGTCTCGGGCCAGCAGATCGCCCTCACCTTCGCCCCCGCGTACTGCCTGGCCAACACCTGGAACAAGGCGGACGTCTCCACCAAGCCGTGCGACGCCAAGGACCCCGGTCAGCGGTGGGTCGTCTTCAACGACCAGATCAGCCTCGCCGCCGCCTGACGCACCCTCACCCGCCGCTCTCCGGCTCAGCTTGACTCTGTCGGGGATCTTGGTATTCGGCTGCCTGTGATGGTGATGGTGATGGTGCGTCAGTCTTGCGGGTGTACGGGGCCCGCGTGACTGGCAAGGAGTGAGAGATGTCGGTACATCCCCGTCCGGGCGCCGAGGTGCCGGAGCTGACCGCGAGGATGGCGCGTGCCAGCAACCCCGGTGGCACGACGGCGATGTGGGTGCGGGATCGCCTCGACGGCCTGTGGAGCGATGAGGACTTCGCCGACTGGTACCCGCGTGATGGGCGTCCCGGGCTCTCATCCGCCCAGCTGGCTACGGTGAGCGTGCTGCAGTTCCTGCTCGGGCTCTCCGACCGCGACGCCGCCGAGGCCGTGCGCTGCCGCATCGACTTCAAGTACTCGCTCGGGAATTTGGCGCCGTAGGCGCGCGAGAAGGCCTCGATCGCTTGCTCGGCGTGGCCACGGTCCTCGGCGTTGTAGATCTCCTGCATCGCCTTCGTCGCGCCGGGCTGTGCGGACTTGGGCAGGCAGTTCGTGACGTTGCGGGCTTTGTGAACCCAGCACCTTTGATGCCGTGCGGCCGGGAACACCTCGGCGAGTGCCCGCCACAGGCCCATGGCGCCGTCCCCGATCACCAGCTCGGGGTCGCGCATCCCGCGGCGGCGGCAGTCCCGCAGCAGGTCGGCCCACGACTCGGTGCTCTCGCGCAGGCCCTCGGCGAGAGCGATCAGCTCCTTGGTGCCGTCCAAGCGGACGCCGAGCAGGACCAGGACGCACGAGTGGGCCTGGCCGAGGCGGGCCTTGGGATGCACGCCGTCGGCCCACACGTAGACGTAGTCCCGGTCGGACAGGTCCCGGGTCTGGAAGGCGGCGTGGTCGTCGCCCCACTGCTTGGTCAGCCGGGCTACGGTGGCCGGCGACAGGCCGGCGGTGCCGCCGAGGAACTGCTCCAGCGCCGGCACGAAGTCCCCGGACGACAGGCCGTGCAGGTAGAGCAGGGGCAGCACCTCGGAGATCTTCGGTGACTTGCGGCACCACGGCGCCAGGATCTTCGAGGAGAACCGCTTGCGCTCGCCGGTCGTCTCGTCCACGCGCCGGTCGTTGATCCGCGGGGCCCTGACCTCGACCGGCCCGGCCGCGGTGACCACCGACCGCGGCCGGTGGTGGCCGTTGCGGACCACCAGGCGCCGCCCGTATTCGTCCTTCTCCGCGGCCAACTCGGCTATGTACTGGTTGACTTCCGCCTCCAGCGCGGCGGCCAGCATGCGCCGGGCGCCCTCGCGGACGATCTCGTCGATCAGGGAGCCGAACTCCGTCGAACCATCGGCATTCACTACGCTGAGCACTGGCGTGCCTTCCCGACCCGCGCTGCAACGCGGGCCTACTCGGTGACCATCACAGGATCATTCGGGAAGGTACGCCCTCCGCGTTCCGCCCGAGGCTGATCCACAGGTCTTGAGCATTGCTCTGCGGAGCTCCGGTCGCCACGCTCGCAGCCGACTGCTTCGGGCCCTACGAACTGCACCTCGACCCCGTCCGGACATACGCGCTCTCATAGCAGGACCGCGCAACTATCCGGGCCCGCCCGAAGCCGTTGGACAGCCTATTGCCGCAGATGACAGGCTCCGCCTCATGGAGCTACTCGACGTCCTTGCGGAGCTCGCCCGGTCGGGACACCTTGGGCCGGTTGAGAACGGCGCGGCTTGGGGCCAGGTCACCGCGGCGCTCGGTGAGCCCTGGGAAGTGGTCGTCGGGAAGCGGCGGTCATGGCCGCGCCTGTTCGCTTACGGCGACCTTGAACTCAGTGTCTGCCGCTGCCAGAAGATCACTCTGATCTGCCTCCAGACCTGGCGTGATGTCATTGGCCTCCCTGCCGGCCTGGTCGGCCGGGAGAGGTTCCCCGGCCAACCCAAGTACGCCGACGTGATCGCTTCTCTCGACCGCGTCGGTTGCGCCTGGCAGCCTTACACACCCCTCACCTTCGGCAACCAATGCGCCATCGAGGCCACCTCCTCCGGCGTCACCTTCGTCTTCGAAATCCCGGACGGAGAACACCCGATCCTCAACGTCGTGGGACCCCCGCCCCATCAGCATGAGTGCCCCGCGACACTGTGAGCGTGAAGCCGACCAGTGTTCACGACGGCCCCGGCGGCCTGACGGCCGCCGGGGCCGCCTCGTCAATATTGGGCCCGTCGCCGCCTTCATACACATGTTCAAGGTCGCGCAACATACGACACGCCCGAGAGAGTCCGTTCGCCCCACTCGGCACGACTACTTTCCGTGGCGAACCGCTCGCAGGCGAACTCAGTGCCGAGCTGGGCTAGTTCGGATAATCCTGCATCAGATGCCCGATGCTGCAGGTCTCCCCCCGCCAGCGTCCACGACTCGTGGAGATCATCCACAACCTCACCGCACGCATCACGGAGGCTCAGATGAACGGCTGGGCTGGCGAAGGCCAAGGCCTCCAGGTCAGCCTGACCAAAGCCCGGGAGAAACTCGCCGCCCTCGACCGAAGCCTGCGACGCGCGCGCGGCGACGGCCGCGGCGTCACCGACCTCGGGATGCCCATCGGCGCGGGACCGCTCTCATGACCACAGCGGCCCAGACGCGAAAATCGCTGGTCAGACGAGGAAGCAAGCGGCATGCTGCAGGGCATGATCGACCGCGAGTACGCCAGGCGCATAGCCCAGGAAGACCTGGACCGCAGCTACGCGGGGCAGCTGGTCGTCGCCGCAGTGGAGGAACACGAGCTGGTTTGGATCGTCTACTACCAGAGCGCGGATTACCTCCAGACCAAGGACCCGCTGCACCGACTCGTCGGAAACGTTCCCTACCTGGTCGACCGGATCGACGGCGGTCTCCATATGGTCAGCTCAGGCTCCTATGCCACCGGTGCCTGGGAGGCGGACTACCGCCAGCGCATCCGCAAGGAGCACACCCGCACGGCCGTCGACGACCTGCACGACGAAGTTCGCCGCGTTGCGGCAGAGCAGGGCCGGATCATCGCCATGCATCTGCTGCGGCAACGCGTCCCTGGCCTCGCGCATGCCGACGTCATTCGGTACGTGACGGCCCTTCAGGTCGGCTCCGCACCAGAGCACCTCGTCGCTGCTGCGACCACGGCGCTTGTGACACCCATTGACCCCTTCGACGCGGTTCGGACGATCCGCCCCGGCCGGAACCCAGAAGACGGACCTCAGACGGCTAGCTCGTAGTCCGGATAATCATCCGCCATCGCCCGGAAGGCGACGCTCGGGCGCCGCAGCAGGCCGGTGGTCACCTGGGCCGCGATCCGGTCGTCCCGGGTCAGCTCCTCCACCACCTTCACCTTGTCGGCCGGGGCGACCCGGGCCACCACCTCAGGCCGGCGCATGAAGTCCGGCGCAACGGCCGCGGCCACCTTGTCATCGCGGGTGAGCTCCTCGACCGCCCGGACCTTCTCCTCCTCCGCGACCTGGGCGACCACCTCCGGGCGCCGCAGGAAGTCGCCGGTCACCACCGCGGCGACCTCCTCGTCCTGGGCGAGCGAGTGGATCGCGCTGACCTTCTCCTGCGGGGTCACCGGCTTGACGACCTGCCAGCCGACCCGGCGCCGCGCCTCGTCCGGCGTCCACCGGGCCTTGCCCTCCGGCGGGGTGGCGATCGCGGCGAACCGCTCCTGCTCGTCCTCGATCTGCCCCAGGATGCGGTGGATCGTCCAGGACACCCCCTCCTGCCGACGGTCCCTGGGCCACTTCGCGGCGACCTGTCGCAGGTTGCGCACCGTGTCGTAGGAGAGGCCGATGTCCTCGGCCAGCCGGAACAGCGACTCCTTCACCGTGAACAGCGCCTCGGTCTTCTCCTGGCCGCCGTACTCGCGTATCGGCTCGATCTCCAGCGCGCCGTCGCCGATGGTGAACTGGCCCCTGGTCTGGGCCTCCACCACCTTCCGCAGCTCGGCCACGATCTGCTCGTAGCGGCTGCCGGTGACGCTGCCAACCTTCTCGGCCGTCGTCTCGATCTCCTGAGCCATGTGGAATCTCACCACCAACTCGCAGGCCGGGCGCGGCCGTTGGCCGCGACGGGACCGGCCCGCTGACGGCAGCAGAGTCGAGCCCCCAGTGATGTGATCACAACAAATCCCGTCCAGATGAACGGAGTTAACCGCTTCCGACCGAGTTAACCGTTCGCTCAATGGTCACTGTGACCGTTCACCGAACGAATCCTTCCGGGCCCTCCAGACCCTCATCACGCACCGCCGCGAGCAGTAGACGGCGTTCGAACGCCGATCAACCCCGGCCACCCACCAGGTGTCGCACTCCGGGCACTTGACCCGCCCGGCACCGCTGATCTCGGCGGCCACCCGCTTGCGCAGCCGGCCGTCCACCCGCCACCGCCTGGCACGACACGCCGTCGAGCAGTACACAGCACTGGGCCGCGACCCCGGCCTCAGCCGTACGTCGCAGCCCCTGCACTTCCGATCTCCAGCCCGGCCGGCACCCTCGGACACCAACCCAGGTTAGGGCTCCAGGCTACTCAGAAACCGGGATCGCAAACAGCCACTCATCTTGACTCTGTCGGGGATCTTGTTCGCTCCGGTGTCAGTTGACGGCTCGCCAGGAACGAAGGCGCCGGATGCCTCGCTGGTCGCAGTGGCCCTGGAAGGCTGTCGGTGATCGTGGGGGCGTGTTTCCGCCCGGCGACTGTCGGCTGAGGCGTTCGATGTTGACGGCGATGGCGGTGAGCACGTGCTGCAGGTGGGTCTTGGCCTGCCCGCGGTATCGGCAGTGGCGCATGCCGTGGCCGTGGGCGAACTCGCAGATGGTGCCCTCAATGCCGGACCGCACCGCGTAGCGTCTGTGCCAGGCCGGTTCCTGCTGCTCGGCACGGTTGCGTCTCTGCAGTTCGAGCAGCTCGCGTGGCGGGAAGCCGACGTTGCGCCCGGCGTCACGAGCGGTGGTGCACTTGGTTCGGGCTGGGCATGGCTGGCACTGGCTCTTGGTGAAGCGGGCCACTATCAGCGGGGCGGCGGTCGGTGAGGAGGTGGGGTAGGGGCCGTGCCAGCCGCTGCTGACCTGACCCAGCGGGCAGGTGACCTCCCGGCGGTCGAAGTCGATGCGGAAGTCGTCACGGGCGAAGCCCTCGCCACGGCGGTGCTGGTGGGTGGGGTTGCCCGGCAATGGTCCGACGACGGTGATCCGGTGCTCGCGCTCGGCCTGCTCCAGGTGGGGCAGGGAGGCGTAGCCGCCGTCGACCAGGTGCTGGTCGGGCCGCAGTTCCCGCTGGTCCAGCCGGGCGTGGATACCTGGCAGGACTTCGGTGTCGGCGCTGGTGGACGGCGTGGTGGCCACGTCGGTGATCACATTGGGGCCGTCGTCGGAGCAGGTCTCGGTCACGTGCGCGAGGAATCCCGTCCAGCGGGTGACCTGTCCCCGGCGGGCATATCGGGCTGTCGGGTCGTAGGGCGAGACGATCCGCTTCGCCGAGGGCGGCAGGCCGCTGTCGTCGCCATCGTCCCGCCAGCGTAGGCGGCCGGCGGTGTCCCAGTAGTAGTTCAGAACGAGGATCTGCCGCAGGGCGGCGTCCGGGGGCCGTCCAGCAGACCGGGATGGTTCCGGGCGAGGTGTTCGAGCAGCCGGCGGGCGTCTGCCCCGGTGGTGTTGATCCTGGTCTTGGGTCGGGTGGGGTTCTTGCCCAAGCGCACCGGCCGGCCATAGCGGTGGCCCCAGTCCGCCTCGACCACGTCGGCCAGCGCGTGGCTGGCGGTGCGGGCGAGTTCCTCCAGGGCCGCGCGCACGGCCTCGGTGACCAGCTCCAGGCGGGTCAGGTCGCGCACGGCGGCCAAGACGTGGGTGGAGTCGGTGCGCTGGGTGGTGCGCTCACGGACCAGTCCGGCCTCCTTCAGCCGGGCCAAGGCGAGATCGAGGAGGCGGTCCGCCCGGCCGTCCTCCAGCAGGCGGTCACGGAAGTCGGTGAGCACGCTGTGGTGGAAGCCGGGGTCGTCAAGTTCGAGACCGAGCGAGTACTTGAAGTCGATGCGGCAGCGCACGGCCTCGGCGGCGTCGCGGTCGGAGAGCCCGAGCAGGAACTGCAGCACGCTCACCGTAGCCAGCTGGGCGGATGAGAGCCCGGGACGCCCATCACGCGGGTACCAGTCGGCGAAGTCCTCATCGTTCCACAGGCCGTCGAGGCGATCCCGCACCCACATCGCCGTCGTGCCACCGGGGTTGCTGGCACGCGCCATCCTCGCGGTCAGCTCCGGCACCTCGGCGCCCGGACGGGGATGTACCGACACCTCTCACTCCTTGCCAGTCACGCGGGCCCCGTACACCCGCAAGACTGACGCACCATCACCATCACAGGCAGCCGAATACCAAGATCCCCGACAGAGTCAAGCTCAGACGAAGTTCTTGTCGATCAGCAGGCTCACGATCCGCTCGTCGAAGTCCGGGAAGTCCATCGGCACGATGCCGAGGTGGATCCGCTCGGTCCTGCGCGCGTCCAGGTAGCGGAACACCCTCGGCAGGATGGAGCCGGCCTGGGTCTTGGGCCAGAGGCCGTTGGCGTAGCTGGTGAAGTTGACGTACATCTCGGCCGCGTCCTGGTGGTAGTAGGCCTGGTCGAACCACTGCTCCACCAGCGTGGCCTTGGCCGAGGTGGACACCCCCTGCCAGGTGTCCTGGGTCCGGAGGAACCCGTTCGTCCCGCTCGTCCACTGGATGACGGACCACGAGTTCGCGAAGTCCGCCACCAGCACGATCCGGCCCCGGGCCTCGCCGACCCGGGGCCACCAGGGGTTGGTCCAGAACAGGCCGCGGTAGTTCATGGCCGGGGCGTCCAGGTAGAAGTCGAAGCGGCGGCGGAACTCCTCGTCGCCGAGCGCCTGTCCGCCCGCCCGCTCGTTCCGCACCCGCATCACCAGCACCTCGCCCGGGTACCGCCGGAGGTGGTCGCGGCAGGCGTTCAGCACGTCCTGGAAGCGGTGGTACTGGTAGTAGCGGTCGTGGTAGACGCCCAGCTCGTCGGCGGTCCCCTGGAGGCCGTTCAGCCGGATGTCGAAGAACCGGATGCCCTTCTCCAACTGCTGTGGCACGCCCCAGTTCTGAGTGTGCGACCACTCGGTCCCGTTGCCGGGGTCGGTGCACCAGGAGTCGTGCGTGCCGGGGATGGTGAGCCGGGTGAGCGGCAGCCCGCCGTCCAGCCGGGCCATCCAGTCCGGGGCGTACAGCGCGGCGGCGCTCGCGGGGGACGCCAGGCCCGCTCCGGCCAGGGCGGCGGCCGCGCCGCCCACCCCCCACTTCAGGGCGTCACGACGGCTGGGCAGGGCGGGACGGCTCATCCGGCACTCCGATCTCTGGCGTGGACAGGACACACACGTGCGGTGCCCATCCTCGCGCGCACCCCCGGCCCGGCACCACCGTCGTGCAGCACCAATCGCGGTGCGGCCCCGCCTCGTTGAGCCGCCGTCAGGACCGGGCCGCGGTCACCCAGTGCTCCCGCACGGCGTCCGTCGGCCGCTGCTCGCCCAGCGCGTCCAGCCCCCAGTCCCCCAGCGCGTCCACCACCAGGCGCAGGGTCAGGCCCCGCTCGGTGAGCTCGTAGACGGTGGCGTTGGCCGGCCGCGCCAGCTTGCGGCGCTCGACCAGGCCCTCCGCCTCCAGCTGCTTCAGCCGGGCCGCCAGGATGTCGGTCGACACGCCCGGGAGGTCGGCGTGCAGGTCGGTGTAGCGGCGCGGGCCGCGCAGCAGTTCACGGACGATCAGGAGGCTCCAGCGCTCTCCCACCGCGTCCAGGGCGCGGGCGACGGCGCAGTACTGGTCGTAGCTTCGGCGTGACATGTGGATCAGCATAGCCAAAAGGTTGGACTTTCCAAGTAGGAACTTGGTAGAACAAAGCAACCGGATGACGGATGACGGCACGTCACGGGGTACGGGTACCACGATCGGGAGACCGCAGTGGAGTTTCGGCAGTCCAGCAAGCTGGCGGGCGTGTGTTACGAGATCCGGGGCCCGGTGGTCGAACAGGCCAACGCGCTCGAGGAGGCCGGCCACAGCGTGCTCCGGCTGAACACCGGCAACCCGGCCACGTTCGGCTTCGAGGCACCGGAGGAGATCCTCCAGGACATCATCCGCAACCTGCCCAACGCCCACGGCTACAGCGACTCGCGCGGCATCCTGCCCGCCCGCCGCGCCGTGGTGCAGTACTACCAGCAGCGCGGCGTCACCGGGGTGACGGTCAATGACGTCTACCTCGGCAACGGCGTCTCCGAACTGATCCAGATGGCGGTCCAGGCGCTGGTCGACGACGGTGACGAAGTCCTGGTCCCCGCACCGGACTTCCCGCTCTGGACGGCCGTGGTGCGACTGGCCGGCGGCAAGGCGGTGCACTACCTCTGCGACGAGGAGGCGGACTGGTACCCCGACCTCGACGACATCGCCTCGAAGATCACCCACCGCACCAAGGCCATCGTCGTCATCAACCCGAACAACCCGACCGGCGCGGTCTACCCGAAGGAACTGCTCCTCGGCATCCTCGAACTCGCCCGCCGCCACGGCCTGATGGTGCTGGCCGACGAGATCTACGACAAGATCCTCTACGACGGCGTCGAGCACCACTGCCTGGCCGCCCTCTCCGACGACGTGGTCACCCTCACCTTCAACGGCCTCTCCAAGGCCTACCGGGTGGCCGGCTTCCGCAGCGGCTGGCTGGTGGTCTCCGGCCCCAAGCAGCACGCCAAGGACTACCTGGAGGGGCTCACCATGCTCGCCGGGATGCGGCTGTGCCCCAACGTCCCGGCCCAGTACGCCGTCCAGGCCGCGCTCGGCGGACACCAGTCCATCCACGACCTCACCCTGCCCAACGGCCGCCTCACCGAGCAGCGCGACGTGGTCCACCGGGCGCTCAACGAGCTCCCCGGCGTCAGCTGCGTCAAGCCCAAGGGCGCCCTCTACGCCTTCGCCAAGCTCGACCCGGCGGTCCACCGGATCGTCGACGACGAGCGCTTCGTGCTGGACCTGCTGCTCCGCGAGAAGATCCACATCGTCCAGGGCACCGGCTTCAACTGGCCCCGCCCCGACCACTTCCGCTTCGTCACCCTCCCCCGGGCCGACGACCTGGAGACCGCGATCAGCCGGATCGGCCGCTTCCTCACCACCTACCGTCAGTAGGCGTGACGCACATCACATCGGAATTCCTCGGTTCGCACGTCACGCCCGGGCACGGTACCGGTCACTACCTCGGACAGCGATGACGTCGAGGTGGAGGAGGTCACGGGAGTGACGGAGTTCGAGGTGGCCGCAGTGCTGAGTCTGGCGGCGAACCTGTGTGGGGTCGTAGCTCTCTGGCTGCGGTCCCGCACCCCGGTTCAGCTGGAGAAGGCGCGTACCGCGTCGCGGGTCGCGATGACCCGGGCACTTCCCGCCGGCAGCCGCATCGTCGAGTGCGAGGGGGTGGGCACGCTGATCGAGGTCGGCAGCCCGGCTCGGGAGGTGACGCCACGTGGGCTGGGTGGATGACTGGGCGGCGCAGGCTGCCTGCCGCACCTCCGACCCCGACGAACTGTTCGTCCAGGGCGCGGCCCAGAACCGTGACAAGACCTTGTGCTCCGGCTGCCCGGTCCGGACTGAGTGCCTGGCCGACGCACTGGACAACAGGGTCGAGTTCGGGGTCTGGGGAGGGATGACGGAGCGGGAGCGTCGTGCGCTCCTTCGACGTCGCCCCAGGGTCTCCTCCTGGCGCAGGCTGCTCGAAACCGCCCGTACCGAGTACGAGCTGAGCATCGGACCGGCTGCCGAACGAGCCTACGAGGCCCTGTTCCGGGCGGAGTTCACCAAACTCGTCGGCTTCCTCGTGACCGCCGGAGCCCGCCTGGTGGAGGCTCAGGACGCGGCCCAGATGGCCTTCGTGGAGATCATCCGCAAGTGGGACGAGGTTCAGTCGCCGGTCGCGTGGCTGCGGAGCGTCGCCTACCGGATGTGGGTCCGGCTGATCCGCAAGGACCGGGGGCACGTCCTGACGGCCGATCCGGTGCCGCACGACGACGCCACCCACGAAGACCTCGGCCTGAGCCTGCAGGCCACGCAAGTTCTCGAACTGCTACGGGAGTTGCCCCATCAGCAGCGCACCGTGATGGCTCTGGTCTACGACGGTCGGAATCCGAGCGAGATCGCCGCGCTCCTTCAGGTGTCGGCCGCGAGCGTTCGCCAGAACCTCCGCCGCGCCCGAACCACCCTGGCTCGTCTGATCGTCGAAAGAGGAGTACTTCCGTGCCCGAGCACCTCGTGAACACCGATGTCGCCCACGTCTACACCGAGGCCATGGACGCCTTCATGCGTGCCGGCGTCAAGGAGATCCTCGAAGCCGTCGGCCGTCGGACCGACGTCGAACACCTCCTGGCCGAGGCCACCGCCGAGGCCGTGCGCCCACTCAGGGCGGTTGCCTGAGATTACGGACCGGTGGCACGGTCAGCCCGCCGCCACCCGTTCCCACTCCTGGCGGGTGACCAGGTACTCCACGTCGCCGTGCTCCGCGCCCTCGATCGGGTCCGGCCACTCCTCGTGGAAGGTCCGGACGTGGCGCAGCCCGGTCTTCACCATCACCCGCCGGGAGCCCGCGTTCACCGTCATCGTGGTGGCCACCACGGCGGCCGTCCCGGTGTGCGCGAACGCGTACCCCACCAGCGTGCGGGCCGCCTCGGTCGCGTAGCCGCGGCCCCAGGCGGCCGGACGGAAGCGGTAGCCGAGCTCGGTACCGCCCTTCGCCAGCCCGACGCTGTCCGCCGGCTGCAACGCCACCCACCCCAGGAACGCGCCGTCCGCCCTGCCCGCCACCGCGAACGTCCCCATCCCCTCGGGGAGTTCGCGGTACCTCCGGAGGATCGCCGGCAGCACCTCGCCCGCCACGACCTCCCTCGGCTGCGGACGCCCGGTGTCGATGTACCGCATCACCTCGGGGTCCCCGTGCAGGGCCGCCAGCTCGTCCAGGTCCTCGCTGCCGAACTGACGCAGCACCAACCGCTCGGTCTCCAGAAGGGTCTTCACGCCCCCGATTCGACCAATCCCCCCACCCCGGCCACAACCGCATTTCCCCCGCACACCGGCCGCATACGCTCAGGCCATGACCGTTCTGCGCTCCGTGCTCCTCTTCCTGCTCGCCGCCGTCGCCGAGATCGGCGGCTGCTGGCTGATCTGGCAGAGCGTCAGGGAGTCCCGCCCCTGGTGGCTGGCCGGCCTCGGCATCGTCGCCCTCGGCGCCTACGGCTTCGTCGCCGCCCTCCAGCCCGACGCCAACTTCGGCCGCGTCCTCGCCGCCTACGGCGGAGTCTTCGTGGCCGGCTCCCTCCTCTGGGGCATGACCGTCGACGGCTTCCGCCCCACCCGCTACGACATCCTCGGCGCCCTCGTCTGCCTGACCGGCGTCGCCGTGATCATGTACGGCCCGCGCCGCTGACGAGGCGTCATCCTCGGGAGCTGCGAGCCCGGAACAGGGACGAGGCCGGCTTCGCCCTCGGGGACGAACTCCTCGTGCGCCATCTCGAAGCCCGCCCGCACGAGCCAGGCACGATTCGTAACGGCATCGGCGTGACTCCAGTACATGGCGGCCCGCCCGGCACCGGCTCCCGGCCCGACGGATCTGCACCTCAGCGGTGTCGACGCCGGTGACCCGGTGCCCCGCCGCGACCTGGGCCGGCTCCGCTCAGCGCACGTAGGTCTTCAAGCTATCCGTCGGCAGCACGAACCCGACCGGCTCGGGGAGCTCCACCTCGTTGCCGTAGGCCCGGGTGACGGTGGTCCGGTAACGGCCGCCTTCCGGCTCGCTGTGAACGGTCACCTCACCGCGCTCACGGTCGATCAACAGGTAGACCGGGATACCGGTCCGCGCGTAAGCGATCGGCTTCTCGATCCGGTCCCGGCGATCGGTGTCATGGTCGTACGAGGTCACCTCCACCACCATCAGCACCCCATCCGGGTCAGGCCACTCACCTTCACCCGCGAAGTGCGCAATCGGTGCAAGCACCCCATCAGGGCGGGCCCGCCCAGTACGGTACTGCTCGACCGCGAGCCCCTGCTCAGTGTGCAGGTCACACTCAGGGAGATGCTGCATGCACTGCCGCAACAACCACATGATGATCGCTCCGTGGTCGCCGTCGGGCATCGCCTTGACCCCCAGCTTTCCGTCGACGAACTCCAGGGTCACCGTCTCAGGCGCCCCTACGGCGATCTGCTCGAACTCCTCGACCTGCATCTGCGGCCGATCCGTGGCCATGGCGGTCATCGGGACCCCTTTCGCGGTCTGACGGTGCTCTGGCAGGTGGCACTGACCGAGTACAGTGCCACCGTACTACCTCATCCGTAAGGCCCCGGGACGTGAACCGCACGCCCCGGCTACGTCTTCACCGGAGGCACCCTCATGGCCAAGCCGCCCGCCGTCGGAGCCTCGGCGCCCTCGTTCTCGCTGCCCGGTGTCCTCCTGACGGAGGATCTGGCCGAGCGGCGGGAGTACAGCCTGGAGGAGGCCAAGGGCAGGCCGCTGGTGCTGGTCTTCTACCCCGGGGACGACACTCCGGTCTGCACGAAGCAGCTGTGCTCCTACACCTCCGACCTCGACCGCTTCCGCGACCTCGGCGCCGAGGTGTGGGGCATCAGCCCGCAGGACCTGGACAGCCACGAGCGCTTCGCCCGCAAGCACCGCCTCGGCTTCCCCCTCCTCGCCGACCCGGACCGGGCCGTCGCCCGCGCCTACGGCATCACCGTCCCCGGCCTCGGTCTGCGCCGCTCCGTCTTCATTCTCGACGGCGGCTCCACCGTGACCTGGCGTCACATCGCCCTGGCCGGCCTGACCTTCCAGCACGCCGACACCCTCGCCGCCGAGCTGGCCGCACTCCGCGACGCCTGACCCCCGCTCAGGCGGACACCCGCAGCAGCGAACCGGGCCCCTGTGCCGGGTCCACCACCACGGCCGCCACCCGGAACTCCGGGCTCAGCACCGCCCAGATCCCCTCCAGCAGCTCGGCCCCGTCCCTCGCCGTCACGGCCACCTCGTCGTACGGAGCCGCCACCGCGACCTCCCGGCCGTCCGAACGGTAGGTGGTGAGCAGCACGCCCTCCCCCGGCTCCAGCCCCTCCACCGCGAGGGTCATCACGTTGGTGGTGAGCCGCCCCGCCCCGGCGGCGGCCGCCCGGCTCGGCCGGGCCGCACCGAACACCGCCCGCTCCCCGTCCCGGGAGATCAGCGCCGTGATCCGCGAGGTCCGGATCGGCGGGTCCGGCTCGTACTCCAGCCCGCCGAGCGCGGCCGTCGCCGCGGCCCCGCCCCGCAGCCGCTCCGCCACCTCCCCGACCTGCTCGCCGTTGCCGAGCACCAGCCAGTCGGGCGTCAGGGTAGCCGCCGCGTAGTGCCGCAACGGGTCGTGCCCGGCCGCTCCGGCCGGCCCCACCAGCAGCTCGTTGCCCTGCACCCGCAGCACACGGTCACGGGAGGCGGCGCTCCGTCCGGTCAGGAAGTACCCACCCACGGTCCGGCCGTCCAGGGTCCGCGCGCAGAGCACCCCACGCCCCGGATACGGATTGCCTGCCAACACAGCGCTCA
This sequence comes from Kitasatospora sp. NPDC088742, assembly GCF_055584905.1. Lineage (NCBI taxonomy): Bacteria > Bacillati > Actinomycetota > Actinomycetes > Kitasatosporales > Streptomycetaceae > Kitasatospora > Kitasatospora sp. NPDC088742. Next base: position 178,967 of record NZ_JBVJLD010000006.1, on the reverse strand, counting down.
GCTCGATCACGGCTCGCCTCCCCACCTCACCTGCCCCGGCCTGCCCGAAGCCGTCCCCACCCTCCCATCCGACGTCCCGTCAGTTCACCGGCGCCCCACCAACGATCCCTCAGCGCCAGATCGGCCCGCTGTTGTCCCGCTCCGCGTCCTCGCACGCCCGGATCCGCCGCTCGACCGCCCGGGCCTCGGCCTCCCGCCCCTGCGCCCGCAGCTTCGCGGCCTGCACGCTCATCTCCCCCACGTCGCACGTGACCGTCGCCGCCCCGGCCGCCGCCCCTCCCCCGGCCACCAGCACCGCACCACCCAGCACGGCCACCACCGCAGCCCGCACCCGTCCGCGCACCACCACACCACCTCGTCCCCGGGCTACTCCGCTTCGCCCACCCCGAGTTGACCACCTGAATCACCCACCTATGCCCACAGGGGAGTTGACTCCACCCGTATGGTGGAGGGGATACGCATCACCGCGCGCCACCGTGCTCCGAGCCGGGCGGGCCTCACGGGGGAAGAAAGGTGCGTGCCCGATGTCGATCGGGCTCCTCTCCGCGGTTGCCGCCGCCTTCTACGGCTGCACGATCTCGATCCTCGCCCTGACCGCGACCTTCGCCCGGCGCCGTACCCTGCGCCGCGAGGCACGGAGCACCCTCGCCGTCCTGATCCCCGGCGGCTCCGGGCCACTCCCGGTGGTCCCGCCCGCCGAAGGCCCGAACGGCTGAGCGGTCACACCATCGGTGGGCCGGTCGGCACGGATCCCCGTGCCGACCGGCCCACCGGACGTTCCTGACGGGCGGTCAGTGCCTGGCCCCCGGAGGTAGGGGGTTGAGGTCACACGAACTTGAGCTCGAAGACCGATGCGCTGGTGGCCTCGAACACGCCCTCGCCAACGAAGCCCCGGTATTCCCTGATACCGCCGGTGGGAGCCATCGAGAACTTCTTGGGGAACTCGGTGATGTTGGTGGGGACGAGGACGCTGAACACCATCTGGGCCCCGTGGTCGAAGGCGAGCATGCCGGTGCACAGCTTGGTGTCGGTGCCGGCGGCCACGCAGTTGTTGTAGGCCTTGCCGATGACCTTGCCGTTTTCGTCCTTGATGATGCCGACGACGCCGAAGCCGGTGTCGGCACCCTCGGCCGAGAAGTCGACGACCATGTCCTGCACGGGCACAGTCCGCTTGGCCTGCGGGGGCCCGCGACGGCGGGCGAGCCCGCGACGACGGCCGCCAGGCAGCCGGCCGCGAGGGTGAGGGCGGGGATGAGTACGAGACTGCGCTCCATGAAGGTCTCCGGAGAACAGCGATGGGTCAGGCGGTGCGCCCGAAGTCCGTTCACACTCCACCACGGCAGCCCGAGGCGTTCTCGGCGCCCAACCCCCGCCTCGGCATCACCAAGTCACCTTGCTGCCGAGGCGCATGGCGTACGTGCCCTCCGGCCGGTGGGCCGAACGGCCGACACCCGAAGGGGCAGCACAGTCACCCGTACGGCAGCCGGAGGCACCGCACGGAGGCGTGACGACGATCCGATCGGACGACGGCACTACGCTGGGCGGCGGTTGACCCTCGACCTGGTCGAGGGGTCAGGGTCGGGGATGTGGAGAGCAGGATGCTGAGCATCGGTGAGCTGGCCCGGGCGAGCGGCCTGGGGGTGAGTGCGCTGCGGTTCTACGACGGCGCCGGGGTGTTCGTCCCGGACCGCGTGGATCCGCGGACGGGCTACCGCTGGTACGCGCCCGAGCAGTTGGCCGACGCCCGGCTGGTGGCCCGGCTGCGCCGGGTCGGCATGCCGCTGGCCGGGATCGGCCAGGTCCTCGCCGGGGATCCGGAGGTCGCCCGGGCGGCGATCGGCCGGCACCTGCGGCAGTTGGAGGACGGCCTGACCGATGCCCGTCGCGAGCTCTCCGCGGTCCGAGACCTGATCGACCTGAGGGAGCACCCCATGTCCACCACGACCACCCGCATCACCGTCCCCGCCCCGGCGCTCGCCGCCGCGCTGGACGCCGTCCGCTTCGCGGCCGGCACCGATCCCGAGAACCCGGTGGTCCGCGGCGTCCTGTTCGACCCCGAGCCGGAGACCGGCCTGCTGCGCCTGGTCGCCACCGACCGGTACCGCCTGGCCGTCGCCACCGCCCCGGCGGAGATCGACGGCCCGGCCGTGCAGGCCCTCGTCCCGACCGCGCTCGCGGACGCCGCCCGGCCACTGCTCGCCGGCGCCGAGAGCGCCGAACTCACCCTGGACGGGCTGACGTTGACCCTCCGGGTCGGCGACAGCGTGCTGGCCGGCGAGCGGCTCGACCTCGACTTCCCCGACTACCGCCGCCTGCTGCGGATCGAGACCACCCAGCGGCTGGAGTTCGCCGCCGCCGAGCTGCGCACCCACCTCGAGAACGGCCCCGCCGCCGAGGACGGCACCGCCATCCTGGCCGCCGACGGCCTCCAGGTCCGGGTCAACCGCGACTACCTGCTGCAGGCCGTCACGGCCGGCGCCGCCGAACAGCTCGTCCTCGAACTCGGCACCCCGATCTCCCCGCTCGCCATCCGCTTCCCGTCCCGCGCGGACACCTTCTCCCTGCTGATGCCCGTGGCCGGCTAGGACCGGCCCAGCACTAGGGCTTTCGAAGGGCCGGTCACACGGGCCAGAGCGAGAAGTTCTCGTTGGAGTAGTCGCCGCAGGCCCACTCGATCGTCTTGTAGTGCAGGCCGAGGCCGCCGGCCAGGTTGAGGCAGACCGACTGGTTGTTCGCGTCGGCGGCCCGGAACTGGTTCCCGTACAGGCCGATCGACCACCGGTTGGACGGGTTGCCGCCGTCGCACTTGTACAGCCGGATCTCGTCGCCCTGGGCATGCCGGTCCTGCCAGTCGTTGAGGCACAGACCGGGGTTCTGCACGGACTGGATCATCATGCCGCCGGGCGCGGACACCAGGTACCACTGCTGCGAGACGTTGCCGGTCCCGCAGTACTCGGACTGGAGTTGCACGCCGGAGGAGGCGTTGCCCCACGGGATGTCGAGGCAGTAGGCAGTGCCACCGAAGGCGATCCGGTACCTGGTCTGATCGGCGTGCGCGGCCGGCGCGGCCGCGACGGACAGAGCGGCGACGGACGCGGCGGTCGCCGCCAGTGCCGTCAGCTTTCGAACGAACCTCATCACGTACCCCCTCGGCCGGAGATCCACGGCGGACCTCCGGCCAGGGAAACTACCGCCGTCGGACCGACTTGTCGCGCAAACGACAAAACCGTGACCTGCGGCGGCACCGCCCCCCGACGGGCGCCGCGCCGTAGGATGCGGCAACGGTGCGGCGCCCGTCGAGCGCCCTGGCGGGGAGGACATTCGCATGCAGGACCATTCGGACTCGTCGGGACTGGCCGAGCCCGGAGAAGGCGACTCGGTCAAGGCCTCCGAGCCCGCCGAGCCGTCGACCGTCCTGGTGGAGGTGATACCCGGGGTGGCCGTGGTCCTCGGTGAGCTGACGGCCGAACTCCGGCCCGGGCTGGTCGACTTCGGGCTCGTCCCGGCCGACGACCGCCGGCAGCTCGGGGCCTTCCTCTCCTCCCTCGGGAACGCCGCCACCATGGCCGACCGGCTCCACGGAGCGGGCGCCGCCGCACAGGGGCTCTACCAGCTGAGCCCGGCGACGCAGGCCGCGCTCAAGGCCGGCGGACAGCTCGCCACCAAGGACGGCGCGTACCTCGGCACGGTGCTGCTCCCCGGCGGCGGGCTCCAGCAGGCCCGCCTGATCCCGGTGCGCTCGGTGACCGCCGCGCAGACCGTGGCCACCATCGGCCCGGCCCTGGCGATGATCGCCCTCCAGATGCAACTGAGCGAGATCGGCGGCCTGGTCAGGACCAACCTCGCGGTGACCGGCCAGGTCCTCACCGCCGTGCGCAACGAGCAGTGGGCCGAACTGTCCGGCCTGGTCGCCACCGTCGAGCGGGCCGTCGGGCACGCGCAGGAGCTCGGCGCCGTGCCCACCTCGCTCTGGGACAACGTCGCCGGCAGCGAGGCGCTGCTGCGCAAGCAGGTGGAGCTGTACCGGCACAACGCCCGGGGCCACATCGCCCAGATCGAGCGGACCGAGGCGCGCGCCCGCCGCGAGTACCTGGAGGCCAACGCCGAGGCGGTCGTCTTCGACACCAACGCGCTGCTCTCCTCCGTCAAGGCGTGGACCGGGTACCAGGCGCTGCGCGCCGTGCGGGCGCGGGAGGCCGGGCGGGAGAGCGCCGAGGAGGCGCGGCTGGTCGAGGTGATCGTGCGCGACACCCGGGCCGAGCTGGACGCCGCCGTCACCGAGACCACCGAGCTGATCGGCGCGCTGGCAAGGGAGTTGAGGCTGATCGCGGAGCTTCCCGGACGTGACACGCTGTCCCAGTCGCTGACGGGGAAGCGGAAGGACACGAAGGCGGCGCGGCTGACCTCCGCACGGCTGCTGGCGGCGATCGAGCCGCTGGCCGACGCGCTCCGCCCGCCCGCCCCCGAACTCTCCGCCCCGGAGCTCGTCTGCGCGCCCGACGGCCTCGAACTCCCGCCCTATCTCCGGGTGTTGCGCTGGTTCCTGGAGGACGGCGAGACCGTCCGCGCCCTCGGGTTCGCCGAGGAGGAGGACTCCTCCGGGACGATCTCCGCGATCCTCGGCAGCGCGAAGGACATGTGGTCCTCCACGGCCGGGACCCTGGTCGCGGTGACGGACCGACGGATCGTCACCGCGCGGGCGAACGCGTTCCTGGAGCAGGGCGAGCTCGGCCGGGAGGTCCCGCTCGACCTGGTCCGGTACGTCCGCGCAGCGGCCACCCGGGAGAAGACCCCGCGCGTGGCGCTCGACCTCATCACCCGTGACGAGAACCTGCGTTGGCTCTTCCGCCCGGAGGTCGACACCGCCCGGGTGGACGCGCTCGCCGCCGTGCTCGCCGAGTCGATGGCGGTCCCGGAGGCCGAACGCGAGGCGCTCCTCCTGCGGGGCCGGCTTCCTGCGGTCGCTCCGGTCCGGGAACTCAGGAGCTGACCGTCCGCCAGATGCGGACCTCGGTGCCGGGGAGGCGTGTGGAGAACCGGCCGGTGGCCGGGGAGGCCGCCTGGAGAAGGGCCCGCAGTTCGGCCTCGAAGGCGGGCAGGCGGGGGCCGAAGAGGTGCGGGGCGGAGGAGGACATCGAGAACGTCCAGGCCACCACGTCATCGGGAGTGCGCTCCAGCAACTCGCCACCCGGGACGGTGAGTCGGACCGGCGGAGCGAACCCGGCGCCGGCCAAGGCGTCGGCTTCGCCGCCGGGAGTGCCGTGGGGCAGGACGCCCTGGCCGGCCCGGCGGAGCGGGCCGAGGTGGGCCCGGACGAGGTCGTCGATGGCGGCGTGGGGCACCGGCGGGTGCGGGAGGTCCTGCCGGGTGGGGCGCGGCTCCGCCTTCCGGTCCGCGACGTGCACGAAGGCGCCGCCGGGCCGGAGCAGCTCGCGGACGGTGGCCGCGACCAGGTCCTGGTCCATCCAGTGGAAGGCGTTGCCGAAGGTGGCGACGGTGAACGTGCCCAGGTTCGTGGGTAGTTGTTCGGCCCGGGCGCGCACCCAGCGGAACGTCCCGCCCGTGCCGCGCGCCGCCCGTCGCGCCTCGGCGAGCATCCCGGCGTCCGGGTCCACCCCGACGACCTCCGCGAAGAGTCCGCCGAGGCGGAGCGCCAGGGTGCCGGGCCCACAGCCCATGTCGAGCAGGCGCCCCCGGCTGCCGGTCAGCCCCAACTCCGAGGCCAGCGCGGCCTCCAGCCCCGGCGCGTACGGGAGCCGGCCGCGCTCGTAGTACGGCGCCGCCCCCTCGAAGAGGGTCTCGTCCCACTCCCAGCCCTCGACCACCCGCAACCACCGCCCTTCCGTGACAGGTGTTCGATCCTGCCACGGGACGGGCGGGAACCAGTGGGGCGCCGGAGGCGTGTGTGAGCAGCAGACGGGGACGGGTAACGGACGAAGGGTCGTACGGGCAATGGCGGAACGGACGGACGGCAGACCCCTCGGCTGCGGCTGGTACCTAGCGGGGCCGGTCCTTGCCTTGGGGGCCACCCTGGTGGGAGCCGCCGTGGTGACGAGCCGGTGGTCGGGCTGCCCGTTCGGCATGGACGCCCCGACGAGCGCGGGGGTGGTGCTCAGCGTGCCGTTCGTCTGGGTCGGCATGAGCGTGGTGCTGTTCCTGCTCCAACTCGGCCTGGTGGCCGTGCTTCCGGCCGGGACCGAGCCCGAGGTCAAGTGGGTGGTGCTGGCCGTCGCCACCTTCGTCCTGTTCCTGCTCTACCTCGGCGGCATGGGAGGACCGGCCACCTCCCCGAGCGGCGAGTGCCTCGGCGGCTGAGGCACCCACCGCCCACCGCCCACCGCCCGGGGAGGTCACGGCCCGTCAGGACTCGTCAGGACTCCGGAGCATCCGGGCGAGGAGGGCCTCGGCCTCGGCCGGGTGGGCGTCCAGCCAGGCGGTGACGTGCTCCCTGACCGCCTCCTCCACGCAGGTGGCGGCCTCCGGGTTGGCCAGCCTGTCGCGGGTGGCGCCCTCGAACCGCAGGTGCTCGCCGAGCTTCACCGACACCACCGCGGTCAGACCGTCCGAGACCTGACCCCAGTGCAGCTCGGCGGTCAACTGCCGGTTCCTTACGGAGGAGTTGAGGGCCGACAGGAGCCCCCGACGGAAGCCCTCCTCATGGGTTCCGCCACCCTCGGTGCGATAGCCGTTGGCGAAGCTCTGTACACGGGCCTCCCCTCCGGCCGGCCGCCAGCGCAGGGCTACCTCCAGCTCCCCCGCCACCCGGGCGTCGTCGCACCGGAAGGCGATCACCTCCGGGGCCTCCTCACCGTCCAGGAAGGCGACGAGACCCCGGAGGTCGCCGCCGAAGTCGAGCAACCGGGGCCCGGAGGTTCCGCGTTCGTCCGTCAGTGAGATGTCCAACTCGCGGTAGAGGAACGCCAGTTCCCGAAAGGCGTCGGCCAGCGTCCCGAAGGAGAACTCCATGGAGTCGAAGATCTCGGCATCGGGCCAGAAGGTCACGGAGGTCGAACTTCCGTCCGCCGTACCGGCTTCCGTGAGCGAAGTGACCTTCCGCCCCTCGGCGAAGCCCGCCTTCCAGCGGATGCCCTCGTACCGGACCTCCAGTCCGAGACGGGTGGAGAGGGCACTCACCACACACAGCATTCCGGGGAGACGGACCAGGATCTCGTTGTGCCGCGGCTCTCCACCACGGCCGAAGGAGAAGTCGGTCAGCGCCTCCACGAGCTCGGAGGGATCGGTGCTCCCGTCGCTCCGCACCCGCAGGCCGCCGTCGGCGAGGAGGGTGACTTCGACACGGGTCCCGTGCCCGGCGATGACCTCGTTCATCACGTAGCAGGCGACCTCGAACGCCATGTGGTGCAGGCCCCGTGGGCCGGTCGAGCCGATGTACATCCCGGGTCGTTTCCGGACCGCCTCCAGGCCCTCCAACACCTGGATCGCGCCGGCGTCATAGGTGTGGTTCTCCGTACTCACAGTACCCCTCCCGAAGGACGTCCGAACGGAGCCATCAGCCTAGGCGATTCTCAGAAAAGCACCAGGTCAGAGGCGGTTTTACGTGTCATCAGGCGGGCGCGTACGGGACTCCTGCGGAACCCTGGCCCCGTCGGTCGCGGGCCACCCCCGGCGTGCCGCCGACCCCCCGCCGAGGGGCAGCCAGGGGCCTTTGCGGCGGCACTCCAGGTCACTTGTTTCAGGAAGTTCCCCGGAGGTCGGACGGGAGGTCGCCCGGGTGGTCGACGGCGGCTCGGCTCAGGACCGCGGAGGTGCCGAGGACGGTGCCGGCGGGGCCCGCGTCAGTGCGGGCGGTGAGGACGGTGCGCTGGCCGAGGTAGGCGTGGGTGGTGCGGTCGAAGATCCACTGGGTCTGTTCGGCGGAGGGGGCGGTACGGGCCACGGCGACACCCTCACGGCCGGTGGCATCCGTAGCGGAGTCGACCACGGTGACGCCGGGGATCAGGGCGGCGGCGCGGTAGAGGGCGGCGGCTACCTGCGGCGGGGTAGCGGTCTCCGCGAGCAGGTCGCCGATGGCGGTGAAGGCGCGCTGGTCGGGGTCGGGGCCCTGGCCCCGGGTCTGATCGTGGATCAGACGGAGCAGGGTGGCCGGGTCGGTGGGGGGCGAGGCCGGCCAGACCCGGGTGGGGTTGCTCACCGAAGAGCCGTCGCCGGGGGCGAGAGCGGTGACGCTGTCGGGGGCGCCGTCCTCGCGGACCAGGCCGGGGCGGCTGCCGTCGGCGGAGGACCAGACCCGGCGGGTGTGCGCGGGCGGGAGGACGGCGGGGCCGCCGTCCGCGCTGCGCGCCGCGAAGGCGACCCGGCTCTCCACGTAGACGAACTGGTCGGCGCGGACGCCCGGTTGGGCGCCGGCACCGGCCGACACCAGGGCGATCCGGTCGAGCAGGTGAACGGCGGAGGAGGAAGAGGCGGCGGTCGGAGCAGGGGCGGGTGGCGACCCCGGCGGCACGGCCAGCACGCCCGTCACGGCGCAGGCCAGCGCGACCCCGGCGAAGAGCAACGGCCGTCGGATCGAGCGGGACACGGCAGCGAGAGCGGAGGCGCGCAGCACTGACTCCTTGAGCAGGCGGGAACGTGAAGCCCCCAGCGGCGGCACCGGCGGCGGGGGCAGCAGTTCGGAGTGGGACGAGGAGCGGTTCACCGGGAGGACTCCTGGAGGCGGAGGCGGTCGGGGGACAGGACGGATGACGCGGCGTCGGAGACGGCCGGACGGGGGCAGCGCAGCTCGGCGTCGGTGAGGGCCCGGAGCCGGTCACGGGCCCGGGAGAGGCGGGAGCGGACGGTACCGACCGGGACGCCGAGGGCCTCGGCGGCGGCCGCGTAGTCGAGGCCCTCCCAGACCACCAGGACGAAGACCTCGCGGTCGCGCGGACGCAGCCGGCCGAGGGCGGCGCGGGCGGCCCGGAGTTGTTCGGCGTCGGCGAGGTGGGCGACCAGGTCGTCGGCGAAGTCGGGGAGCAGGCCGCGTTCGGGAACGCGGGCCAGGGCCAGGCGGCGCAGGCGGCGGGTGCGGGCGCTGCGGCGGATGAGGTTGGTGGCGATGCCGAGCAGCCAGGGCCGGAGTTCGCCGCCCTCCCTGCGCAGCGACTCCCGCGCGTTCCAGGCGGCCAGGAAGGTGGCCGAGACGATGTCCTCGGCCTCCGCCCAGTCGCCGGTGACGCGCAGGGCGTAGCGGTACAGCACGGCGGCGTGCTCGTCGTACAGCTCCGCCAATGCGTCGCGGTCCCCCGCGCGCAGACGGTCCCTCATGTCCGGTTCCTCCCGTACGTTGTCACACTCCGCACTACCCCGGGCATTGCGGGAGTTCCGGTGACCTGCACCACATCGGACCAGGGGCTGTGACCCGGATCACCGGAACGCGGCCGCGCCGAGCTGCAGGGCAAGGGCATGGACAACACGAAGCCCACCCGCCGCACCGCCCTGCGCTCGCTCGCCATCGGCGTGGCCATGCTGGTCACCGCCGCGCCGGCCACCGATGCCCTCGCCGCCGAACCGGACACCTACACCCTGACCATCCGTCACCTCGGCCGCGACGGCCGCCCCGCCTCCACATACGAGACCCACGCCATCGGGATCTCCGGCCCGGGCGCGGACCGGACCGCGGCGCCGTACGACGCGACCGGCACCACCAAGGTCCGGCTACCCAAGGGCCGTTACCTGCTGGACGCCACCTTCACCGGCTCGGACGCGGTGGACTGGCTGGTGCAGCCCCGGCTGGACCTGGCCCGGGACACGACCGTCACCCTGGACGCCCGCCGCACCTCCCCGGTGGACGTGCGGCCGCCGGACGCCTCGGCGGAGTTCGTGAACAGCGGGGTCTACCTGGTGGTCGGCTCGGGCCCCGGCTCCCGGTTGGCGAACCGGATGTCCTCCCATCCGGAGATCCGGATCGGCCACGTCGGCCCGGCGGCCGAGCCCGGCACGGTCCGTCAGTCGTACGACAGTTACTGGCGCAGCGACAGCACCACCTATGCCCTCGGCTACGTCTTCACCGGCAGCCGCGCGCTGGACGGGCTGGTGCGGCGCCCAGGGCCGCGGGAGCTGGCCGCGGTGGAGGTGCGCGGGGCCGCCCGTCCAGGCACCGGGGGCGAGGCCGTGCTGGACCTGATCCCCACCCAGGGGCCGACGGTCGGGGTGGCGACGAAGCTCCGGACGCCGGCGACGGCGGAGCTCAAGGTCACCCCGGAGCGCGGCGCATGGGACCTGATCTACCAGACCCCAGCGGTCGACGGGGCCCGGCCGGCCAGCTACCCGGTCCTCGGGATGAACCTGCGCGCCGGGGCCAGGACGGTCCACACCTTCGACAACGCGGTCCTCGGCCCGCAGCTCACCGACCGCCCCTCCCTGGTCCAGGACGGTGACCAACTCACCCTGAACGTCCCGATGTTGGCGGACGGCGACGGGCACGTGCCCTGGAGCCCGGCCTTCGACACCACCGCCACCACACTCCTCCGGGACGGCGAGGTGGTCGGCACCTCCACCGACGCCCCCGGGCAGGCCGCCTTCACCGTCCCGGCCGGCGGCGCGGCGGACTACCGGCTGACCAGTTCCGTGGAGCGCGGTGGCGCCCCCGGCACGGCGACCAGGGTGACGGCCGACTGGACCTTCTCCGCCCGCGCCGCCACCACCGGCCCGACCCCGCTGCCGCTCAGCGTGGTCCGCTTCTCCCCCGAGCTGCGCGGCGACGGATCGGCCCCGGCCGACGCGGCGCTGCGGCTGCCGGTCACCGTCCGGGGCGCGGCGGCCGACGGGCGGCACCGTTCGCTGGCCGTCTCGTACTCGCTGGACGGCGGCGCCGGTTGGCAGCGGCTCCCGGTCGTCCGGGGCGCGGTGACCGTCCCGGCGACCGGCCGGGCGGCGGGGGTGAGTCTGCGCGCCGAGCTGACCGACCTCGGCGGCAACACCCTCCAGACCGTCCTGGACGCCTACCGCACCCGGTGATCCGACCGGTCGGCGGGCAGCGACACACGCGGTGGGCCGGACGGAACGTTCCCTCACCTTCCGTCCGCCTAGGGTGAGTTCCGCACCCGCCGTACCGGAAGGACACGTCACCATGGACCTTCGACCAGTGGCCGACACACCGTCAGGCGGGCTCTCCCGCCGCACGCTGTTCAGGATCGGTGCCGGCCTGGCCGCCGGGGTGGGCTCCTCGGCCCTCCCCGGCGGGCCGGCCGCGCACGCGGCCGGCCGGTACGACCCGGCTCTCCCGACGCTCACCACCAAGGTCAGGAACCTCACCGGCCCGGCGGAGACCGGCCGGTTCGGCGCGCCGTGGACCGACCTCGGCATCCCGGTGCGCTGCCCGGACGGCAGCATGCTCCTGGTCTGCGGCGACACCTTCGACGGCGAACGCGTGGGCGACCCCGAGTGGCGCGCCCCGGTGGGCCTGCGCTCGAGCAGCGCGGACCCGAACAACCTGCGCGTCGACGGCTGCGTCGGCGGCGGCTACGCCACCGCTCTCGTCCCCGAGCCGCACACCCCGGTCCCGGGCGGGCGCACCACGGCGCTCCCGTCCGACGTGTTCGAGGTCGGCGGGGTGCTCTACATGCACCTCATGCGCGGCGTCCTCCACGACACCCACCACACCGACTTCTGGCGCTCCCCCGACAACGGCGAGACCTGGGAGTACCTCTGCCAGTGGCCGGGCGACCTGCACGGGGGCCAGTTCCAGCAGAAGACCTACGCGGTGGCCGACGACGGGTACTGCTACGTCCTGTCCACCGTCTTCAACCGCGAGACGGAGTCGGGCCTGCTGCTGCACCGGGTCCGCCAGGACGCCCTCGGGGACCCCGGCGCCTACGAGCCCTGGGGCTTCGCGGACGGCGGCTGGCGGTGGAACGCGCCCGCCCCGACGAGCGTCCTGGGCACCCGGCGGTGGGGCGAGTTGAGCTTCCGTGCCGTGGACGGCCGCTACGTGCTCAGCTGGCTGGACATGGACCCGCTCTCGATCCGGGCGATGGTCTTCCCGCTCCCTACCTCCGACCTGACCCGGACCCCGGAACGAACCATGATCCTGCCCGGCAGCCCGGGCCAGGAGACCGGCAACCTGGTCGCCAGCCCGTACGGCGGCTTCATCGTCCCCGGCTCGACGATCGGCGACCTGCACATCCTGGTCAGCCAGTGGTACGACGACACCAACTACCGGGTCATGCAGTACCGGGTCAACGGACTGCTCTGACCCGCACCCCCGGAGCGGGGTGGTTCCCGGCCGTGCGGCCGGTGGACCACCCCGCTCCTACGTGGTGTCACCCCCCGCTGCGATGATCCTCCGGACACCACCACCCGAGCTGGGGAGCACGCCATGGGCGCCTGGGACATCGGCCCGTTCGAGAACGACAACGCGGCCGACTTCGCCGCCTTCCTGGACGACTCCGAGCCGTCCGAGCGGGGCGAGATCCTCCGCCGGGTGCTGGCCGCCGTCGCGGACAGCACGGACTACCTGGAGAGCGACGAGGGCGCCGAGGCGGTGGCCGCCGCCGCCCTGATCGCCGCCCAACTCCCGGGCGGCGCAGCGGTGTCACCCGCCTACGGCCCCAAGCAGCCGCTGCCCCCGCTCGCGCCGGAGCTGCGGACGCTGGCGGCGGCCGCGCTGGGCCGGGTGCTCGGTGCCGACTCCGAACTGGCCGAGCTCTGGGGCGAGACCGAGTACGCCGAGCCCTGGCGCGCGGACATCGGCCGCCTCGCGGCGGTGCTCGCCGGCGCCGGGGCCTGAACGGTGCGTCAGGAGAAGACCACCGACCGCAGCTTGAGCCGCTCGGAGGCCTTGCCGCCGGGGCGCAGCGAGTAGTAGTCGCCGTCGCAGTCAGGGCCGGTGAACATGGCGACCGTGCTGCTGGTGTAGTTGCGCGGCGAGAAGGCGGGCGACGAGGACCCGGGGTCGGCCACCTCCGGCAGGGTCACGCACTCCCAGCTCCGCGGGTACTCCAGGACGGCGGTCTGCCGTCCGAACTCGCCGTCGAAGGTGTACTCGAACACCCCGTCGGCCGCGCTCGCCGGGACGGGCGAGACGAGGACGAGGGTGGAGGCGAAGGCGGCGGCGACGGCCATGGTGCGCAGGCGCATGGGAGGGGGACCTTCCGAGATGAGCGGTACCTTGCGGCGCCCAACCTAGGGTCCCCCGTCCGCGTCCGAACGTTTCTGCTTGGCCTACTCGCGTGGCGCCGCGTCCTCCCCGGGCTCCCAGGCGTAGTCCATCTGACGGGCCGTCCGCCGGGCGAGCTCAGCACCGAAGAACCGCTCCACGATGTGCAGGGCGGCATCGATGCCCGCGCTGATCCCCGCCGAGGTGACGATGTCGCCGTCGTCCACCCAGCGGGTGTCCTGCAGTACCCGGACGGCCGGCCAGCGGCGGGCCAGCTCCTCCTGGTCCTCCCAGTGGGTGGTGGCCGGGCGCCCGTCCAGCGCACCGGTGGCGGCGAGCAGGAAGGCGCCGGTGCAGATGCTGAACGTCAGCTCGGCGCTCTTCCCGCGCCGGGCCAGCCAGTCGAGCGCCTGGACGTCCGCCTCGACGTCCGTGGTCACGCCACCGGGGACCACCAGCACGTCGAAGGGCGGGTCCTCGTCGAGGGAGTGGTCCGCGAGGATCTTCAGGCCGCCCCTGGCCCGGACCAGGCGACCGCAGACGGCGACCGTCACGACGCGCAGCAGGGGTTCTCCCTCGGCGGAGCGGGCCAGTCGGCCGGCGGTGCTGAAGACCTCGAAGGGGCCTCCGAGGTCAAGGACCTCGACCTGGTCGAAGATGAGCATCCCGAAGGTCAGCGGAGTGAGCGGCGCGGTCGGCGCGGTCGGCGCGGTCGGTGCGGTCGGTGCGGTCGGTGCGGTGATGGTGATCTCTGGCTTCACGGCACCAGCTTCGGGCCCGACGGACCTTCCCGGACAGTGTCGTGAACGGCACCTGTCGCTAGGATTCCGTCATGCCCCGTCGCCACCACCGGATCGCCTGCCTCGCCTTCGACGGCATGACCCCCTTCGAACTGGCCACGGTGGCCGAGGTGTTCGCGGTGCCCCGGCCGGAGCTGGAGGTGGACCGGTGGTACCGGTTCGAGCTCTGCGCCGAGACGCCCGGGCCACACCGGATGGTGGGCGGCTTCGACATCGTGGTGCACCACGGCCTGGACCGGCTCCGGCTCGCCGACACCGTGGTCGTCCCGGGGGTGGCGGACGTCCACCAGGAGGTCTCCCCCACCGTCCTGGCGGCGCTGCGGGAGGCCGCCGCGCGCGGGGCGCGGATGGTCTCCATCTGCGGCGGCGCGTTCGCCCTGGCCGCCGCCGGCCTGCTGGACGGCCTGGAGGCCACCACGCACTGGCGGTTCGCCGCCCTGCTCCAGGAGCGTCACCCGCAAGTGACCGTCAACCCCTCGGTCCTCTACCTCGACCACGGCTCGGTGATCACGGCGGCCGGCACCACCGCCGGCATCGACGCCTGTCTGCACCTGGTCCGCAGGGACCACGGCGCCGAGGTGGCCGCCCGGGTGGCCCGGCGGATGGTGGTGGCCGCGCACCGCGAGGGCGGCCAGGCCCAGTTCGCCGAGAGCCCGGTCGGCCCGGCCCCGGCCGACGACCCGATCGGCGGCGCCGTCCGCTTCACCCTGGAGAACCTCCACCGGCGGCTGACCGTCACCGAGTTGGCCGAGCTGGCCCACCTGTCGGTCCGTCAGTTCGAGCGCCGCTTCGCCGAGGCCACCGGCCTGCCGCCCGGGCGCTGGATCACCCACCAACGGGTCCGCGCCGGGGCAGCCCTGCTGGAGACCGCCGACCACCCGGTCGACGTCGTCGCCCACCGGGTCGGCCTGACCGCCGCGGGCTTCCGCCACCACTTCCGCGAGACCATGGGCGTCAGCCCCTCGGTCTACCGGCGCCAACTCCGGCCCTGAGAATGCCCGTTCAGACGAGACCGCGGTCGCGGGCATAGAGCGCGGCCTGGGTGCGGTCGCGGAGACCGAGCCGGCCGAGGATGCGGGAGATGTGGTTCTTGACGGTTCCTTCGCTGAGGAAGAGCCGGGAGGCGATCTCCCGGTTGGTCGAACCGTCCGCGATCAGGCGCAGCACCTGCACCTCGCGCCCCGTCAGGCCCTCCTCCGGCGCGGTCGGTGCAAGCGGCGGGGCCGGTGCCGTAGGTGCAGCCAGCGCGGCGGCCAGCCGGGCCACCACCGTGGTGTCGAACTGGGCCACCCCGGCGTGCACCAGCCGCACCGCGCGGGCGAGTTCGGCGGAGGGCAGGTTCTTCAGCAGGTACCCGACGGCACCGGCCGCGAGCGCCCGGGCCACGTACTCCTGGTCGTCGAAGGTGGTCAGCATGACGACCTGGCAGGAGGGCACCCGGGCGGCCAGCACGGCGGTGGTCTCGATGCCGTCCACGCCCGGCATTCGCACGTCCACCAGCGCGACGTCCGGCCGGTGGGCCACGGCCGCCTCGACGGCCGACGGGCCGTCACCCGCGGTGGCCACCACGGTGACGCCGGGCTGGATGCCCAGCAGGGAGGCGATCCCCTCCCGGACCAGCTCCTGGTCGTCGACGACCAGTACCCGTACCTCCTGCTCCGCCACCCCGCTCATCCGGCGCTCCGCACCGGCTGCCGGCTGCGCGGGACGGTCACGGTGACCACCGTCCCGGAGATTGGGGCCGCACCGAACTCGACTGTCCCACCCAGGAGTTCGACCCGCTCGCGCATGCCGCGGATCCCGAAGCCGCTCCCGGCTCCGGGTGCAACGGCGAACCCCCGGCCGTCGTCGGCGACGACCAGCACGGCGGCGGAGTCACCGTAGGCGGCCGTGACCTCGATGCGGCTCGCCCGGCCGTGCCGGTGGGCGTTGGTGAGCGCCTCCTGGGCCGCCCGGTACAGCGCGGCGAGCGACTCGGCGGCGTACCCGGTCTCCTCCCCGGTGACGTGCAGCGCCACCGTCAGGCGGTCGTCGCCGAGGTGACGGGCCAGGTCGGCGAGCGCGCGGGTGAGGGAGAAGGGCCGCGCGCCCCGCAGCGTACCGACCGACTCGCGGACCTCCGTGAGGGCCCGCCCGGCGGACCAGCGGGCGTCCGCCACGGCCTTCGCCGCGGCCGGCGGATCGAGCTCGCGGAAGACCTCGGCCTTCTCCAACTGGATGGCCACGGCGGTCAGATGGTGGCCCAGGCTGTCGTGGATCTCCCGGGCCACCCGGTTGCGCTCCTCGGCGGTGGACAGCTCCGCGACCCGCAGCGCGTACGCGGACACCCGCTCGTGGGAGAGCTCCAACTCGGCCAGCACACCCTCCAGTCGGGCCCGCGCCCGCTGCTCCCCCAGGGCGACGGCGGCCATCGAGAGCGCCAGCGCGAGCCCGAGGGCGAACATCAACAGGTCGGAGACGTAGGCTGCCTGGACCCACCACCGGGGCACCCAGAGCGAGTAGCCGGTGACCAGCAGGGCGACACAGCCCGCGCCCCCGATCAGCCCGGCCCGCCGTCCGAAGGCCAGGTGGGCGGCGAACGGCACCAGGACGAACAGCGCCCGGGAGACCCCCGAACCGTCCAGCACCGCCACCGCCGAGCAGAGCAGCAGCCTCGCCACCAGCAGCCCGGCCACCACCCTCGCGGGCGTGCCCGCGCGCCACCGGCGCCGCTCCCCGAGGTCGAGGGCGAGCAGCAGGAGCAGCCCGGCCACGAAGCCCACCAGGCGACCGGCCGGCAGCGGTCCGTCCGCCAGGGCGGCGTGGTAGAGGCCGCCCGCCAGCACCGCCGCGTACAGCACGGGCGGGATCCACGGCACGGCGGCCGGTGGCACGACGGTCGGTGACGAGGCCATCCGCTCCCCCTTCGAGTCGGTCTCGCCAGGGACGATACGGGACCACGGGCGGCGGCCACCGCCCCGCGCGGCAGGTCTGGCCGGAGGTCATGTGCCGATCGGCACTTGGGGGTTCACCAGCAGGTGTGGCCGTCCGGCACTCCTGCGCCCGGGCCCGGCCCGCCTACGGTCGGTCCGTCCCCATCGACCACGAGGAGTACCGAGCACCATGTCCCGTACCGCACACCGCCGTTGGCGTCCCCTGGTCGCCCTCGTACCCGCCCTGCTGGCCGTCGGCCTGCTCCCGGCCACCGCCGCCGACGCGACCGGCTCCGCCTGCCAGGGGCAGCGCCTGCGCGTCCCCGGCGCGGAACGGCTGGTCAGCCACTGCCTGGACGACCTGACCACGGCCGCCCTCCCGGCCGGCCTCACCAACTCCAAGGACTACGAGGGCCTCCAGGCCAAGGACACCGTCAACCCCACCCGGATCCCCGGCATCCAGCTCGACGGCTACTTCCCGGACACCTCCACCACCAACACCAACCACGGCTGGAACCACGACAGCCAGTTCGTGATCCGGCTGCCCGAGCACTGGAACGGTGGCCTGGTGGTGGCCGGCCCGCCCGGCATCCGGGGCCAGTACGCCAACGACCAGATCATCAGTGACCAGGTGCTGGCCCGGGGCTTCGCCTACGCCGCCACCGACAAGGGCAACACCGGCCCCCGGATGTACGAGGACGGGGACGCCCCGGGCGACGCCATCCTGGAGTGGCACCGCCGGGTCGCCCAACTCACCGTCGCCGCCCAGCAGGTGACCGCCCGGCACTACGGCCGGGCCCCCGGCCGCACGTACGCCGCCGGGCTCTCCGCCGCCGGGTACCTGGTGCGCTGGCAGCTGGAGCACTACCCGCAGCTCTACACCGGTGGCATCGACTGGAACGGCCTGCTGCTCACCCGGGACCAGCCCAACCTGCTGACCAACCTGCCGCCCGCCCTCCGTGCCTACCCCCGCTGGGAGCGGCACGAGCCCGGCGCCGCCGAGGCGATGTACGCCGCCGGGTACCCCGAGGGCTCCGAGGCCCTCTGGCCGTCCCACCGCCCGCAGTGGGACGCCCTCCAGCGCATCATCCGCGAGGAGTTGGACCCGGACTACGACGGCGACACCCGGGCCGGCACGCCGTTCTGCCCGGAGGGCACCGGCCCCGGCTGCGACACCGACTACGACTACGCCTCCCGCCCGCAGAGCGTCCACGACGCCGTCGCCCGGGTCTCGCTGACCGGCCGGATCGCCCGCCCGCTGATCACCCTTCAGGGCACCCTGGACGTCCTGCTCCCGATCAGCCGCACCGGCGACGTCTACGACAAGATGGTGAACGACTCCGGCCGCGGCGGCCTGCACCGCTACTACCGGATCGCCAACGGCACCCACACCGACGGCTTCCGCGACCTCGCCAAGGACCTGGTCCGCCCGATGCAGCCCTGCTTCGACACCGCCTTCGACGCCCTGGTCGCCTGGACCACGCGCGACACCACCCCACCGCCGAGCACCACCGTCCCGGCCCCGCTCCCGCTCTCCACCGGTATCCCGGAGACCACCTGCGCCCTCTGACCCGCCGTCCGGCCGGCGGCGGAGGCGTCCGTCGGCGACTGCACCGTCCCGTCAGCCGGCCGTCCGGTCGTCCTCGGCGAAGATGCCGATGCCGTTGGGGATCCGCCGCTCCTGGCCCTGGTCGAGCCGGTTCCGGACCGTGAGTCCGCCGCCGGCCGGGTCACGGGCGACCAGCGTGGACGAGCCGCCGCCGTCCAGGTAGACGCCGTCCTGACAGTCGAGATCGCCGACCACGCGGGCGAGTTCACCGACCGTCAGTCCGGTGGAGGTGCCCCCGCGCCCGTCCGTGGAGAGCAGCGTCAGCACCCGCCCGCCGCTTCCCAAACCGGCCGCGCTGCGGGGCTCGACGACGCTGTCGTCGAGCCCCGGCAGCGGGCGTCCGCCCTGGAGCACGGGGTGGGCGCCCAGGGCGAAGGCGAAGGGCACCTGCTGGTCCGAGGCGAGCCGGTGGTCCACCGAGATCGGGGTGTCGAGCGGCAGGCCGGCCAGCACCCGGGCACCGGCCTCCCGGCCGAGCAGCACGGTGCTGCCGGGCGGGATCGGCCCGCTGCCGGGGGTCTCCGAGACCGCGACCACCCGGTCGTGGCGGATCGTCACCTCCCGGACCTCCGCGGTGCAGGGGGCCTTCCGCGACTCGTCGCTCCCGCAGGCCGCCCGGGCCCGGGAGACCTCGCCCCAGTCGGTGGTGAACGCGCCGATCGAACCGACCGGCAGGGCGTACTGGTTCAGTCCGCCCAGCGGCCAGGTGCCGCCTTCGGTCCGCAGGTGGCCTTCGAGCTCCAGCCGTCCGGTGCGGGCCACCCCGTCCACGCCGACCCCGAGCACGTCCCGGCCGCTGCCGCCCGGTGGCAGCTTCCAGCCGAACCGCTGGGCCTCCGGGACCGCTGCCTTCAGCGCCTGCCCCCGGTACACCGCCGGGCCCGAGGGGGCTCCGGTGGCCTCGACGCCCGGGTGCTGGTCCTCGGTGATGTGGAAGAAGTCCCCGTTCACCGCCGCCACCGCCCGGCGGTCCCCGGCCAGCCGGGTCAGCGGGGCCCGGGCGGCCACCGCACCGGGGAAGAGCAGGTCCGCCCGCACCCCCGCCCGGCCAAGGTCGGCCCGGACCGCATACACCCGCGCGGTGCCGTGCGAGGTCGGGACCGTCAACTCCCGGTAGGTGACCCCCGGAGCGATGACCGTCCAGCCGTCGCGGGTCCGGGCCACGGTGGGTGGGGCGGCCAACCCGGCCGGGGCCGCGGCCAGCAACAGAGCGACGACGCACCGTCGGAGACGCTTCACGCCCGCCAGCTCACCACCGCCGCGGTCCGCCCGCCGGAGCTGCCCCCGGCGTGTCCGCCCGGTCACCCGGTCGGTCCAAGACCTTCGAACTCCCGTGCTCAGAGCCGGTCGTAGGTCAGGAAGATGACGCCGCTCTTGAGGGTGATCTGGTCGGTGAGCTGCCAGTTGCGGGGCTCGAAGGCGGCGGAGCGGCCGAACAGCGGGATGCCCGAGCCGGTGGTCAGCGGGGCGAGCTTGAGGACCAGCCGGTCGATCTCGGCGTAGAGCACGCCGGCCAGTTCGCCACCGCCGCAGAGCCAGACGTCCTTGCCCTCCTGCTGCTTGAGCTCGCGGACCTTGGCGACCGGATCGGTGGCGACCAACTCGACGTCCGGGTCCGGGAGTTCGGTGAGGCTGCGGGAGAAGACCAGGTGGCGCAGGTGGGCGTAGGCGTTGGTGATGCCCGCGTCCAGGCCGATCTGGTAGGTGTTGCGGCCCTCCAGCACGGTGTCGAAGCGGGTGCCCTCGGCGGTGACGCCGAGGGCGGCCCGGGCCGGGCCGGGGAGCACCTCCGGATACTCCGCGACCAGGTGCTCCACGTAGTCCTGGCCGATCGGCCAGAAGCCGTCCGGGCCGGACGGGTCACCACCGGTGGGGGCGGCGATGTGGCCGTCGAGCGTACCGGCGACGAAGTACACCAGCTTGCGCACGTTCTCTCCCTGATGATCGGTCAGCTCCCGGTCGGAGCCTGCCCGTCCGCTCATTCGATCACGAGCGGGTGAAGGAGTGCCCTCGGCCGACCGGGGTGAAGCCCCGGCGCCCGTACCAGTACTGCGGCCAGTCCTCGGCGTCGGCGATCAGGAAGCGCAGCCCCACCCCGGCCGCGCGGTGCAGCGCGGTGGCGACCACGGCGTCCGCGTAGCCCTGGCGGATGTGCTCGGCGGCGGTGATCAGGTCCTCGATCTGGGCGGTGCCGCTCGGCGGGTCCAGGTAGAGGTCGGCCCAGGCCGCCACCTCCCCCTCCGGGGTCCGGGCCGCCAGGAAGACGACCTCCTGCGCACCCCGTCGGCGCGCCTCCCGGCGCGCGGCCAGCTGCCGCACGCCCTCGTCCGTCAACTCCGGCATCCACTCGCGCAGCCGCACGCCGTACGGCGCCGCCAGCTCCGGCCAGTCCACCGGCTCGGCCGGCACGGCGGGCGGGGCGGCCGGCACCGGGCCGGTGTGGTGCATCACCAGCTCGGTGCTGTGCTCGTACCCGGCCGCGGTGAAGAGCGGCACGCAGGCCGCACCGACCTCGTCCTCGTAGACCGTCAGCAGCCGGTGGTCCGCGTCCGCCATCACCTCGTCCGCCAGCGCCAGCAGCGCCGCCGGATCGAGGCCGGTGCCGTCCACGTGCAGCTGGTTGTGCTCGTACGAGAGCGGGAACTCCGCGTTCCGCACCACGAACCCGCCCTCCACCTCCCGCACCGAGCTTGCCTGGCGGCGGGCGAAGGAGGTCCGAAAGGCGGTGATCCGCCGCAGTTCACTGGCCACCCTGCCGATGCTAGTGCCGTGCCCGGCAAGGTTTGCCCCGTCGCGTCGTTCGGTGCGTGCTGTCGGCGTGCCGGGCGAAGGCCCGTCGTAGCGGAGCTACCCGGGCCTTTGGCCGGTGCGGCGAGAGTGCGTGCCGGGCGGCGTGACGGGGCAGACCTTGCCGGGCACGGCACTAGGCCAGCCCGCGCGGAGGGCAAGCGCTTTAAGGATCCCGGCGGCCGCCTTCCGCGGTGATGGCCTGGTCATGGCAGGATGCCGGGGAACCATCAGGTGTTGAGGGGCCGTCACCGGAGGTGGCGCGGGCAGGCGTTCGCGGTGGTGGCCGAGGGCAGCAGAGCGAGTAGGCAGGGGGCAGCGGTATGAGCAGCGGGGACAGGTTCGGCGTCTCGGTGGCGGAGTTGGGGACGCTCCAGAAGGACTGGCAGCAGATGAGCCAGCGGATGGCGGAGCTCCAGGCCAAGCTCGGGAAGATCCAGTCCACCCTGGCCAAGGCGGTCGCGGTCGACCTGGCCGTCAGCCCGCTGGCCGGGATCGCCGGCTTCTACATCGCCTACGACGTGCTGAACGACGCCAAGGACGTGGAGAGCCGCGCCAAGCACCTGATGGAGACCAAGGAGAAGCTCTCCAAGGCGATCGCCGAGGACGCGGTGAAGCTCCAGGCCGTCATCCGGGAGTACCAGGAGGCGGAGCGCAAGATCGCCGAGGAGCAGAAGAACCAGGACAAGGAGCGCGAGACCCCGGACAAGCCCAAGCCGACCGGCAACGGCCACGGCAACGGGAACGGCAACGGGAACGGGAACGGGAATGGCCACGGCAACGACCATGGGAACGGGCACGGCAACGGGAACGGCAGCGGCTCGGGCGACCACGACGGTGGCGGCGACAACGGCGGCGACGCCTCCGCCACGCCGTCCACCGCCTCCGCGATCAAGGTCTCCGAGGTCGAGTACGGCGGCCGGGGCTCCTGGAAGAGTGGCAAGGCGGCCTGCGAGGACTACATCAACAAGACCCTCGACCTGATGGGCGTCACCGACCCGCAGGCCCGGGCCAACTGGATGCGCGGCCTGCTCACCATGACCGGCCGCGAGTCCTCGTACAACGCGATGCCGCTGGTCAACGACTGGGACAGCAACGCGCACGGCCCCCGGGTCGGCGACGGCTACCCGCAGAACTGCTCGCGCGGCCCCTGGCAGACCATCCCGAGCACCTTCGCCGCCCACCACCAGCCGGGCACCTCCACCAACATCTACGACCCGGTGGCCAGTTGCGCGGCCGCGATGAACTACGTGATGGACCGTTACGGCGTCTCCAAGGACGGCCACGACCTGGCCTCCAAGGTCCAGCAGGCCGACCCGGGCCGCGGCGCCCGCGGCTACTGAGCCGACGCCGACGTCAGGGGCCGCACCCGCCGGGTGCGGCCCCGCGCGCGTTCAGAGCGCCTCGCCCTCCAGGGCGGCGTACGCCGCCGCCAGCGCGGCGAGCACCGGGTGCTCGGACGGGTACGCCACCGCGTCGATCGCGGCGAGCGGCCGCAGGCCCAGCGGGATGGCCGCGTTGACGGCGAACGCGGCCTCGAAGTCCGGCAGTTGGGCCGGGGCGACCCGCTCGCGGCGGGCCGGGTGCAGGCCGCTCAGCAGCTCCTGGGTGACACCGGGCAGGTACGGGGCCTCGGGCCAGAGCACCTCGCCGCCACGCACCAGCCCGAGGTTCCAGGTGCCGCCCTCCCCCACCGCGCCGTCCGGGGTGACGAACAACGCGTCGTCGTACCCGGCCAGTTGGGCCTCCCGGCGGTGGTGCAGGGCGCCGAACAGGCCGACCGACTTCACCTGCGGCAGGTCTCGCACGTAGGTCACCGTGCGGACCCGCACGGGCGGCAGCGGACCGGACGGGCCGGCCGGACGGGTCGTCACCAGGACGGCTGGGTCGGCCCTCCCGGCCAGACCGGCGAGGTCCAGCGCCGGGTCGAAGACGGTGATCCGGACCATCACGTCCCCACCCCCGGCCGGGACGGCCCGCCGCGCGTACTGCCGCACCCGGTCGAGGTCCAGCTCGGCGGAGAACAGCTCCCGGCAGTCCCGCCGCAGCCGCTCCAGGTGCAGGGCGAGGCCGCGCACCCGGCCGTCGGAGACCCGCAGGGTGGTGAAGTGGCCGTAGTTGGTGAGCGCCAGCGCCTGGAGCTCCGAGGGCCGCACCGGCCTGCCGTTCAGTTCCGTCTCGCTCATGTCCGGCAGCATGCCAGCTCGAAGACGGGGAAGCCGCGTCAGCCCGGCAGGCCGTCGCGGATCCGGCGGGAGACGGCGAACTCCTGGAGGTCCAGCGTGCCGGGCGAGTCGGCGACCCCGGGGCCGCCCGCCTTCACCCAGTCGGTGATCTCGTCCAGCATGTCGTCCTGCAGCACCCAGCCGAGCCAGACCGGACGCCCGCCGGCCGCGCGGCCCTCGGCCGAGGGGCTGACCACCACCACGTTGGAGTGGTCGCAGGCGTCCAGGCAGGGCACCGCGCGGACCCGGCCGGCCGCGCCGACGCCCTCCCGCAGCCGCACCAGCTGCGCCGCGTGGTCCACCTCCGGGTGGCGCCGCTCCGTCCCGCAGCAGCATCCCCGGCAGACCGTGACGGTGACCGGGGCCGGGGCCGCCGCGGCGGCCTCCTTGCGGGGGCGACGAGCCATCAGTTTCCTTCCGACGGGGGCCCGGCGGCGTGGCTGCCGGGGCCGTGTTGCGGGCGCCGGGGAGGACTGGCGCCACCCCCGTGATCCCCTGAATTCTGCACCACGGCCCCGGACGCCCCCCAGGGTGCGTCAGTACGGCCGCCGCCATGACGGAGCGTCACGGCCCCGGCCGCCCGCCGTGCGGTCCGTCCGGCCGCTGCTTACGGTGGCCGCGACCGCACCCCGGACCCTCCGGGGGCGGACCGGAGGTTCGACTCATGATCACGGCCAGCGACATCATGCACGCCGGTGCCCAGTGCGTCCGTGCCGACCAGACCCTGCTCGACGCCGCCATGATGATGCGGGACATGGGCGTCGGCGCCCTGCCGATCTGCGGCGAGGACCAGCTCCTCAAGGGGATCGTCACCGACCGGGACATCGTCACCCGATGTATCGCGGAGGGGAAGGACCCGTCGACGATGAAGGCCATGGAGCTCAGCGGCCACCTGCACTGCGTCCGGGCGGACGACTCGATCGACGCGGTGCTGAAGAAGATGGAGCAGCACCAGATCCGCCGGATCCCGGTGATCGACGGGGAGCGCCTGGTCGGCATGATCAGCGAGGCCGACCTCGCGATGGGTCACCGCGAGGGCGGCCGGCTGACGGACAAGCAGATCATCGAGTTCATGGACAGCGTCTACATGAAGCGCTGAGCCCGCACGACCCGGCGGCGGGTCAGGCGGTGGCCTCGGCCGCCGCCCGGCCCGCCGCCCGGCCGGAGAAGAGGCAGCCGCCGAGGAAGGTGCCCTCCAGCGAGCGGTAGCCGTGCACCCCGCCGCCGCCGAAGCCGGCCGCCTCGCCCGCCGCGTAGACGCCCTCCAGCGGTGAGCCGTCGGCCCGCAGGACGCGCGAGTCCAGGTCGGTCTCCAGCCCGCCGAGCGACTTGCGGGTGAGGATGTTGAGGCGCACCGCGATCAGCGGCCCGGCCTTGGGGTCGAGCAGGCGGTGCGGGGTGGCGGTGCGGATCAGCTTGTCGCCCAGGTAGCGGCGGGCACCGTGGATGGCGGTCACCTGGAGGTCCTTGGAGAAGGGGTTGGCCAGCTCGCGGTCCCGGGCCTCGATCTCCCGGCGCAGCTCGGCCTCGTCGATCTGCGGCCCGTCGGACTTGGCGTTCATGCCGCGCACCAGCTCCGTGAGCGAGTCGGCGACCACGAAGTCCACCCCGTGCCGCTTGAAGGCCTCCACCGGCCCGGTGGCCCCGGGCAGCGCCCGGCCGAGCACCCCGCGCACCGACTTGCCCGTCAGGTCCGGGTTCTGCTCCGAGCCGGAGAGGGCGAACTCCTTCTCGATGATCTTCTGGGTGAGCACGAACCAGGTGTAGTCGTGACCGGTCGTCATGATGTGCTCCAGCGTGCCCAGGGTGTCGAAGCCCGGGAAGAGCGGGACCGGCAGCCGCCGCCCGCGCGCGTCCAGCCAGAGCGAGGACGGGCCGGGCAGGATCCGGATGCCGTGCTTCGGCCAGATCGGGTCCCAGTTCTCGATGCCCTCGGTGTAGTGCCACATCCGGTCGCCGTTGATCAGGTTCCCGCCGGCCGCGCCGGCGATGTCCAGCATCAGGCCGTCCACGTGCGCGGGCACGCCGCTGAGCAGCTTCTGCGGCGGGGTGCCGAGCCGGGCGGGCCAGGCCTTGCGGACCAGCTCGTGGTTGCCGCCGATGCCGCCGGAGGTGACGACGACCGCCTGGGCGCGCAGTTCGAAGGAGCCGGCCACCTCGCGGGAGCTGGACTCGCCGCGGGCCACCTGACTGGGCACCAGCACCTCGCCGGTGACGGTGTCGACGGCCCCGGCGGTGGCGGACAGGCCGGTGACCCGGTGCCGGAAGCGCAGCTCCACCTGCCCGCGCGCGGCGGCGGCCCGGACCCGGGCGGCGAAGGGGGCGACCAGGCCGGGCCCGGTGCCCCAGGTGATGTGGAAGCGCGGCACCGAGTTGCCGGGGCCGGTGGCGGTGAGGCCGCCGCGCTCGGCCCAGCCGACCACCGGGAAGAAGCGCACGCCCTGGCCGTGCAGCCAGGCCCGCTTCTCGCCCGCCGCGAAGGCGACGTAGGCCTCGGCCCAGCGGCGCGGCCAGGCGTCCTCCGGACGGTCGAAGCCGGCCGTGCCGAGCCAGTCCTGCCAGGCGAGTTCGTGCGAGTCCTTGATCCGCATCCGGCGCTGCTCGGGCGAGTCCACCAGGAAGAGGCCGCCGAAGGACCAGTGCGCCTGGCCGCCGAGCGAGGCGGCCGGCTCCTGGTCGAGGAGGATCACCTTCCGTCCCGCGTCGACGAGTTCGGCCGTGGCGACCAGGCCGGCCAGCCCCGCTCCGATCACGATGACGTCGGCGTCCAGTGCCACGGGGGTCCTCCAGGGGTGCGGGGGTGGTGTCGGGATTCTCTGGCCTGGACGGGGCCCGGTCAACCACCGCGCGGGAGATTTCCGATCCACCCGGTAGCGGAATTCCGCCGACAAACGATCCGGCAAGGAGCGGAAATACCAGTCGAGTTGACGCAGCCAATGGATTTCCGCAACACCCCTGGACAGCCCTATTAACCTGCCAGTAACTTACTTGTCGGTAAAGCGAATTCCCCCACCATGCGTTTCTCTCCACCCCTCAGGAGGAACCGTGCTCCGCCATGCCCGGAAATTCTTGGTCGCCGCCGCCGCATTGGCCGCGTTCGCCGCCCCCACCACCGCCCAGGCCCAGACCGGCGCCATCGCCGGATCGGGCCCCTACGTCGCGCTCGGCGACTCCTACGCCGCCGGTGCCGGCGTTCCCGGCCAGTCCGCCGGGCTCTGCCTGCGCTCGGACCACAACTACGGCCACCTGGTCGCGGCCGCGCTGAGCAGCCCGGCCTACACCGACGTCACCTGCGCCGCCGCCAAGGTGAAGCACCTCACCACCGCCCAGTACGACGCCTTCATTCGGGTCAACGACCCGCAGCTGGACGCGCTGCGGCCGGACACCGGGCTGATCACCCTCGGCGTCGGCGGCAACGACCTCGGCGTCACCGACCTGGGTGTCGGCGACGTGATCGGCGTCTGCATCGCGGGCGCGGTGGTCAACCCCTTCGGCACCCCGTGCAAGGACGTCTACGCCGACGGGCACTGGGAGTGGCGCGACTGGTCCTTCCAGTGGGTCTACGGCGAGGACAGCCTGCGCGGCCGGATCGCCGGGGCGGCGCCCCAACTCGCCGACATGCTACGGAAGATCCACGCCAAGTCGCCCAACGCCAAGGTGCTGCTGGTCGGTTACCCGTCCGTGCTGCCCGAGGACGGTCGCAGCTGCATCGGCCGCCAGCCCGTCACCCCCGGGGACGTGGACTACCTGCGGGGCGTGCTGGGCGAGTTGAACGCCATGCTGGCCCGGACCGCCGCCGCCAACGGCGCCACCTACGTGGACACCCTGTCCCCCACCAGGGGCCACGACGCCTGCTCCTCGGACCGCTGGGTGGAGGGCGCGCTGCCGGGCTCCCCGGCGGTGCCGTTCCACCCGAACGCGGCCGGGGAGCGGGCGATGGCCGGCGCGGTGCTCAAGGCACTGGGCCGGTAGCCGGAAAGACCGCAGGGCGCGGACCGGAACTCCGGTCCGCGCCCTGCGGCTCGTCACGTCACGGCTTGATGCGGACGATCTGCGGGTCGTGGTCGCTCGCCTGCTGGGCGAACTCGGCGTTGATGTGCACCACGTCGTACTCCGCGTGCTTCAGCGCCGGGCTGACCAGGGTGTGGTCCAGCACCTGCGAGTTGCCCTGGAAGACGTAGGAGTAACGCTCGTTCGCCGGAAGCTCGTTGACCAGGTCGCGGAGCACGCCGTCCTTGGTGAGGGCGGTCAGCGCCGGGGAGAACTGGAAGTCGTTCAGGTCGCCGAGCGCGACCACCCGGGCCTTCGGGTCGGCGGCCAGCAGCTTGGCCACGAAGGCCTGCTCGACCTGGGCCTGCTTGACCCGCTGCACCTCGGAGGAGCGGGTGGGCGCCTGGAACCGGCTGTCCAGGCCCTGGTCGCCACCCTTGCTGTTGAAGTGGTTGGCGATCACGAAGATCTTCTTGTTGTGGAACATGAACTCGCCGACCAGCGGCTTGCGGCTGGTGGCCCAGGCCTCGTTGCCCGGGTCGATCCGGCCCGGGGAGGCGGTCAGCGAGGCCCACTTGCCGGAGCCCGTCACGTCCACCGCGGTGGTGGCGTTGCCACCCGCGATGTCGTTGAAGGAGACCCGCTGCGGGTTGAAGAGGAAGGCGGTGCGGATGTTGCCGCCCGGCTCGCCGCCGTCCTTGTTGTTCTCCGGGTCGATGGTGCGCCACTCGTAGGCGGGGCCGCCTGCCGCGCGGATGGCGGCGGTGAACTTGGCCAGGGTCTGGCTCGCGTCCACGGTGCCGTCGTTGACCGCGCCGTTGTTGTCCTGGATCTCCTCCAGCGCCACGATGTCGGGCGAGCGCAGGTTGGTGACCACGCCCTTGGCCAGCTCGGCGAACTTCGAGTCCGGGTCGCTCGGGTCGAGGTTCTCCACGTTGTAGGTGGCGATGGCGACCTCGCTGGGCAGCGCTCGGTCGGTGACCTCGCGCTGGAGCTGGTTGTCCACGTGCTCGCCGATGGTGTTGGCGACCACGGTGTAGCCGCCGAAGCGGTTGTAGTCGAGCGGGCCCGCGGTGCCGCCGTAGAGCTCGTCACCGACGTTGGCCACCGGGAACGGCCGCTGGGCCTCGGGCAGCGCCGACTGGACCATCAGGCGGCCGGAGTTCTGGCCCTGGTAACCGAGGTACGCGGCGCCGCCGCGCTCGGTGCGCGGCTCGGTCGGACGGACCGTCACCCAGAGCTCGTGGTACTCGTCGGTGGCCTGCACGACCCGGGCGTGGCCGAGCTCGACGTTCATGCCCTCCAGCGACTCGAAGCGGTCGAGCGCGTAGGCGGCGGGCTTGAGCGGCAGCGGCTCGATCGAGCCGCCGGCCGCCTCCGGGGCGTACGCGGCCGGGATCGAGCACTCGTCCAGCAGCACGGCCTCGGGCACCGGGTTGCCGGAGGAGCGGACGGTGAGCTGAGGGTTGGTCAGCTGGGTGAGCGACTGGCCGCCCGCGCTGAAGGCCGGGTAGTACTCGGCGACCTTGCCGGTCACCAGCACCGAGTCGCCGACCTTGACGGCCGGGTCGGCGCTGCCGGTGTAGACGAACAGGCCCTCGCTGGTGGCCGGGTCGGCGTCCGGGTTCGGGTCCTGGAACCAGAAGCCCTTGGAGCCGGACGTGCGCACGGCGGTGACCACGCCGGGGACGCCCGCGATGGTCTTGCCGGTCAGCGGGGAGAGCCGGGTGGTGCCCTGGATGTCGTGGATCCGCACGGTGCCCGGGTCGGTCGGGCCGGTGCCGGTACCGGTGTCGCCGCCCTCGGCCGCCTCGCCCTTGCTGTTCACCGGGGACGGCCCGCCGGCCTTGAGGTCGGCCGCGTTGTCGTCGGTGTCCGGCAGGCCCGAGGTGCGGGCGACCGAGGCGGTGTTGCTCGCGCCGGCCGCCGGGCCGGAGCCCTCGCGGACCACGGCGGTGCCGAAGCCGACCAGGTCCTTGATCCGCGGCTCGGCGGCGCAGTCGGCGGCGGTCTTGCAGGTCAGCGGGGCGGTGCCCTGGACCAGCGCGACGGTGCCGCTGGTGCCGGAGAGCGCCAGGGTGCCGGTGGCGTCCGGGGTGGGCAGCGCGACGGTGCCGCCGGTGCCGGCCGCCTCGGCGACCAGGTAGCGGCCGCCCTTGGCGATCGAGCCGGTCAGCGGGGTGACGCCCCACTGCGAGCCCGCGCTCGGGGTGCCGGGCAGGTACTGCACGCTGTACCCGTCCAGCGCGAGGGCGGCGGTGCCCTTGTTGGCCAGCTCGATGAAGTCGTTCTTCAGCGTGGCACCGGAGTTGCCACCGCCGCCGTACACCTCCGAGACGACCGCGTCGGCCGAGGGCGCGGCGAACGCGCCGGGCAGCGGGACGAGCACGAGCGAGGCCGCGACACCCGCGGGGAGCAGGGTGGCGCGCAGCAGGGCGCGACGCGAACGGGGGGCGGTGGGCTTGGTCACCGGGCAGGGCTCCTCGGTCGGATGCTCCGGCGGTCGTGGGGTCGCCGGGAGCTGAGGGTGGATCAGGCAGCGTCTTGGGGACCGCTACCCGTGTAGATCGATTACCGGCCAGTACCGGCGGCCCAAAGATACGCGCGTAGAAAATGACACGACAAGACTCCGTCAGTTAACAATCGGCAACGGCCCGAACACCGTCGGCCCGCCACCCCCAGGGCGGGGGCGGCGGGCCGACGGTCCGTCAGGTGCGGGATCAGACGTGGCGGCGGAGGTTGCCCGCCAGCTTCTCCCAGGTCATGTGGGCACCCTTCTTGTACATCCATTCGGTGATCGGGCAGGTCCAGCTGTCGATGCAGTCGTCCATCCAGCTGTCACCGGCGGTGTGCCCGTGGGTGGTCAGGTAGAGCCGGCCCATGCCGATCCGGTCCGTCCGCCCCTTGGTGATGGTGAACTGGATGTAGGAGTTGCGACCGTGCACGACGCTGCCCTTGCGGGTGCCGAGCTTCAGGGTGTTCGAGCCGATGTAGGCGACCCGGACGTTGAAGTTGATCTTGTACCCGAAGACCGAGTCCCGCAGGTCCATCTTCTGGCCGACGTGGGTGATCTTGTTGGCCCGGCCGGCCAGCGGGAAGATCTTGCCGAAGTGGTCCATCCAGTAGCGGAACAGGCCCTTGGCGCTCTTCAGGCCGTTGCCCAGGTCGAACTTGAACGAGTAGTCCAGGGTGCCGGAGGTGTCCCGGCAGTTCACCGGGTCGCCCGAGCAGTAGACGTAGGCGTTGGCCCCGCCGTTCGGCACCGGGTCGACCGACAGGAAGCGGCCGGTGGCCGGGTTGTAGAGCCGGGCCCCCATCATCACCGCGCCGGTCAGCGTCTCGCTGGAGCGCAGCTTCTCGCCGAGCCAGTTGTACCGGGTGCCCGGCTGGCCCGAACGCGGGTTGCCGTACTCGTCGTTGTCCAGCACCCGGAGGCTGTCGGCCGGGTCCAGCGGGAGCTGGAGGGCCACGTCGCCGTGGATGTTGGCGAACTGCAGCACCACGTCGCCGGTGGCCGAGGTGGTGGCGCCGAAGGAGCCGCCGGCCGCGTCGACCATGCGGGTCAGCTCGTTGGTGGTGGCGTCCTCCACGATCCAGCGCGGGCTGTCGCCGTCACCGGAGTAGTGGTTGACCTTGCCGCCGGTCGGGGTCCAGGTGCCGTCGGTGAGGCTCTCGACGGTGAACGAGCGGTTGCGCAGGTTGGCGTCCAGCTGCCAGGTCTGCCGCTGGTCCGCGGTGGACTGACGGCGCACCAGGTCGTTGGCGTACCACTCCAGGGTGGAGCCGGGCAGCGCGGTGGTGCGGCCGAGCGCGTCGTAGCCGTACCCGGCGTCGACCAGGCGGTCGGCACTGTCGTAGGTGTGGGTGACGGTGCTCCCGCCGCCGGTCGGGCAGGCCGCGCCGGCCGCGCCCTCGGCGGTGGTCAGCGAGGTCCGGTTGGCCCGCTTGTCGAAGGTGTAGGAGCGCTTGGTGCAGGTGTCGCCCACGGTGTCCTGAACGGTCGTCAGGCGGCCCATCCGGTCGTAGCCGTAGTCCTGCGAGGACCAGCCGGCGTGGCTGGTGAGCTCGCCGTTGGCGGCCCGGGTGACGCTGTCGGCCATCACCACGGCGCCGTCGGAGTCCCGGGTGTAGACCCGGGAGGTGACCGCGCCGGCCGGGTCGCGCTCGACGGTCAGGCTGTACCCGCCGGGCAGCTTCTCGCTGCGCACCTCGCCGTCGGCGTCGTAGCTCACCGCGAAGGTGCCGGCCACCGAGTCCACGGTGCGCACGGCCATGCCGCGCGGCTCGACCTCGGTGTCGTAGACGTAGGTGACGCTGGAGGGCACCGAGTCGGAGGTCCTGGCCAGCCGGTTCAGCAGGTCGTACTCGGCCCGGGTGGTGGCGCCGTCGGCGTCGGTGTACGCGATCAGACGGCCCAGCCGGTCGTACTCGCGGGTGATGGTGCCGCCGGTCGGCGAGACGGTCCTGACGGCCCGTCCGGTGACCGGGTCGTACTCGGTGGTGCTCTGCGGCACGGCCTCGCCGAGACCGCCGGCCAGCTTGACCTCCAGGGCGCGGCCCAGCGCGTCGTAGCTGGTGGTGTTGGTGCGGGTGGTCGAGCCGACGGTCTCGGTGACCTTGGTCTGCTGGCCCCACCAGTCGTACTCGGAGCCGATCACCGGCAGGGTGGACGGGTTGCTCCCGCCTCCGGTGACCGCGCCGGCCGGGCCGGTGGTGCAGGCCAGGTCGGCCCACTCCGGGCGGCCCTGGCAGGCGCCGGTGCCGGTGGCGGACCAGTAGCCGGTCACGGTGGTGGCGGCGTCCGTGCCGGTGGCACCGGGCAGCAGTTCCTTGACCGCGCGGCCCTGGGCGTCGTACTCCACGGTGTGGGTGACGGCCTGTCCGTTCGGGTCCTGGGTCTCGCGGACCGGCAGGCCCTTGGCCCAGTCGTAGGCGGTGTCGGTGATCCGGGCGTCCGCCATCAGGGTCGGGTACTCCAGCGGCTGGAGACCGGCGGTGACCCTGGTCACCTGGTCCTCGACCGTGGCGTCGGCGGTGCGGCCCTGGTCGTACTCGCTGACCGTCCAGTTGCGGCCGACCAGGCTGCTGCCGGTGGGCAGCACGGTGGCGGCGCCGTTCTTCAGGTCCTCGGTGAGCTCGACCCGGCGCAGCGGGCCGAAGGTCTCCAACGCCCGGGTGCCGGTGGGGTTGTAGAGCGTGCGGGCGGAGAGCAGCTCGGCCCGGGCGGCCGCGGCCAGGCCGGTGATGCCGAGGTCGGACTGCACCTCACGGTCCGCGGCGCTGACACCGAGGGCCACCGCACGGTTGGCGGCCGACAGGGCGCGGACGGTGTTGCCGCGCGCGTCGTACTCGGTGGTGGTGAGGTGGCCGCCGGGGACGGCGGTGTTCACCTCGCGCCCGGAGGCGTTGGTGTAGGTGATCGCGGCCCGCTTGTAGGCGGCCGGGGTCAGCGCCGAGCCGGCGTTGCCGGCCGGCACCGCGTCGGGCGGCAGGATGGCCGTGGCGTCGGTCGGGGCGTCGGTCTGGCCCCAGGCCGCGACGTCCGAACCACCCAGCTGGTAGGGGGCGTTGGCACCGGAGAGCGGCACGTCGTAGACCACCGTGGTGGTGGCGGCGCCCTCGAGCACGTCCTTGGTGCCCGGCTTGAGGCCGGAGCGGGAGACCGAGAGCAGCATGCCGTCGCCAGCGGTGGCGGAGTTTCCGGCCTTGCCGTAGCTCAGGGTCCACGGCAGGTCGGTGCCCGGGGTCAGCTTGGTGACCCGGCCGGCCGCGTCGTAGTCGTAGGCCACCGGGGCGGCCTGCGGCTGGAGCGGGTTGCGCTGCTCACGCAGCTTGCCCGCCGCGTCGTAGCGGTAGGCGGAGACCACCTTGGCGGTGGCCGCCGCGGCGCCCGGCTCGGTCGCCCAGAGCCTCAACTCCTTGACCTGGCCGGCGAAGTCGCCGAAGGCGGCGTCGGTGCCGGTGGTGGTGTCGGCGTAGACGTACTCCAGCACCCGGCAGCCAGCCGTGCTCGGCACCGAGGCGCAGGTGGCCGTGGTCACCGCGGAGGTGGGAGCGATCACCAGCTTGGGGCGGGAGAGCTTCTTGCCACCGACCGTCACGGCCTCCGAGGTGACGGTGGTGGTGGAGTCGGCGAGGCCGTTCTCGGCGCTCGAGGCGATCCGCCAGGTCGGCTGCGCGGCATCGGACTTGGTGAAGGTGACGCTGTCGCCGCCGGTGTCCTTCAGGGTGAAGGAGGTGGTGAGGCTGCCGGTGAGGGTGAGCTCCTCGGCGCCCGGCTCGGGCCTCCAGCCGCCGCCGCTGGTGGTGGCGGTGAAGCCGTAGGCGCGGCCCGCGTTGTCCACCAGTGCGACCGAGGTGGCCGAGGTCTGCCTGACGTGGGACCAGGCCGTCTCGTTGATGTCGATGACGGTGCCGGCCGACCACTCCGGGCCGAAGATCGGCGCCTGGCCGTCCTCCTGGGCGCGCGGGTTGCGCGAGGAGAGCGAGCGGGTGGAGGAGACCTGGAACGCCGAGGCGTCGGTGGCCGAGAGGGTGTAGTCACCGGTCAGCAGGTTGACCGTGCCGGGGCCGTGCGCCTCGACCGGCGCGGTGCCCGCCTTGCGGTCCACCGTCACGGTGTTGGGCTCGGAGGCGTCGGTGGCGGTGCCGTCGGTGAAGACCGCCCGCACGTCCACCGTGCCGTCCTGGGCCAGCGTGTCGGTG
The DNA here is from genome assembly GCF_055584905.1 of Kitasatospora sp. NPDC088742. Taxonomy (NCBI): domain Bacteria; kingdom Bacillati; phylum Actinomycetota; class Actinomycetes; order Kitasatosporales; family Streptomycetaceae; genus Kitasatospora; species Kitasatospora sp. NPDC088742. The sequence goes on along the minus strand of NZ_JBVJLD010000006.1, from coordinate 144,843 downwards.
ATGTTCCAGTTCAGCAGGGCGGGCTTGCCGGAGGGCGCGGCGAACGGCCAGGCGGTGACGGCGGCGCCGGCCGTGGTGGTCACGTTGGCGACCGGGACATCCTTCCAGGCGTCCGCCTCGCCGCGCCGGTACTGGTACCTGACGCCGGTGTAGCTGCTCTTGCCCTCGGCCTGCAGCGAGGTGCGGCGGGCCGGGCGCTCGCCGTCGCCGGGGGCGTTCAGGGCCGAGCCCTTGCCCGCGAAGAAGGTGTACGCCCTGTCGGCGGAGAGGTTGCCCGCCGCGTCCCGGGTGTGCACCGTGACAGTGTGCTGGCCGGCCTTGAAGGTGAGCGCCTTGGTGACCGCGGCGCCGGTGGTGGCGACGGTGACCCAGGCCCCCGCGTCCAGCTTGTACTGGATGTCCTTGACGTCCGAACTCGGCGGCGTGAAGGTGAAGTTGCCGGAGAAGTTGCCCGAGCCGTCGGGGCTGCCGGACCACGCGCCGGCCGGGAAGTCGGCCGAGCCGATGGTGGTCGCGCCGGGCGCGGTGGTGTCCACCGTGAAGGTCTGCCAGGCGGACCAGGTGCCGTTCGAGATCAGGCCGTCCGAGACGGCGGCCCGCCACTTGTACGCACCGGGGGCCAGCGCGGTGGTGGAGGTCCACGGGGCGTTGGTGCCCGAGGCGACGAAGGCCGACTTGCCGGTCTGCAGGGCGGCGGTGCCGCTGGCGGCCCAGATCTCGTAGGTGAGCTGGACGGTGTTGCCGTCCGCGTCGGTGGCCTTGCCGGTCAGGGTCGGCGTGGAGTCGTTGGTGAGCGCGCCCGACAGCGGGGAGATCGGCGTGGCCGCGCCCGGCTTGGTGTTGTAGGTCACCGACAGGTAGGGCGTGTTGGAGGCCGCGTTGCCGGAGTTGAACTTCTTCCAGGCGTACTCGTCGGTCTCGTCGGTGGCCCGGATGCCCAGGGTGTTGTTGGCGTTGCCGTTGTTGGCCCAGGCCTGCGCCAGCGTGGTGATGTCGGTGTTCACCCAGCCGTCGCCGCAGGAGCTGGAGTAGCCCTTGGTCGAGGTGGAGGAGGCCCACTTCTTGTTCCAACCGGGCTGCGCGGTCCAGCGGGTGGCGGTGGTGGCGCTGCCGGTGTCCCAGACCTCCCAGCCCTTGGCCGTGCAGGACCAGGAGTGGAAGTTCCAGAGGTTGAGCTTGGCGCTCTGGATCTGCTTGCCGGTGACCTTCGCCATCGGGAACTGCAGGAAGGAGCGGGCCACCTGGCCGGAGCCGTTGTTGCCGAGCTTGAGCTCGGTCTGGCTGGAGACGTCGGTGGCGTAGCCCTGCTGGACGAAGGTGTCGAAGCCGACCCCGAGGTTCACCGCCGGGTCGACGGTGACGGGGTACTGGGTCTTCGGGTCGTTCAGGAAGGCGGCGTCCGGGGTGAGCGTGAGCTCGACTGCGTCGCCGTGCTGACTGACCTTCAGGCCGACCGGGGCGGTGTTCCGGTGGTCGCCGGTGCGCGGGTCCACCTGGGCGTCCCACATCACCGGGGCGGGCAGCACGCCCGCCTCCTTGCCGGTCCTCGGGTCGACGAAGGAGACCGAACGGTCCTCGTTCGCCCGGGCGGTGAGGCCCTTGGCGTCCAGGGTCATGGTGACCGAGCCGTTGGCCGCGACCGCGGAGCGGTCCTTGAGTTCGAGGAACTGCTCGAATCCGGTCCGGGTGGACTCGATCACCAGGTCGGTCGCGGTCAGCGCGTCCGCGTACCGGGCCCTGGAGCCCTCCAGGGTCGGGGCGGGCAGCTCGCCCCGCCAGTTGAGGGTCATGGCCGGTCCGCCCTCGCCGCCGTGCAGGGTGACCAGCGGGGTGCTCGGCACCTCTCCGGTGGCCTCACCGGCCGAAGGTGCCGCCGCCGCACCGGACTTGGCCTTGCCCTTGGGGGCGGCGCTCCTGCCCGCCAAGGTGAGGCCGAGCGGGTGGCCCTTGGCGGTGACCTTGCCGTCCGCCTGCTGGACCAGGGCGACGTCCACGTCCTGCCACCGGCCGGCCGCGTCCTTGAACCGGACCGGGCCGGTGGCCATGTCCTGGGTGGTCGAGCCGTCCGGGTTGGCCCAGAGCGTGACCGTCTCCGAGCGGGCGTCCAGGATCTCGATCCGGCGGTTCTCCAGCCGGGCCTTCACCCGGGCGCTGGCCTCGTCCTTGGCCGTCGCCGGACCGGCCGTCCTCGGCACCGAGGAGGGCAGCTCGATCCGCGCCGAGTTCGGGGCGACGGCGAAGGCCTGACCGGTGCTCAGCACCGCGACGCCGCACTCGGCGGCCATCAGCACCGAGAGCGCGACGGCGAGCGGCCGCAGGCCGGTGCGGCCGCTCCGCGCGCCGGGGGAGGACGGCGGGGCACCGCCGCCGGGAAGGCGTGACATGGATCTCCTTGAGGGCATGGCCATGACAGCCACCCGCCGGTGGCGGGCCGCTGCCGCGGGGGGACTCGGGGGAGGAAATGGAGAGTGGGGACCGGCCGGAGGGCAGGTGGCCCGGCGGAGCCGGGACGTGCCCCGGCCTCCGGCCGGTTCAAGGGGTGTGACGGTTGATCAGATCCAGGCGGCGTGACGGTGGATCAGGTCCAGGCGGCCACGGTCAGCCCGGCGTGTGCGGCCGAGCCCAGCACCCGGGCCAGCAGCAGCTGCGCCTGCACGGCCGCCGCGGCCCGGGAGGCCGCGCGCAGGAAGAGCACCAGGCCGATGCCCTCCGGCAGGGCCAGCGCCCGGACGTGCTCCAGCCCGTCGGCCGGCGCGGCGTGCGCCCAGAGCGCGTCCTGCACGGCGTTGGCCTCGTCCGACCCCGGCGGGCCGGCGTCCGGGCGGACCAGGACGAGATCGACGGCGTGCACGGCGCGGTCCCAGCGGCGGCCCGTCCGGTCAGACCCGGCCGGACTCGGCCGGGGCGTCCCAGCCGATGCCCTTGCCCGCCAGGACGGACCGCTTCGCCGGAGCGTCCCAGCCGATCCCGTCGCCGGCCAGGAGGTCCTGCCCGGGGGCGGCGACGGCCAGCACGGACCAGGCCGCGAGAGCGGTGGTGAGGAGAGCGGCGGCACGACGGGCGGAGTTGAGCACGGTGGTTCCCGGTTCTCTGGAATCTGATCTTCCGACACCCCGATCCTGCCCGTCCGCGCGCCGCCCCGTGGAGGGCCTCCCGGCGGCACGAACATGCCTGGCAGCATCCTGCCCGGGCCGCCCCCCCGCCCCGCCCGGGCCCGTCCCGCCGCGGACGGGCTTGCGCACCGGACGCACGGAATGTGAAGATCCGGATCACGCGCGCGACGCGTACACGACGAGCTGTGGGGGACTGCCGACGTGCTGGAACTCCTGGGCCTGGACCCGACCGCCGAGGCCGTCTACCGCGAGCTGCTGGCCCGCCCGGACGACTGCCTCGCCGAGCTGTGCGAGCGGCTCTCGCTCTCCGAGCCGGTGGTCCGCGAAGCGCTGGACCGGCTCGCCGACCTCACCCTGCTGCGCGCCTCCCGGGACCATCCGGGCCGGCTGCGCCCGGTCAGTCCGGAGCGCGGCCTGGAGCTGATCCTGCGCCGCCAGGAGGAGGAACTCGCCCGGAGGCAGCAGGAGTTGGCGCTCAGCAGGGCGGCTGCGGCGCGGGCCGTGGCGGAGTACGCCGACCTACGGCCGGGCACCGGCGCGGTACAGGCCGAGCGGCTCCACGGGCTGGACGCGATCCAGGCCAAGCTGGAGGTGCTCACCGAAGGCCTGACCGAGGAGTGCCTCTCGGTGATGCCCGGCGGGGCGCAGTCCGCCGCCAGCCTGGAGGCCTCCCGGCCGCTGGACCAGGACGCGATGGCGCGCGGCGTCCGGCTGCTGACGCTCTACCAGGACTCCGCGCGCAACGACCTGCCGACCTTCCTCTACGCCCAGTGGATGGCCGGGCTCGGCGGCCAGGTGCGCACCGCCCCGATGCTGCCGCCCCGCCTGCTGGTCTTCGACCGCCGGGTCGCGGTGGTCCCGATCGACCCCGCCGACACCAAGGCCGGAGCCCTCTGCACCACCGAGCCGGGCCTGGTCGCCTCCCTGGTGGCCCTGTTCGAACAGGCCTGGGACACCGCGACTCCGCTCGGCGCCGACCCGGCCTCCTGCCGGGACACCGGCCTCAACCCCACCGAGCGCGAACTCCTGCGCCTGCTCGCCACCGGCCTCACCGACGAGGCCGCCGGCAAGCGCCTCGGCGTCTCCGTCCGCACCGTCCGCCGCCAGATGGCCGCCCTGATGGAGCGTCTGGACGCCGCCAGCCGCTTCGAGGCCGGCCTCAAGGCGGCCCGGCGCGGCTGGCTCTGAGCCACCGTCACGGCCGGGCAAGCCCGGCCCATCCCCCGGACGGGTGGCGTCGGCACGGCGGGGAGGCCACCGGGCCCCGGCCCAGGTATAACGAGGAGCATCCGGCCTTGCCTGAAAGCGGTGTGCAGGATGAATCCGACCTCCAGGACGATGGGCGTCGCCGCCATCGCCCTCCTGCTCACCACGGGGATGCCGACGGCCCGCGCTGCCGACCAGCCGCGCACAGTCGCCTACTTCGCCGACTCGCCACTGCCGGACAGTGGCACTCCCGTCGTTGACCTGCCTGGTCCCGCACAGGACCAGCTGACGCCACCTCCGGTTGAACCACGGACGGCCGCACCACGTGGGTACGTGCTGCGGAAGGGCGCCCCAGCGACAGACTACGTCTACAACTCTGCCGACGTGTGAGCGATCGAGGCCCGTTGCAGTGGTTCCTCTTGCGAACCGGTGCAGCAGGTGAAGCTGGGGCTGAAGGAGTATCTGTTCGGTGGCGAATCACGACGGTGGCGACTGACGCTGAACTCCGCGCCTTGGTCGGGGCCGGGCAACTTCTCCGCCTCGTACACGTATGAGTGCGGCGTGAACATCGAGGGTGCGACCGACCAGACCTGTTCCACTTGGAAGGCCGATGGCGCAGATGGACCCACCTCAGGTGCGGCACCTGATGGCGCGGAGTTGAACCACGCTTTCGGGAGGACCGTCGATGTGGTCAGGTTCCCGTCAGAGGGGCCGGGCTCCGTGGGATCCACCGGGGTGGGTGTTCCCGGAGGAGGGGTGGTTCTGGGCGTTCGAGCCGCGGCCCGCTCGATTGCTGGTGCCAGGTCCGGCCGGTCTGGCGGGGAGCCTGGACGAGTGGGCGGCGGAGTGGGACGGTCGAGCAGCAAGGGTGCGGCGGACCCAGGGCCCGGACGGTGAGCCGGTCGAGCTGTGGGTGGACGAGGAGTGGGGTGTACTGCTGCGTGCGACCTCGACCGCATGCGGGTACCTGGAGGAGCTCACAGAACTCACCTTCCCTGCCGCACTGCCGGAGGAGCCGTTCGGACCGGTCACCGAGGCAGACGCGGCTGAGCTCCACCGTTACGAGAGCGTACGGGCCCACTTCCGGGACCGGCCGCTGCCGGCCCCGGTCGACGGAGACCCGGAGACGGGGTACCTGGTGGTGGACCTCGACCCGCTCCCGGCGGCCGGGCTCCCGACCGGCGCGCAGCTGGTGCGGCAGCCGCTCGGGGACGCGCCCTACCTGGCCGGCTGGGCGCTCAACCCGGCGGTTCACCTGCACCGTTGGCGGGACGCGCGCTGGCAGTGGGCTCTCGTGCTGACAGGCCGTCCGCTGACGCCGGGGCAACTGGCGGCGGTCGCGGACGGCCTGCGGGAGGAGTGAGGGCTCCCTGGGATCAGTCGTTGGCCGCTGCGCCCTTGGCCATGGCGGCCGTCCAGCGCTCCTCGACCCGGGCCAGCTTCCAGTAGCCGTAGGCGGCGGCCCAGGTGAGGACGAACAGGCCGACGATCGCGTAGCCGACCAGGTCGAGGTTGATCGCGCCGATCCAGGCGACCGGGCCGGAGGTGATCTCCAGCTTCTCGCCCAGCAGGCCGACCAGCTCGATGGTGCCGATCACCAGCGCGACCAGCACCGAGAGGCCGGTGACGGTGAGGTTGTAGTAGATCTTGCGGACCGGCTTGGAGAGCGCCCACTCGTAGGCGAAGTTCATGAACGAGCCGTCGATGGTGTCCAGCAGGCTCATCCCGGCCGCGAACAGCACCGGCAGCACCAGCAGCGCGTACCAGGGCAGTTGGAAGGCGGCCGCGCCGCCGGCCAGCACCAGCAGCGAGACCTCGGTGGCGGTGTCGAAGCCGAGGCCGAAGAGCAGGCCGACCGGGTACATGTGCCAGGGCTTGGTGACAGCCCTGGTGACCTTGCCGAGGATCCGGTTGAGGAAGCCGCGCTTGTCGAGCTGGCGCTCCAGCTCGGCCTCGTCGTACTCGCCGACCTTCATCTTGCGGAAGACCTTGAGGATCCCGTTGAAGGCGCCCAGGTTGATCAGGCCGATCAGCACCAGGAAGACGCCGGAGACGCTGACCCCGATCAGGCCGGTGATGTCGTGCAGGGCGGAGTCGTCCGACTCGACCTGCCCGGCCAGCGACTGGATGCCGAAGGCGAGCAGCGCGCAGAGCCCGAAGACGATCGAGGAGTGGCCGAGCGAGAACCAGAAGCCGACCGAGAGCGGGCGCTGGCCCTGGCCCATCAGCTTGCGGGTGGTGTTGTCGATGGCCGCGATGTGGTCGGCGTCGAAGGCGTGCCGCATGCCGAGGGTGTAGGCGGTCAGGCCCATGCCGACGCCGAAGACCTGGCCGCCGACGTCGTACTCCTCGGGGGCGACCAGGGCGATCAGGGTGAACCAGCCGATCACGTGCAGGGCCAGCACGAAGCCGCCCATGCCGGCCAGCCGGATCCACTCCTCGCGGGTGAGCCGGTCGCGCAGTCTCGCGGGCGCAGCCATGCGGCGTTCCTCCAGGTAGGTCGCAGGTAAGTCGTACGAGATGCCCAGAGCGCTGAGCTGGGCCATCCTTCCCCCTGGCGGGGCGCAGTTGCAAGCCGTTCGCAACTGCGCCACCCCGGCGTACGGGAGCACTCGACGGCGACCGGGCGCTGCCCTGACGGCTCCCCAGCTCACACCCCGTCAGGAAATCGCCATAAATGTCCCCTATTGTCTGTTCCTGTGACCACGGATACCGAGCGCAAGGACGCCGCCCAACTCGACCGTTCCTTCTTCGGGCACCCCCGGGGCCTGCTCACCCTCTCCGGCCTGGAGGTCTGGGAGCGGTTCTCCTTCCTCGGCATGCAGGCCATCCTGGTCCTCTACTTCGCCGACTCGGTGGCCGACGGCGGCCTGGGCATGGCCCAGGGGACCGCCGCCTCGGTGGTCTCCGCCTACGGCACGCTGGTCTACCTGACCTCGGTGGTCGGCGGCTGGGTCGCCGACCGGATGCTCGGCTCCTACCGCTCCGTGCTCTACGGCGGGGTGCTGATCGCCTGCGGCCACTACACGATGTCGGTGCCCACCGCCGCCATGACCTGGGTGGGCCTGGGCCTGATCGTGGTCGGCACCGGCTTCCTCAAACCCAACGCGGCCACCCTGGTCGGCGGCCTCTACGCCACCGACGACGACCGCCGGGACGCCGGCTTCGCCCTCTACTACATGGCCATCAACATCGGCGCCTTCGCCGGTCCGCTGGTCAGCGGCTGGCTCGGCCAGAACAAGGGGTGGCACTGGGGCTTCTCCGCCGCCGCGGTCGGCATGACCTTCGGCGTGGTCCAGTACGTGCTGGGCCGCACCACCCTGCACCGCGGCCGGGGCCCGGTCCACCCGCTCACCTCCGCCGAACGCGCCCGCTGGGGACGCCTGGCCCTGCTCGTGGTGGCCGCGGTCGCCGCCGTCGGGCTGCTGCTCTGGGCGGTCGGCTGGCTCACCATGGACCGCGCCGTGGACCTGATCACCCTGGTCTCGGTGCTCGCCCCGATCGCCTACTTCGCCGTCATGTTCCGCTCCCCCGAGGTCAGCCGGGAGGAGCGCGGGCGGCTGCGCCCGTACGTGGTGCTCTTCCTGGCCTCGGTGGTCTTCAACCTGGTGCTGTTCTCCTCGTACACCACGCTGGCGCTGCTGGCCGTGGACCACGTGGACAACTCGATCTTCGGCTGGCACTTCCCCTCCAGCTGGTGGACCTCGATCCTGGGCGCCATCGAGGTGCTGCTGGCCCCGGTGGTGGCCGCCCTGTGGGCCCGGATGGACCACCACCAGCCGCACGCCTCCCGCAAGATCGCCTACTCGCTGTTCGCCGCCGGGGCCGCCTTCCTGGTGCTGGTCCCGGCCACCGCCGGCAAGAGCGGCGACTACCGGGTCGCCGGGCTCTGGCTGCTCGGCTGCTACCTCTTCATGGGCGTCGGCGACATCCTGCTGGAGACCACCGGCATGTCCGCCACCAGCAAGCTGGCGCCTCGTCACTTCGCCAGCCAGACCATGGCCGTCTGGTTCCTCTCGCTGGCCCTCTCCCAGGGCATCGCCGCCCAGCTGACCAAGCTCTACGGCGAGGTCTCCGACGCCGCCTACTACGGCTGGCTCGGCGCCTTCGCGGTGGCCGCCGGCGTCGCGCTGCACCTCGCGCTGCCCTGGATGCGCCGCACCATGCACCCCGTCCGCTGACGGCTCCTAGGAGGCCCACCGATGCAGCACCCGTCGCAGTACCCGTACGGGACCACCCGCGAGGACCTGCGCATCCCGCTCTCCGACGGGGTCGAGCTGTACGCCCGGATCTGGCGCCCCGTCACCGACGAACCGGTGCCCGCCCTGCTGGAGTACCTGCCCTACCGGCTGACCGACTGGACTGCCCCGCGCGACGCCCAGCGCCACCCCTGGTACGCCGGCCACGGCTACGCCTCGGTCCGGGTGGACGTCCGCGGGCACGGCAACTCCGGCGGCCTGCCCGGCGACGAGTACTCCGCGCAGGAGCTGGCCGACGGCGTCGAGGTGGTGGAGTGGCTGGCCGCCCGGCCCTGGTGCAGCGGGAAGGTCGGCATGTTCGGCATCTCCTGGGGCGGCTTCAACAGCCTCCAGATCGCCGCGCTGGCCCCCGAACCGCTCAAGGCCGTGGTCACCGTCTGCTCCACCGACGACCGCTACGACAACGACGTGCACTACATGGGCGGTTCGCTGCTCGCGGTGGACATGCACGCCTGGTCCGCCACCATGCTGGCCTTCGTCGCCCGCCCGCCGGACCCGAAGTACGTCGGGGACGACTGGCGCCGGATGTGGCTGGAGCGCCTCGCCGCCGTCGAGCCCTTCGTCCACCCCTGGCTCACCCACCAGGTGCGGGACGACTACTGGCGGCACGGCAGCGTCTGCGAGGACTACGGCGCGATCAAGGCCGCCGTGCTCGCGGTCGGCGGCTGGGCCGACCCCTACCGGGACACCGTGCTGCGGCTGCTGGAGCACCTGGACGCGCCGGTGCGCGGCATCATCGGCCCCTGGTCGCACCAGTACCCCGACCGGGGCCTGCCGCCCGGCCCCGCGATCGGCTTCCTCCAGGAGACCCTGCGCTGGTGGGACCACTGGCTCAAGGGCGTCGACAACGGCGTCATGTCCGAGCCCGCGCTGCGCAGTTGGATGAACGAGTCGGTGCCGCCCGCGACGGTGTACGCCAACCGGCCCGGCCGCTGGGTCGGTGACGACGGCTGGCCCTCACCCGACGTCCGGGAGGTCGGCTACGGCCTCGACGACGCGCTGCGCACCGCCGGCACCTCCGCCGACCGCTACGTCGAGGTCCGCTCCCCGCAGCACACCGGCATCGACGCCGGGCGGTTCTTCCCCTTCGGCAACGCCTCCGACCTGCCGCCCGACCAGCGCGAGGAGGACGGGCGCTCGGTCTGCTTCGACTCGCAGCCGCTGCCCGAGCCGGTCGAGGTCCTCGGGCGGGCCTCGGTGCGGCTGCGGGTGCGCAGCCGGGCCCGGCGCGGCCAGGTGGCCGCCCGGCTGTGCGACGTCGCCCCCGACGGCTCCTCCACCCTGGTCACCCGCGGCGTGCTCAACCTGAGCTCCCGTCAGGGCCGCGACCGGGTGGTCGAATGGACCCCGGGCGAGGTGGCGGACGTCTCCTTCGAGCTGGTCTCCATCGCCCACGCCTTCCCGGCCGGCCACCGCCTGCGGCTCTCCCTCTCCTCCGCCTACTGGCCCTGGATCTGGCCCCAGCCCGACCCCTCCGGCTTCGAGGTCGACCCGGGCCACAGCCGCCTCGTCCTCCCCGTCCGCCACCTGGCCGCCGACGCCGGCTCCCCGCCGGTCACCTTCGAACCCCCGGAGCAGGCGGTGGGCCTGGACGTGGTCTTCCCCGAGCCGCTCACCGCCCGCCCCGAACGCCTGCTGCTGCGCGACGTCGCCACCGGCGAACACCGCCTGGAGGTGGACCCCAACTACGGCGGCACCCGGATCTACCCCGACGGCCTGGTCTTCGACGAACACGCCCTGGAGTCCTACTCGATCCTCGCCGACTCCCCGCTCTCCGCCACCACCCGCTCCGACTGGACCGTCCGCCTCCAGCGCCCCGACATCGGCTGGGACACCACCGTCCGCACCCACTCCGAAATCACCTGCGACGCCCACCACTTCACCGTCCACAACCACCTCACCGCCCTGGAGGGCGGCGACGTGGTCTTCGAACGGGACTGGGAGCGGCGCATCCCCCGAACCGCGAGCTGAACCGCGAGCCGAACCGCGAGCCGAACCGGAGCCGCCATGCGCATCACCGTCTGCACCAAGCGGGACCTGCCGGGCTGCCTGGCCCTCAACCAGCTGCTGCCGGGGCTGGCCGGCCACCGGATCCAGGTGCTGATGTCCGAGGTGGACCGGGGCGTCGAGCACACCGTGCCGGAGCTGGCCAGGCTCAAGCGCTTCGAGCGGGACCTGCCCAACCGGGCCCTGTTCCCCGCCCTGGACGCCCTGCCCGCCCCCTCCGGAGAGCTGCTCAGCTTCGGCCACCTGACGCGGCGTCACCGGCTGGAGTGCCACAGCGTGCGGGAGGTGAACCAGGGCGACGGACTGGCGCTGCTGCGCCGCTTCGGGCCCGACCTGATCATCTCGGCCCGGTTCAGCCTGATCTTCCACGAGCCGGTGCTCGCCCTGCCCCGGCTCGGCGTGATCAACGTGCACCCGGGTGAACTCCCGCGCTACGCGGGCCTGTTCTCTCCGTTCTGGACCCTGCTGGAGGGCCGCCGCTCGATCGGCTGCACGGTGCACTGGATCGACCGGGGCATCGACACCGGGCCGGTCCTCGGCATCGGACGGCTGCCGGTCGACACCTCCCGCTCGCTGGCCTGGCACGTCGCCCACACCTACCCCCGGGGTGTGGCGGTGCTGCTGGACCTGCTGCCCCGGGTGCTCGCGGGCCGGCCGGTGCCGGCCCTGCGGCAGGACCGGGGCCTGCGCCGCTACCGCTCGCTCCCGGGCGCCGCCGACTTCGCCGCCTTCCACCGCCGGGGGCTGCGCCTGGTCGACCCGTCCGACCACCGGGAGCTGCTCGGGCCGTTCACCTCCGGCCTGCTGACGGCCGCTCAGCCCGCGCCGGTCACGGTGACGGTGCCCTCCAGCGGGCCGTAGCCGACCGGACGGCCGTCGAGCTCCCAGGCCGCGCTGGGCCGCCCGCCGTGCCGGGGGTCCGCCGTCTGCACCGTCAGCCCGCACACCGCCGTGCGGCCGTCCCCGAGCCTTCCGGTCCCGGTCAGCGCGGCCCAGTCACCACCCGGCGGCAGACCGCCCGCCCGCAGGCTGCCCGGCTGGGTGAGGGTGAAGGAGCGGCCGTCCGGGGTGCACAGCACCGCCTCCCCCTCCGCCGCCGCACCGTGCCCCGGGCCGCGCAGGCTCACCTCGCACTCCCCCGCCGGGCTTCCGCCCTTCACCTCCACCACCACGACCCCCGGCTCACCTTCGCGCGGCCCGCCCGGCAGTCCGGTGTCCGGATCGCTGACCGCGTGCGGCGGCCGGTGCAGCACCCGCCCGGCCCGCGCTCCGGTCAGCTCGCCGTCGCGCAGCGCGAAGACGCCCGCGACCAGCACGTGCCGCACCCCCTCCGCGTACTGCCGGGGCCGCTCGTAGGTGGCCCGGTCGCGGATGGCCGCCGGGTCGAACAGCACCAGGTCGGCCACCGCCCCCGGGGCGACCACCCCCCGGTCCGTCATGCCGAGCACGGAGGCCGGCAGGCCGGTCATCCGGCGGACGGCCTGAGGGAGCGTCAGCAGGTGACGGTCCCGCACGTAGCGGGCCAGCACCCGGGGCTGGGTGCCGTAGTTGCGCGGGTGGGTCCGCTCGTCCCGGCAGGCGCCGCCGTCGGAGGCGACGGCCACGAACGGCTGGCGCAGGATCCGCTCCAGGTCGGCCTCGTGGCCGAAGTCGTAGACCGCCATCGCCTCCCGGTCCTGCTCCAGCAGGCGGATCACCGCCTCGCCCGCCCCGACCGCGTTCTCGGCGCAGTACTGACCCAGGGTCAGCCCCTCGCCCTCCAGGTGGACGCTGCGGGCGTCCGCCACCCGGGAGTGCAGCACCCGCACCACCCCGGCCGCGATCTCCGGGCGCAGGGCCGGGTCGGCGAACCGCGCGAGCATGGCCTCGCCGCCCCCGGAGCGGTACTCGGGCGGCACCAGCACCGCCAGGCCGGTCCGGCTGGACAGGTAGGGGTAGACCTCACCGGCCGCCCGCTGCCCCGCGGCCCGGGCCTCGGCCACCGCCCGGAGGGTCGCCTCGGTGGCGCCCCAGTTGGCCGGGCCCATCGCCTTCATGTGGGCGATCACGCCGACCAGCCCGGCCCGTCCGGCGATCTCCAGGCTCTCCCGGGTGGCGGCCAGCACCTCGGCGCCCTCGTTGCGGATGTGGTTGCTGAACACCGTCCGCCACTCCGCCGCGGCCGAGACCACCTCGACCACCTCGTCGGTGCTGCCGTACGAACTCGGCGGGTAGTACAGGCCGCCGGAGACCCCCCAGGCACCCGCGGCCATCGCCGCCCGGACCGACGCGCGCATCCGGCGCAGCGCCCGCGCGTCCGGGCGGGTGTCCTGCCAGCCCGCGCCCTCTGCCCAGACCGCGCCGAGGCCCACGTAGGCACCGACGTTGACGGCGATCCCGGGCGGCCGCCCGGCGAAGGCGAGGGTCCGGGTGACGTCCGGGCTGGCCATGATGTCCGTCCACGGTGCTCCCACCGTGCCGAAGCCGTCCGGGTTGAGGATCTCGGTGGTCACGCCCTGGCGCAGCGAGCTCTCCGCGCCCGACCGCAGCGCCTCCGGATCGGCGTGGCTGTGCAGCTCCACGAACCCCGGCGCCAGCACCAGCCCGTCGACCTTCAGCCGCTCGCGCGCCGGGCCGCACTCCGCCTCCGGACCGACCACCGCCACCCGGCCGTCCCGCACGCCGACCTCGGCCCGGTAGCCGTCCCGGCCGGTGCCGTCCACCACCGTCGCGCCGGTGAGCAGCAGGTCGAGCCCTTGGTCCGTCCCGTGGTCCCCGCTGTGGTCCCCGCCGTGGTGCACCGTCCACCGCCCCCTCCGCTCCGGCCGCACGATCCTCCGACCCTAGGTCAGCCGCCCGGCTCCGCCCCGGAGCCCCGCACGGCGGCCGCCCGTTCGGCCCAGAGGCCCGGTGTGCCACGGCCGCGCCAGGGCCGCCCCGCACGACGGCGGCCCTAAGGTCTTGACCCCAGGGCCGGGCCACCACGACCGGCCGCCGCACGGCGACAGGAGCCCCGCGTGCCGGAGCAGGAACGGCTGCTGGAACGGAAGTTCGACATCAGCTTCGGCTATGCGGACCAGAACCGGGACGGCGCCATCGACGCCGGGGACGTGCTCACCCTCGCCGCCCGGGCCATCGCCGCCACCGGCGAGCCCTTCGACTCGGCGAAGTCGGTCACCGTCCTGCGGGCCGCCTCCGCGTGGTGGCGGTCGCTCTCCGAGGGCCTCGACCTGGACCACGACGGCCGGATCGACCCCGACGAGTACCGCACCGGCATGCTCCGGCTGGCCGCCGCACCCCCCGCCGACCCACTGGCCGCCGCCCGCAGCGTCTGCGCACCGCTCTGGTCACTCTGCGACCGCGACGGCGACGGCCTGGTCACCCAGGCCGAGTTCGCCCTCCTCCAGCGCGCCCTCGACGTGGCCCCCGACGCCGCCCGCACCGCCTTCGCCCACCTCGACCTCGACGGCGACGGCCACCTCTCGGTCGACGAACTCTCCATCGCCCTCTGGCAGTTCTTCACCAGCAGGGACCCCGAGGCCCCCGGCAACTGGCTCTTCGGGGACGCCTTCCTCACCGCAACCGGCTGAGTTTGTTCCTCACGGCACCTCGGTACCCCAGTCGACCCGGGTCCCGTGGGTGACCTCGATGGTCTCCAGGTCAGGATCGCCCAGGATGAGGGCGGCGGTGGCGGCGGTGCAGGCCACGTAGGTGGAGAGGAGGTCGTAGTCGGTGCACACCACCCAGGCGCGGTCCTCGGGCCACCAGTACTCGGGGCCGGACTCGCCGACGGCGGAGGCCAGTTCGGCGCGCAGCTGCTCCAGGCCTGCCAGCGGGGCGGTACGCAGCAGCGGGCCCTCCAGACCGTTGAGGACGGCGGCGAGGTCGTAGCCGAAGTGCACCGGCCGACCGTCGGTCAGCGTCCCGAGGAGGGCGGCCAGCGCGCGGCGGCTGGCGGCGTCCAGCGCCCCGTCCTCCGCCACCCACCGCACCGTGGTCACCTCGCCGTCCTCGTCCTGGGTCTCCAGGCCGTCCTTCAGCCAGCGGTGCGAGAGCTCCGGGAGGAACGGGACGCCCGACCGCTCCGCCCACTCCCGCCAACTCGGGCCCTGGACGGCGCCGTCCATGCTCTCGAGTCGGTGGAAGATCCGGACGTACGCCTCGTACCCGTCAGGGAGCAGCTGGGACACCAGGTGCCCGGGGCCGGGCTCCGGCCGGCCGAGCCGGTCCGACAGCCAGGCGAGTTCGGTGCCGTCATGAGTCCATTCGCGCTGCTCAGTCACGGTGGCGATTATCCCCTGAGGATCCGTCAGGGCCTCACAGGTGCTGCCGGGCGGCCGCCACGAACTCGTCGATCAGCAGCCGGGTGGCGTCCCGCCGGGCGGTCGCGTCCGCCAGGTCGGCGGCCCGGTCGAGCCGGCCGACCGTCTCGAAGGCCTCGGCCGCGAGCGTGGCGATCTCGGCCGACCTGGCGGTCAACTGCACCTGGAACAGCGCGTGCTGGGCACGCGAGCGCAGCTCGAAGGACCGGCTGCGCAGGGCTGGCTCCTCGTCGGCGTCGATGCCCTGGTGCACACAGTGCCAGTGGTGCATCAGCGCCTGCCGGAGCTCCACCAGCACCCCCGCGAAGGCCCCGAAGGCCTCGATCCGCTCCTGACGGTGCCGCTCGGCCCGCGCACTCCACTCCGCCTGGCGGGCCGAACGCTGCTGGAACAGATGGGTAAGCAGAGACCCGAACAGGGTGCCGAGGACGGCCATCACACTGGTGAGGATGGCGCTCATGAGCCCGTGCAACCAAAGGTCGGCGGCCGTCGGGCCGGTTCCGCCGTGGCCGGAGGGGACGTCCGGGCACGGCGGAGGTGGGGGTCAGGGGTCAGGCGCCGGCGGCCACGGCGGTCAGCCAGGTGTTCCAGTCGCTCTCGTAGTTGAGCGAGGTGAGGAAGGTGCGGGCTGCGGTCCAGTTCCCGGTGCGGTAGTGGCCGAGGACGGTGGCGACGTCGGCCGGGTGCTTCTCGACCATGTAACGGGCGGCCAGGTAGCCCCAGTTGTAGGTGCGGTTGGTGTCGGTGTTGTCGTAGGTGGTGTCGAACAGCGTCCGGAGGGCGTAGGTGTGCTTGCCCGCCTCGGCCACCGCGTTGGCGTAGGTGACGCCGCGGTAGGAGTAGGACACGTACTCCGCGATGCCCTCGCCCCACCAGACGGTCGGGGTGGTCTGGCTGGCGTTGAAGTCGCCGTAGAGGTCGAAGCGGCCGTCGAGGTAGTGGGTGTACTCGTGGTTGAGGTTCCAGATCTGCCAGCCGGGGCTGACGTCGGTGCGCTCGTAGCAGATGAACCGCGGCTGGTTGCCCGCCTTGGCCGGGTCGCCCTCCAGGTACATGCCGCCGTTGTTGGTGTTGATGCCGTAGATCTTCCCGGCGTAGGACTTGTAGTCGGCGCTGGAGTTGAAGACGTCGACCTCGAGGGTGGTGTTGAGGTCGTTGGCGACCGGCCCGGAGTCCTTGACCACGCCGTGGAAGTAGGCGTCCTGGTTGGCCAGGCTGTTGCAGGTGGCGGCCAGTTGGTCGGCCGTCATCTCCTGCGCCCGGATCCGCAGCGACGGGCTGCAGGTGTGGACGATCGGCAGGATCCGCGACTCCAGCCTGCCGCCCACGGCAGCGGCCAGGCCGGGGGTGCCCTGGCCGCTGCCGTGGGCGGGCCGCTGGGACGGGTCCGCGACGGCCTGCGCGGACGTGAGCTCGGTGGGCTTCGTGGGCTGGGCGGCCTGGGCCGCCTGGGCCGCGGTGAGGGGGACGGCCACGAGGGCTGCGGTCAGCAGGGTGCTGGTGATGGCACGCAAGGTTCACTCCCTGGGGGGTGGAGTAGACGCCCGCCAGCGGCGGGCCTGCGAGGTAAAATGGCACACGTCACATTGCTTTTCAATGGCGCTGACGGAACTCGGCCTCGCCGCCGTCCCTGAGGGTGCGTCAGCCCTGCCGGGGCACGACGCCGAAGGCGAACGGGACGGTGCCCGGGTCCACCGCGCTGATGCCACCGTCGACGTTCAGGACGGCGCCGTTGACCAGGCTCGCGGCCGGGGAGAGCAGCCAGGCGACGGCCTCGGCGACCTCGGCCGGATCGCCGGGCCGGGCCAGCGGGTTGAGCCGGGTGGCCTCCGCATAGGCGGCGTCCAGCGAGTCGTGCCCGGACAGCTCCGCGAGGCGGCCCATCGGACGGTCGGCCATCTCGGTCCGGACCCAGCTGGGGCAGACCACGTTGGCCCGCAGCCCCCGGCGCCCGTAGTCCACCGCGACGGAGCGGCAGAGCTGGAGCATCGCGGCCTTGGAGGTGGCGTACGCGGCGTTGCCGTGCCCGTTGCGCAGCGCGGAGACCGAGGCCACCCCGACGACCGACCCCCCGTCACCGGCCAGCAGGTGCGGCAGCGCCGCCCGCAGCACCAGGAACGGCCCGGTCACGTTGGTCCGCAGCACCGCCTCCCAGTCCTCGAGCGCGAGCTCCCCGACCGCCCCGGGCCGCCCGGTCCCCGCGTTCAGCACCAGCCCGTCCAGCCGCCCGAACCGCTCCACCGTCGCCGCGACGAGCCCCGCCACCTGCCGCTCGTCCGTGCCGTCCGCAGGGTGCGCCACCGCCCCGGTCTCCGCCGCCACCACCTCCAACGGCTCCCGCCGCCGCCCGGACACCACCACCTCGTGCCCCGCCGCCCGCAGCACCCGGGCGGTGGCCGCCCCGATCCCCGTCCCGCCCCCGGTGACGACCACCACACGCTGCTCCGCCACGACGCCCCCACTCCCCCGGATCCTGATCCCGACGATCATACGGACGGAGCGGGTACTGACGGATCCTCAGGAGGCGAGCACCCCGTCCACGGCCGGCCAGTGGGCGGCGGTGAGCACTCCGCGCACCAGCACCTCGACCTCCTCGGGTCCCTGGTCCGCCAGCTCCACGGTGCGCCCGTCCGGCGCGGAGACCGCGATCCGCACGGTGGCCGCGCGGGGCCTGGCCAGGAACGCGTGCAGCGAGTCGGCCAGCGCGCCGATCGCCCGGCCGCCGCCGACCGCCCCGACCAGCACGCCGTAGGGCGTGCCGAGCTCACCCCGCCAGTGCCGCACGGCACGGGCCCTGATGCGGCCCCGCAGCAGCGGTTCGTCCTCCAACCACGCCCCGAGCTCCCGCAGTTCGCGTACCTGGTCCCCGCCCTGCACCGAGATCCACGCCTCCACTGCCCCTCCTCCGCTCCGGCCTCCTTGGAGTCTCGGCGGCCCGAAAACCGTTTGGCAACCCCCTAACCCGGCGGCGGGGCGTGCGCGTTAGGGGCCGACCGGCGGGTTCCGTCCAAGGTCTGTCCAATCCTCCGGCGATGCGGCATGATCCCCGCCGTCGGCCCCGACCGATCGGTCGGGGCCGCAGCACCCTGGCCCCAGCACCCTCGCCCCAGCCCGCCCTGGAGGAGCCTTGTCCCGCACCACCCGCGCTTCCCGCCTCGCCCTGGCCACCACCGCCGCCCTGGCCACCCTCGCGGTGCCGCTCGCCCCGGCCGTCGCCGCTCCCGCCACCGCGCCCGTGGGCCAGGTGTTCCGGGTCAACCCCGTGCAGGCCACCGGGGACCAGTCGCTGACCGACTCCAAGGACGCCGACTCCGCCGTGCCGGCCTCCGCCTACGCCACCGTGGCGCTGCGCAACCTCGACGCGAGCGGCGGCCTCTCCGGGCGGTGGGCGGCGGTCCGCTCGGAGACCGGCACCCCCGCGCGCTCGGCCACCGGAGACTTCCGGTACACCCGCAGCGCCGACCAGTTCGAGCAGGTGATGGCGTACTTCTGGGTCAACGAGGCACAGGAGTACCTCCAGGGCCTCGGCTTCGGCAGCGAGCTGCGCGGGGCCAACGACAAAGTCCAGCAGGTCCGGCTCAACCAGTGGGGCTCGGACAACTCCTTCTTCACCGACAAGAAGGACGAGATCCGCCTCGGCAAGGGCGGCGTGGACGACGCCGAGGACGCCGAGGTGATCGTCCACGAGTACGGCCACGCGGTGCACGAGGCCCAGGTCCCCGGCTTCGGCAGCTCGCCGGAGGCCGGCTCGATCGGCGAGGCCTTCGGCGACTACCTCGCCCTGACGGTCGGTCAGGCCGCCCAGGCCCGCTACGGCTGGACCGGCCGCACCGACCAGGCCTGCGTCGGCGACTGGGACTCCACCTCCTACACCACCACCACGCCGCACTGCCTGCGCCGCCTCGACACCGGCAAGGTCTACGCCGACCGCGTCGGCGAGGTGCACGCCGACGGCGAGATCTGGTCCCAGGCCCTCTACGACATCCGCAAGGCCCTCGGCCCCCGCACCGCCGACCGCCTGATCGTCAACGCCCAGTTCTCCTTCGCCCCCGACACCTCCTTCTCCGCCGCCGCCCTCACCACCGTGGCCACCGCCCGCACCATGTACGGCGACCAGGCGGCGGCGACGGTCCGTCAGGCCTTCGCCGCCCGGCAGATCCCGGGTTTGTAGCCGGTGCGGTGCCGCCGTCCCCGCGGTTCAGCGGAGACCTGCTGCGAGGGTGGTGGCACTCCTTCGGCGGTGGCCGGCGCCGAGCAGGACGGCGGCGGTCCCGGAGAGGGCGTACACCGTCCAGGGGCTGTCCGTGACGGTGCCCGCCAGGGCCATCGCGCCGTGCGCGTCGGTGGCGGCGAGGACGGGGGCCAGATCGGCGCGGGCGGCCTGCTCGACCTTGGAGTCGCCGATGGTGCGGATGATCTCCACGGCACGGTCCGGGTCGGCGGCGCCGGCCACGGCAGCCACGGCGGCCAGGGCCTCGGCCCGGCAGGAGCGTTCGGCGATGGTGTCGGCGAGGTGGACGGCCCGCCCGGGATCGGTGGCGGCCACCGCGCGGCAGACGCCCACCAGCGCGTGGGAGTAAGGCTGTTGGTCCGCATGGGGGGCGAGGAAGGCGAGCGCTCGGTCCGGGTCGACGGTGGCCAGCGCCTCGGCGACGGAGGGCGTCTCCCAGGGTCCGCAGCGGTCGGGCAGCAGCCGGAGGGCGCGGCCGGGGTCTGCTGTCGCCAGGGCCAGGGCGACACGGGCGCGGGCCACGGTGCGGGAGTAGCCCTCCGGCAGGGCGTCGGCGAGCTCCTCCGCGCGGTCCGGCGCGAAGGCCGCGACCGAGCGCACCACGTCCTCCCAGGAGACCGCACTCTTCCGGCTCGGACTCCAGTCGGACAGGAGATAGGTGTCCAGCAGGTACAGCCCGTCCTTCCGGTCGCGCTGGCCGTCGACCCGGGCGCTCTCCGCGATGGCCTCGGTCCGGTACGGTTCCCAGAGGCTCTGTGCCATGTCGATGGCCCTGAAGGGGTCCTCGGCGGCGAGCACCACGGCGATGTCCGCCGTGATCGACTGCCGTCGGTCCGGGTCGGAGACGGTGGCGGCCATGCCCAGGGCCTGCTCGACCGAGACCCTGGCGACCACCGGGGCCACGGAGGCGAGGAGGATGCGCCGCAGCTGCTTGGTGTCCGCCCGGGCGGTTTGCCGGAGTGCCTCTTCGATCGCCCGTTCCGCGACCTCGGGGACCGCCTTCCGCTCCGGCGAGGCCGGCCCGGTGACGGCTGCGTGCACCAGGACCGGGAGCGTCTGCCCCACCGGAGGCCGACCGCCCGTCCTCACCTGCCGGTTACGGACCAGTCCCAGCTCACCGGCCGTGTCGGTGCCGAGGTGCTGCGGCAACGGGAGACCCTCGGCGGCGAGTTGGGAACGCAGGTGCCGAAACAGGTCCGCCAGGGTGAGCATCGGACCGGCCTGCGGGCTGCCCTCTTCCAGCAGCCGGAGCAGCCGCCCGGTGAACGCCGTGTGCGGCTCCCCGTCCAGCATCAGGGCAGCCCGGTTGGCCGGGGCCGAGGTGAGGGTGAAGGCACCGGAGACCTCCAGCTCGGCGAGGTAGGGCTGCGCCGGCCCCGCCATCGGACGACCCACCGCCCGGCCGCTGAAGCAGCTGTCCAGGATCAGCGCGCGGTTCTCCGCCCGGCTGTCCAGGAAGGTCTCCCGGACGGCCTCGAAGGGCAGGGCGGTGTAGGGGAGCCGGTCGACGCGGGTACCGGCCAGGCCCAGGTGGAGCTTGCCCCGCCGGTCGATCAGGCCGTGCCCGGCGAAGTAGACCAGCAGCAGGTCCTCGGCCTCCTCGGCGGCGGCCGCCAACTCCTCCCCCACCCGGGCCAGGTCGGCGTCCGGCGGCACGGTGCGGCAGTGCTCCGCCGGGAATCCGCCGAGCCCCGGGTCGGTCAACACCCGGGCCAGGTCAGCGACTCCGGCCGCGACCACCTCCAGATCGGGCAGCCGCTCGTCACCGTGGACCGAGGTGCCGACCAGCACCACCCGCGACCGCTCCGGGTCGACCGCCCTGCTCACGCCTCGACCTCGCGCCTTCCGCCGCCCTCGACTTCGGCCTCGCCGGACACCTCCGTGGCGGCGATCACCTGGCGCAACAAGGCCTCCACGTCCTCGACCCGTTGGGCCTCCAGCTCGACGCTCCGGCCGTTCGGGGAGGAGACCGAGATCCGCACGTCGGCGCCGCGCGGGCGGGTCAGGAAGCCGTGCAGCGATCCGGCCAGGACGGTGACGACCCCACCGCTGCCGATCGCCGCGATCAACACGTCGTAAGGCGAGCCGAGTTCACCGTGGCCCGGCGGCGCGACCCGGGGCCGCACCATCCCCCGCAGCTCCGGCTCCTCGTTCAACCACCCGTCGAGTTCCTGAAGTTCGTGCACCGGGTCCCCACCCAGTACGGAGATCCATGCCTCCACTGCCCCTCCTCGGCTCCGGACTCCCTGGAGTCTACGACCGGAGTCGGAAGCCGAACGCGGAAGGCCGGCCAGGGCGCTCGCCCGACCGGCCCCTCCGGAGCTCAGCGGCTGCGGTGGGCGGCGATGAGTTCGGCGTAGCGCAAGCCGCTGGTCTTCACGGTCCGTCGCTGGGTCTCGTAGTCGACGTGGACCAGGCCGAAGCGCTTGTCGTAGCCGTAGGCCCACTCGAAGTTGTCCAGCAGGGACCAGGCGAAGTACCCCGCCAGCGGAGCGCCTTGGGCCACGGCGCGGTCGCAGGCGGCGAGGTGCTGCTCCAGGTAGGCGGTGCGGCCGGGGTCGTGGACGGCGCCCTCGGGGGTGACGGTGTCGGCGTAGGCGGAGCCGTTCTCGGTGACGTAGATCTTGGCGGCGCCGTACTCACGGGAGAGACGGAGGATCAGCTCTTCGAGGCCTGGGGCGTGCACCTCCCAGTCCATCGCGGTGTGTTCGGCGTTCGCTCCGCGCACCTGGCGGAAGCCCGGCGCCGGGCCGGACGGGTCGTCGGTGACGAACTGGCGGAAGTAGTAGTTCAGGCCGATCCAGTCCAGCGGCGCGCCGATCAGCTCCATGTCGCCGTCCTGGACCGGGAGTTCGACCCCGTAGAGCTTGACCATGTCCTCCGGGTAGCCCCGGCCGAAGACCGGGTCCAGCCACCACCGGTTGATGTGGCCGTCGGCCCGGACGGCGGCGGCCAGGTCCGCGGCCGAGGAGGAGGCGGGCAGGATCGGGCTGAGGTTGTTGACGATGCCGATCCGGGCGCCCGGGACGGCGGCCCGCAGGGCCTGGACGGCGAGGCCGTGGCCGAGGTGGAGGTGGTAGGAGGCCCGGACGGCGGTGGTGAGGTCGGTGAGGCCGGGGGCCATAGTGCCCTCCAGGTGGCCGATCCAGGCCGAGCAGAGCGGCTCGTTGAGAGTGGCCCAGTGCGTCACCCGGTCGCCCAGGCGCTCGGCGACCACCGCCGCGTACTCGCCGAAGCGTTCGGCGGTGGCCCGCTCCGCCCAGCCGCCCCGGTCCTGCTGGGCCTGCGGGAGGTCCCAGTGGTAGAGGGTCGGGAAGGGCGTGATGCCGGCCTCCAGGAGGGCGTCCACCAGCCGGTCGTAGAAGGCCAGCCCGGCCGGGTTGACCACGCCGTCGGCCTGCGGCACCACCCGGGGCCAGGCGATCGAGAAGCGGTAGGCGCCGAGGCCCAGCCGGGTGGCCAGGCCGAGGTCCTCCGGCCAGCGGTGGTAGTGGTCGCACGCCACGTCACCGGTGTCGCCGTTGTCGACCTTCCCCGGGGTGTGGGAGAAGGTGTCCCAGATCGACGGGGCCCGGCCGTCCTCGGCGACGGCGCCCTCGATCTGGTAGGCGGCGGTGGCCGCTCCCCAGACGAAGTCGTCGGGGAGAGAACGGAGTTCCATGTCAGAAAGCCTTTCGGAGAGGGTCACTTGACGGCCCCGGCGGTGAGGCCGGCGACCAGATAGCGCTGCAGCAGGAGAAAGCCGGCCACCACCGGGACGCTGACCACCAACGAGGCGGCCATCACCTGGTTCCAGTACACGTCGGTCTGGGTGGCGTAGCCCTGGAGCCCGACGGAGAGCGTGCGGGTGGTCCGGTTGGTCATCACCGAGGCGAACAGCACCTCGCCCCAGGCGGTCATGAAGGCGTAGACCGAGACGGCGACGATGCCGGGGGTGGCCGCGGGGACCACGATCCGCAGCAGGGTGCGCAGCGGGCCGCAGCCGTCCACCGCCGCCGCCTCGTCCAAGTCCCTTGGGATGGAGTCGAAGTAGCCGACCAGCATCCAGATCGAGAACGGGAGCGAGAAGGTGAGGTAGGTGAGGATCAGCCCGCCTCGGCTGCCGTAGAGGGCGACGCCGGTGGCGTTGCCGAGGTTCACGAAGATGAGGAAGAGCGGCAGCAGGAAGAGGATGCCGGGGAACATCTGGGTGGAGAGCACCGTGACGGTGAAGAGCTTGCGCCCGCGGAAGCGGTAGCGGCTCACCCCGTAGGCCGCGAAGACCGCGATGGCCACCGAGCAGAGCGTCGCACTCACCGACACGATCAGGGAGTTGACGAAGTAGTCGGCCAGCGGGACGGTCGTCCAGATGTCCACGTACGGACGGAGCGTCAGCTCGCTCGGTATCCACCGGAACGGGCCCTGTACGTCCCGCAGCGGCTTGAGCGAGGAGCTGAGCATCACCAGCACCGGCCCGAGCACGAACGCGGTCAGCAGGGTGAGGAACACCCGGCGGGCCCACAGGAAGGACGAAGGAGGCTTAAGCATCGGCGTCCCTCCGACGCGAGCCGACGAACAGGTAGACCGCCGTCACCAGCAGCAGGAAGAGCAGCAGCAGCACGGACATGGCCGAGCCGGAGCCGAAGTTCCATGTGACGAAGGAGGATTGGTAGATGTGGATGGAGATCAGGTCGGCCTGCTCGGGGGCGGACTTGCCGAACAGCACGTAGGGGGTGTTGAAGTCGTTGAAGGTCCAGAGGAAGAGCACCAGCACCAGCACCTGGTTGACCGGCCGCAGCGAGGGCAGGGTGATCCGGCGGATCTGCTGCCAGACGCCGGCCCCGTCGATCGCCGAGGCCTCGTAGAGCTCGCGCGGGATGTTCTGCAGGCCGGCCATCAGGGTGAGGAAGGCGAACGGCCAGGTCTTCCAGACCGCGACCACCACCAGGGCCCAGAAGCTGTTCTCGCCGATCAGCCAGAACGGCTTCTCGTCGAGCAGGTGCAGCTGGTCCACCAGCAGGTGGTTCACCAGGCCGGTGTCCCGCTGGAACATGAACGACCAGGTGATCACCGCCGCGTAGACCGGCAGCGCGTACGGCACCAGGAACACGGTGCGCAGCAACCCCCGCCCCCGGAACTCCTGTTGGAGGAAGATCGCCGCCGCCGTCCCGAGCAGCCAGGAGAGCCCGACCGCCAGGGCGGTGAACAGGCAGGTGACCCAGAAGGAGTGCAGCAGCGACCGGCCGATCGGTGCGTCGAAGTCCACCGCCACGCGGTAGTTGGCGAGGCCGGACCAGGGCGCGGCCGACCAGTCCCGGATGAAGAACTGGGTGAGCTGCTTGAAGCTCATCGCGATGCCGACCACCATCGGGACCAGGTGGATCAGCAGCTCCAGGGCGAGCGCCGGGAGCAGGAGCAGGTAGGGCAGGGCACGTCGGCCGAATCGCTGTCGCATCGGGTCAGTTCGCCGGCATCTGCTGCTGGGCCTTGGTGAGTTCGGCCTTCACCGACTCCTCGGTGACCGGCTTGCCGGAGGCGGCGGCGGCCAGCAGGTTCTTCACCGCCGTGCCGACCAGGGTCTCGAACTGGCTCTCGTTGGCCACCTGCGGCAGCGGGGCGGCGCTGGTCTGCAGCACGGTGGCCAGGGTCTTCAACTCCGGGGTGGAGAAGGCGGGATCGGCCTGGGCGTCCTTGACCGGCGGGATGGAGCCGTAGGTCTTGTTCAGCTGGACCTGCTCCTCGCTGCTGGTCATGAACTTCACGAACTGCAGGGCGCCGTCGGTGTTCTTGGTGTTCTTGAAGACCGCCAGGTTGATGCCCGCCACCATCGAGGTGGTGGCCTTGGCGCCGCTCGCCCCGGCCGGGAGCGGGATCGGCGCGACGGCGTAGTCCTCGGGGGCCATGCCGTGCGACTTGAGCGAGGCGCCGGCGGCCTGCCACATCAGCATCGCGGCCTTGCCACTGGCGAAGTCGGTCACCGACTGGTTGGCCGCGTACTCGGCGTTGCCCGGGGCGGCGATCCTGTCCTTGGCGATGAAGTCGACGTACTGCTTGACCGCCGCGACCGCCTCGGGGGTGGCGAAGGCGGGCTTGCCGGCCGCGTCGAACCAGTCGGCGCCGTGCTGCTTGCCGAACGCGAAGGCGTGGTGGACGTTCTCCGAGACGTTGCCGCCCTCGATGGCGAGGCCGAACTTGCCGTCCTTGGTGAGCTTCTGGGCGTCCGTCACCAGCTCGTCCCAGGTGGCGGGGGGCTGGGCGATGCCGGCCTGCTGGAAGAGCTTCTTGTTGTAGTACAGGCCGTAGGCCATGGAGTACAGCGGAACGGCCGCCGGGTCCTTGCCCGCCGCCCCGGCGGAGGCGATGGTGGACGGCGTGAACCGGTCCTTGCCGCCGATCTTGCCGAAGGTCGCCTCGTCGAACGGCAGCAGGGCGCCGGTGGCCTGGAGCGAGGCGGACCAGGTGTTGCCGATGTTCAGCACGTCGGGGCCCTGGCCGGAGGCGGTGGCGGCCAGGATGCGGTTCAGCAGGTCGGACCAGGGGACGACCTCGAGCTTGACCTTGATGCCGGTCTGCTGCTCGAACTTTCTCAGTTCGGGCTCCAGGACCTGCTTGTCGTTCTCCAGACTGGTGCCCTGGTTGCTGGCCCAGTAGGTGAGTTCCTTCGGGGCGCTGTTGTCGCCGCCCTCGGAGGAGGACCCGCCGCCGCAGGCGGTCGCGGTCAGGGTGAGGACGGAGACCAGGGCGGTGGCTGCGGCGAGACGGTGGAAGCGCATGACCGTGTCCCTCTCGGACGAGTGTTACTAGCTCAGATGCTTACTTCGGACCGTGATTTAACGTGTGAGAAAAGCTGGCGTCAAGAGTCCGCGCAGCGATAGATTCAGGCCAGGAGGGAGACCACATGACAGAGCGAGGCAAGCAGACCGTCCGTGACCTGCGACGGGGCAGCCGTTCCACCCTGTTGCACCGGCTGTACTTCGAAGGTCCGCTGAGCAGACAGGAGTTGGGGCGGATCAGCGGCCTGAGCGGCGGCTCGGTCAGCAACGTGGTGGGCGAACTGATCGCCGACGGGCTGGTCGAGGAGTGCGGCTCGGTCGACTCCGACGGCGGCCGCCCCCGGATCCTGCTCCAGGTCACGCCCGACCGGGCACACCTGATCGGGGTGGACGTGGGCGAGACCCAGGTGCGGGTCGCGCTCTTCGACCTGGCCCTGACCGAGCTGGCCGCCAGCGACCACCCGCTCTCCGACCACGGCCACGACGTGGACCACGTGGTCGAGTTGATGCTCACCGGCATCACCGAGGTGCTGGAGCGGACCGGCGTGGACCGGGCGACCGTGCTCGGCGTCGGCGTCGGCGTGCCCGGCATCGTCGAGCAGGGCGACCCCGGCTCGGACGGGTACGGCGTGGTGGTGCACAGCCAGACCGTGGGCTGGGACGCCGTCCCGCTCGGGCGGCTGCTGCGGGCCGGCACCGACCTGCCGCTCTACGTGGACAACGGCGCCAAGACCCTGGGCCAGGCCGAGATGTGGTTCGGCGCGGGGCAGGGCGCGCGGCACGCGGTGGTGGCGCTGTTCGGCTCCGGCGTCGGGGCCTGCGTGATCGCCGACGGCTCCCGCTTCCGGGGCGCCACCAGCAGCGCGGGCGAGTGGGGCCACACCAAGGTGCACGTCGGCGGGCGGCGCTGCCGCTGCGGCTCGAAGGGCTGCCTGGAGGCCTACGTCGGCGCGGAGGCGCTGGTCGAGCGGTGGGGCGCGGCGCCGCCCGGCAGCTCCGAGAAGGAGGGCCTGGCCGCACTGCTGGCCGCGGCCGAGGCCGGCGATCCGGCGGCGGAGGCACTGCTCGCGGAGGCCGCCGAGTACCTGGGCGCGGCCATCGCCGACCTGGTCAACCTGTTCAACCCCGAGCGGATCGTCATCGGCGGCTGGGCCGGCCTGCTGCTCGGGCCGCGGCTGCTCCCGGGCATCGAGGCCGCCACCACCGAGTACGCGCTGCACTTCCCGCGCGCCCAGACCACCATCACCCTGGGCCGCCTGGGCCCGGACGCCGTCACCGTGGGCGCGGCCACCCTGCCGCTCACCCACTTCCTCACCTCGGGCGGCGAACTCCGCCGGCCGGCCCCGGCGTAGCCGTCCCGACCTGCGACAACTCCCCTACGGGGAGGACGACTTGACCGTACACGTCTGGCCGGGTGCCGACCGGCCGGCGGTACGTCAGGTCGTCACCGGGTGCTTGACAGGCGCGAGTTGGGCCCTCCACACTCCCACCGGGGAGCGCTCTCCAAAGATCCGCCGGTGTGTCCGTGTCCACCGCCCGCGCCTCCCGACCCCCACCCCCCACCCACCGCAGGAGAAGCCCGTGAGGCTCACCTCGGCACGCGGTACAGCCGCGACCGCCACCACGCTGGCACTGCTCTCCGGAGCACTGCTCGCCCTGCCCGGCACCACCGCCCACGCGGCCGACGCCCTGATCTCCCAGGGCAAGGCCGTCACCGCCTCCTCCACCGAGAACGGCGGGACCGCCGCCGCCCTCGCCGTGGACGGCTCCACCGCCACCCGCTGGTCCTCGGCCGCGAGCGACCAGCAGTGGCTCCAGGTGGACCTCGGCGCCACCGCCACCATCAGCAAGGTGGTGCTCAACTGGGAAGCCGCGTACGGGAAGTCGTACCAGATCCAGACCTCGGCCGACGGTGTCAGCTGGACCACCGTCCACACCACCAGCAACGGCACCGGCGGCACCGAGACCCTGAACGTCACCGGCACCGGCCGCTACGTCCGGATGAACGGCCTGACCCGGGGCACCGGCTACGGCTACTCGCTCTGGGAGTTCCAGGTCTTCGGCTCGCAGACCGGCGGCTCCACCTGCTCCGCCACCGACGCCGCCCAGGGCCGCCCCACCACGGCCTCCTCCACCGAGAACGCGGGCACCCCGGCCTCCGCCGCCACCGACGGCAACTCCGGCACCCGCTGGGCCTCGGCCGCCAGTGACCCGCAGTGGCTCCAGGTGGACCTCGGCTCCGTGCAGCAGCTCTGCCGGGTGGTGCTCAACTGGGAAGCGGCGTACGGGAAGTCGTACCAGATCCAGACCTCGGCCGACGGCAGCAGCTGGGCCACCGTCAAGACCACCACCAACGGTACCGGCGGCACCGAGACCCTCGACGTCTCCGGCTCCGGCCGGTACGTCCGGCTCAACGGCCTGACCCGGGGCACCGGGTACGGCTACTCGCTCTGGGACTTCAAGGTCAACACCGGCACCGGCCTGCCCCCGATCCAGGGCGGTGGCGACCTCGGCCCCAACGTGATCGTCTTCGACCCGTCCACCCCGGACATCCAGGCCAGGCTGGACCAGGTCTTCCAGCAGCAGGAGTCGGCCCAGTTCGGCAGCGGTCGCTACCAGTTCCTGTTCAAGCCGGGCACGTACAACAACCTCAACGCCCAGGTCGGCTTCTACACCTCGGTCAGCGGCCTCGGCCTCTCCCCCGACGACACCACCATCAACGGCGACGTCACCGTGGACGCCGGCTGGTTCAACGGCAACGCCACCCAGAACTTCTGGCGCTCCACCGAGAACCTGGCCCTCAACCCGGTCAGCGGCACCGACCGCTGGGCCGTCGCCCAAGCCGCCCCGTTCCGCCGGATGCACGTCAAGGGCGGGCTCAACCTGGCGCCCAACGGCTACGGCTGGGCCAGCGGCGGGTACATCGCCGACAGCAAGGTCGACGGGCAGATCGGCAACTACTCGCAGCAGCAGTGGTACACCCGGGACAGCTCGATCGGCGGCTTCTCCAACTCGGTCTGGAACCAGGTCTTCTCCGGCGTCCAGGGCGCCCCCGCGCAGAGCTTCCCGAACCCCGCCTACACCACCCTGGACACCACCCCGGTCTCCCGGGAGAAGCCCTTCCTCTACCTGGACGGCGCCGACTACAAGGTCTTCGTCCCGGCCAAGCGGACCGACGCGCGCGGCACCAGCTGGGGCAACGGAACCCCGCAGGGCAGCTCGGTCCCGCTCTCGCAGTTCTACGTGGTGAAGGCGGGCGCCACCGCGGCCACCATCAACGCGGCGCTGGCCCAAGGCCTCAACCTGCTGTTCACGCCTGGGGTCTACCACGTCGACCAGACCATCAGCGTCACCCGGCCGGACACCGTGGTGCTCGGCCTCGGCCTGGCCACCCTGGTCCCGGACAACGGCGTCACCGCGATGAAGGTCGCCGACGTGGACGGCGTGAAGCTGGCCGGCTTCCTGATCGACGCCGGCACCGTCAACTCCCCCACCCTGCTGGAGGTCGGCCCCACCGGCGCCTCCGCCGACCACACCGCCAACCCCACCACCGTGCAGGACGTCTTCGTCCGGGTCGGCGGCGCGGGCGCCGGCAAGGCCACCACGGCGGTCGTGGTCAACAGCGACGACGTGATCGTGGACCACACCTGGCTCTGGCGGGCCGACCACGGTGACGGCGTCGGCTGGGAGACCAACCGCTCGGACTACGGCCTGATCGTGAACGGCGACGACGTGCTGACCAGCGGCCTGTTCGTCGAGCACTTCAACAAGTACGACGTGCAGTGGTTCGGCGAGCGCGGCAGGACGATCTTCTTCCAGAACGAGAAGTCCTACGACGCCCCCAACCAGGCCGCGGTGCAGAACGGTTCGACCCAGGGCTACGCCGCCTACCGGGTCGGCCCGGACGTCCAGACCCACGAGGGCTGGGGCCTGGGCAGCTACTGCTACTACAACGTGGACCCGACCATCCGTCAGGAGCACGGCTTCGAGGCCCCGGCCCGGCCGGGCGTGAAGTTCCACGACCTCTCGGTGGTCTCGCTGGGCGGCAACGGCCAGTACAACCACGTGGTCAACTCCACCGGCCCCGGCACCTCGGGCACCGGCACCACCCCGTCCACCGTGGTCTCCTTCCCGTGACCCCGGCTGCCTGACGGGCGGCCCGCCCCCACCTCGGCGGAGGTGGGGGCGGGCCGTGCGCTCAGGCCAGCTTCCTCATCTGCCGGGCGGTCTCCGGGAGTTGCTCGTCGGCCGCCCGGTGTGAGTGCAGCACGGCCTGCCCCGCCTCGGTGCGCAGCCGGCCGGCCAGCCGGACCGGGAGCGAGACGGTGAGCAGGTGCCCGCTCCCCTCAAAGCCCTCCACCAGCCAGGAGACCCACGGGAGTTGGACGCTCGCGGCCGGGCTGAAGGCGATCGGCCGGTGCCCCTCGAAGGCCAGGTCGTAGACGCCGGAGCGGGACCAGGTGGAGAGCGTGAAGGTCTTGGCCGCCGGGTCGAAGCCGAGCGGGACGCACTCGCGCAGCCGCTCCCGGCCCAGGGTGGCCAGGAAGTCCCGGTTGGTCCGCAGGCTGAGGTGCTCGGTGGCGAAGGAGTCCACCGCCGCCCGGATCTCCCCGGCCAGTGCGGCCGGGTCGGCGTCGGCCGGACAGCTCAGCGCGATCTCGCCCAGCACGTTCCCCGACTGCCCCGCCGGCACGCCGAGATGGCGGCGGACGTTCACCGGCAGCAGCAGGGTGCGGGCCTCGTGGTCCTCGTCCAAACGGCGCACCGCGGTGACCACATGGGCGCAGAGCACGTCGTTGACCGAGAGCCGCCGCCCGGCCGCCGCCTCGAACTCCGCCCGCAGCCGGGCGGTCTCGCCCTCGGTGAAGTAGACCTGGGTGGTCCGGTTGGCCCGGGTGGCGACGGCGAACTCGCGGGCCAGCAGCTCGGCCTCCGCGGCGTCCGGGATCCGGAAGCCCAGCCGCCCGGAGTCCCGCTCGGGCAGCACCGAGCTCAGGTACGCCTCGCGGTCTTCGGCCAGCAGCGTCTCGGGCTGCTCGGTGCCCTCCACCGCGGCCGACCAGGAGCGCATCAGGGTCATGAAGGTCTGCATGTCGCCGAGCACGTGGTGCCAGGAGCAGCCGAGCGCCGTGCCGCCGTCCGCCAGGCGGCTCAACCTGACGGTGAACAGCGGGAGTTCGCCGTCGTGCACGGCCTGGGCCGCGACGTGGTCCACGTAGCCGGAGGCGGCCAGGGTCATCCGCCCGAGCGCCTCGCCCAGGGTCTCCGGGACACTCCCCGAGACCATCGGGACGCCCGCGTCCGAGCAGACGATCTCCAGCCCGTCGGCACCGCCGCGCAGCCGTCCACCGAACAGCGGCACCCGGGCGAGCGCCACCGCCAGACCCCCGGCCAGGCGCTCCTCGTCCAGCGGGTGGTCGTAGAAGAACACGACGGAGACGGCCAGTTCGGCGAGCATCGCATCGGAGACCCCGCAGCGGACCACCGTACCCGTGGCCGTCCCGGCCCGGACGGTCCGCACGTGCTCGCTGGTGGTGGTGATGGTCATGGCTGCCCCTCCCGGTGGTTGACCGAGACCCTAGCGGCTAACCCAGGTGGTCTACACCATCCGAGAGGCGTACGAACCTCCGGCCGGCGCCGAGCAGTTCGGGCAGCGCGGCGGCGAACCCGGCGGCGGTGCCGTGGCCGGGCTGGTTGACGTGCGCGATCACGATCGCCCCGGGGCGGACACCGGCCAGCGCCTGCCGCACCTGGGCCGGGGTGAAGGTCGCCCCGGCGTCCGCGTTCACGGTGAACCCGGCGACCCGCTCGCCCAGTTCGCCGACCACCCGGACGGCGGTCTCGTCGTAGTGCGCGGTGCCGGAGCGGAAGAAGCGGGGCGGACGGCCGGTCAGCTCGGCCAGCCCCCGGTGGTTGCCGGCCACCTCGTCGTAGACCTCGCCGACGCCGCGGGTGCCGGCGATCCCGTACGCGGAGCGGCCGTCCACCGAGAGCGGGCGGTGCGCGGTGCCGTGGTTGGCCAGTTCGAACAGCGGATCGGCGGCCAGCTCCCGGGCCCGGCCCGGATCGGCGGCCAGCCAGCGCGCGTTCACGAACAGGGTTGCGGGCACTGCGTGCTGACGGAGCGTCCGTAGCAGCGCCTCGTCGCAGCCGCTGCCGTCGGGGCCGCCGCATGCGTCGAAGGTGAGCGCGACCGCCTCCCCCGGCAGCCGGCCGAGCACCCCGGCCACGTCCGTCCCCCACCGCCCGGCCGGCTGCCCGCCGTACCGGGCGACCACCTCCGCCCTGGTCGGCAGTACCGCTGCCACGGGCGACGGCGCGGGCGTGGCGGACGCCGTGGGTGTGGGGGACGGTGTGGGCGTGGGTGACGGAGTGGACGTGGGTGACGGAGTGGACGGGACGGCGGGCGGTGCCTCCGACGGCCGTCCGCAGCCCGCCAGCCCCACCGCCGCCAACCCGCCCAGGACCGCCCTGCGACTCACCGACATGCCGTCACCGTAGGCGCGGGACGGGCCGGATCAGAGCCAGCCGCGCTGACCGCCGACCGAATGGAGCCACTGGTGCAGGTAGCCGGCCCAGTCGGTGGCGTTCACGTCCGGGTGCGCGACGGTGAAGGAGCGGAAGGTGTCGGAGCCCTCGGTGAAGAGGCCGCCCTTCTTGTCCATCTCCAGCACCACGTCCACCGCGTGCTCGTCCGCCACGAAGGAGAGCTCGACCTGGTTCAGGCCCGGGTACTGCTGCTGCGGCGCGAAGAACTCGATCTCCTGGTAGAACGGCAGCCGCTGCCGGGTGTTGCGGATGTGGCCGCGCTCCAGGTCAGCGCCCTTGAAACCGAAGCCGAGCCGGCCGAACGCGTCCAGGATCGCCTGCTGCACCGGCAGCGGGTGGACCACGATCGGGTCCAGGTCGCCCGCGTCCACCGCCCGGTCGATCGCCAGCTCGGTGTGCACGCCGAGCACCATGCCGCGCAGCTGCTGCCCGCCGACCGCCGTCACCGGCGTCTCCCACGGCACCGGGATCGCGAACGGCACGGCGTGCAGCGCGCCCTCCTTGAGCTCGAACTCCCCACCCAGCCTGGTCGGTTGGAAGCGGATGTCCTGGTGGTGCTCGCCCTCGCCGCTCTCCACCTCGACCCGCGCCTGGAGGCTGAGGGTCAGCCCCTCGATCCGCTGGTCGACCTTGCCGCCCTGGATCCGCACCTCACCGTGGAGCGTGCCGCCGGGCACCACGTTCGGGTCGGTGAGCACCGTCTCCACCGAGGCCCCACCGGCTCCGAGCCCGGCCAGCAGTCGCTTGAATCCCATCGCGCTTCCTCTCATCGGATATGCCCCGAGTCTCCCACCTCACCCGGAATGCCGGAAGTCATTCCCGGTGCGGCCGGATCGTCACAACAATTCCCTTTCCGCCCGACGGAGTTGACCTCCGCATTACCCCCGGCCCGACCGGGCGATCCGAAAGCCCACGTCGTCGATCCGGTAGGTGGGGTGGCTGCGGCGGCGCACCGAGGCCCGGCAACTCCACTGCTCGTCCGACCACCCGCCACCGCGCAGCACCCGGTAACTCCCGTACACCTCGGCGTCGTAGACGTCCCAGCACCAGTCCCAGACGTTGCCGAGCATGTCGTACAGGCCCCAGGCGTTGGGCTTCCTGCCGCCGACCGGGCGCACCCGGCCGTCCGAGTTCCGCGCGTACCAGGCGATCGCGTCCAGCTCGCCGTAGCGCGGGCCGGTGCTGCCCGCCCGGCAGGCGTGCTCCCACTCCGCCTCGGTCGGCAGCCGGTAGCCGTCTGCCGCGGTCTCCCACTCCACCGCGTCGCCGTCGATCCGGTACACCGGCGTCAGCCCGGCCCGCTCGGACAGCGCGTTGCAGAACCCGACCGCGTCGAACCAGGAGACCCCCTCGACCGGCAGCCCCGTCCCCGTCCCCGCTCCCGGCCGCAGACCCGTCACCCGGGCGTACGACTCCTGCGTGACCGGGACCGCCGAGAGCGCGAACCCCGCGACCGCGACCTCCCAACTCCGCTGCGTCCTGCGGTCCGAGAGGAGCACCCGCCCCGCCGGGACATCCACCAGCCGGAACTCTTCCCCCACGTCCATGGGCTCACCCTACGACGCCCCCGGAGGCGCAGAGGTCAGGCGGACTCGCGGACGACCAGTTCCGGTTCGAAGACCACCGAGGCGGGGCCGGTGGCCGGGTCGGCGATGCGTTCCAGGAGGATCCGGGCCATCTCGGCGGCCATCCGCTCCACCGGCTGACGCACCGTCGACAGCAGTGGCAGCCCGCCCGTCGCCGCGCTGCTGTCGTCGAAGCCCACCACCGCCACGTCCTGCGGCACCCGCCGGCCGTGCTCGGCCAGCACCGCGACCGCCCCGCGGGCCATCAGGTCGTTGGCGGCCACCACGCCGTCCAGGTCCGGGTGGCCGGCCAGCAGCTCCGCCATCGCCGCCGCTCCGCTGGCCTGCCCGAAGTCGCCTTCGGCCGACGGCACGTCACCGAGCACCTCGCGCAGCCCCACCAGCCGGTCCCGCCCCGCGGCGAGCGCGGACGGCCCGGCGATGGAGACGATCCGGCGGCAGCCGCGCTCGCGCAGGTGCCCGGCGGCCAGCCGGCCGCCCTCGACGTTGGCCAGGTCGACCCAGCTCAGCCGGTCGGCGAGACCCTCCGGCGGGGCGCCGAACATCACCACCGGCAGCCCGGCCTCCACCAGCCGCCCCGGCAGCGGGTCCCCGGCCCGGGCGGAGACCAGCATCGCGCCGTCGGCGTTGCCCTGGCGGAGAAAGGAGAGCACCTCCTCGCGGGCCGCCGCGTCGTCCGCCAGCATCAGCACGGGGTGCACGCCGAGCGGGCGCAGCGCGCCGATGACCCCGCTGACGACCCGTCCGAAGAAGGGGTCGGTGAAGATCTCGCCCTGCCCGGGGGTGCCCGAGACCACCAGCGCCACCGACCCGGCCCGTCTGGTCACCAGGGCGCGGGCGGCCGCGTTGGGGACGTAGCCGGTGGCGGCCACCGCGTCCCGGACCACCTGCTGGATCTCGGGGTCCACGTTCCGGATGTTGTTGATCACCCGTGAGACGGTCGACCGCGAGACCCCCGCCTCCCGGGCCACGTCCTCCAACGTCGCGGGCCGCCGCGCCAGGGCTTCGCTCATGCGGCCGTTTATAGCACGGGCCGCACAGGGGGCCGCGAGGGCAGAGCCGGTGCGGCCTCCGGGGCAGCAATCGCGCGGAACCGGGCAGAGTCGACACGGAACGGGGCATTCCGCCACCCCTGCGGGCAAGTCCCAGGAATCTCTCATCTACGATCAGCAAGTGCCCAGCCTGACCGGAAACCCGATCCAGATCGTCGCCGTCACCTTCGCGGTGCTGGCCTTCGTGCTGACCATGTGGCTCTGGCCACGGCTGGCAGGGAAGGGCTGGAAGGCCTGGACCGGACGGCTCGGCGCCTTCTTCGTCACCCAGGTGGCGATGCTGGCCGCGATGGGTCTGGTGGCCAACTCCTACTTCGGCTTCTACACCACCTGGACCGACCTGCTCGGGACGGACGGGTCCCCCGGCAAGGTGGTCGACCAGCAGCCCTCGTCCAAGGGCTCGCTCTCGCTGCGCTGGGAGGAGAAGGTGTTCTCCTCCCAGGGTTCGGCCCGGGAGCGGTCCGGGGTGCTCCAGCAGGTCAGCCTGACCGGCACCAAGTCCGGCATCTTCAGCGACGCGGCCGTCTACCTGCCGCCGCAGTACTTCCAGCCCGGCTACGAGCACCAGAAGTTCCCGATGCTGCTGGTGCTCTCCGGCTACCCGGGCTCGATCGAGAAGCTGGTCACGCTGCTGAACTACCCCTCCTCCACGCTGGAGGCGATCGGGGAGGGCAAGCTGCCCCCGACCATCCTGGTGATGATGCGTCCGTCCGTGACCGGCAACCGGGACACCGAGTGCGTCGACGTCCCCAAGGGCCCGCAGACCGAGACCTTCTTCACCGAGGACGTGCCGACCGCCGTGGCGGCCACCTACCGGGTCTCCGACAAGCCCGAGCAGCGGGCCGCGATCGGGAACTCGACCGGCGGCTACTGCGCCCTCAAGTTCGCCATGCGCAAGCCGAATTCGTACCGCTCGGCGATCGCGCTCTCCGGCTACTACGAGGCCGCGACCGACGTCACCACGGGCGACCTGTTCGAGGGCGACGAGCAGCTGAAGAAGGAGAACGACCTGCTCTGGCTGCTGAAGAACCGGCCTGCCCAGCCGGTGTCGCTGCTGCTGGCCACCAGCTACAACGAGTACAACTACCAGGCCACCCAGGAGATGGTGAAGGCCTTCCAGGCCCCGACCAAGCTGTCCACCATCACCCTGGAGAGCGGCGGTCACAACTTCCACACCTGGACCAGGGAGATCCCGCCCGCGCTGGAGTGGCTCGGCAAGCAGTTCCAGCAGGTCCGGCCCGCCTGACGAAGCGTCACGGGGGAGATTGAACCGGGCTCACAGCCGGGCTTCACGAGAATCTCAGCGGGGTGCCCGAGCGTAGCCCCCATGACCACGACCAGTTCCCCTCCTCCGACCAGCGAACCGTGGCCCGAGGCTGCGAACTACCCGCCGCCGGTGCCGCCCGCCGCCCCGACGCCACCGGCCCGGGCCGAGGTCCCCCCGCTCTTCCCCTCCGCCCCGCTGCCGGCCACCGGCCCCAAGGGCCCGGCCACCTGGGCCGCCCGGCTCACCACCCTCCCGGCCCGCACCTGGCGCGGACGCCCGGACGACCCGGCCTGGGCCCGTCCGGCGCTGCTCGGCCTGCTGGCCCTGACGGCGGTCCTGTACTTCTGGAACCTCACCTCCTCCGGCTGGGCCAACTCCTTCTACTCGGCCGCCGTGCAGGCCGGTTCGCAGAGCTGGAAGGCCTTCTTCTACGGCTCCTCGGACGCGGCGAACTTCATCACCGTCGACAAGGCGCCGATGTCGCTCTGGCCGATGGCGCTCTCCGCCCGGGTGTTCGGCCTCGACTCCTTCAGCCTGCTGATGCCCCAGGTGCTGATGGGCGTGGCCACCGTGGCCACCGTGTACGCGACGGTGCGCCGCCGGTTCTCCCCGCTCGGCGGCCTGGTGGCCGGGGCGGTGCTGGCGCTCACCCCGGTGGCCGCGCTGATGTTCCGCTTCGACAACCCGGACGCGCTGCTGGTGCTGCTGCTGACCCTGGCCGCCTACGGCACCGTCCGGGCCACCGAGACCGCGAGCACCCGCTGGCTGCTGTTCGTCGGCGTGATGCTCGGCTTCGGCTTCCTCACCAAGACCCTGCAGGCCTTCCTGGTGCTGCCCGCCATCGCCCTGGTGTACCTGGTGGCCGCGCCCACCGGCCTCGGCCGCCGCGTGCTCCAACTGCTGTACGGCGCACTGGCCCTGGTGGTCTCGGCCGGCTGGTGGGTGGCCGTCGTGGAACTCGTCCCGGCCTCCTCCCGCCCGTACATCGGCGGCTCGCAGGACAACGACTTCCTCTCCGTCACCTTCGGCTACAACGGCCTCGGCCGGATCACCGGCAACGAGACCGGCAGCGTCGGCGGCGGTGGCCGCCCCGGTGGCGGCCAGGGCGGCGGCATGTGGGGCTCCACCGGCATCACCCGGCTGTTCGACGGCGACATCGGCGGCCAGATCGCCTGGCTGCTGCCGGCCGCGCTGATCCTGCTGCTGGCCGGCCTCTGGGCCACCCGCCGCGCCCCGCGCACCGACGGCGCCCGCACCGCCTTCCTGGTCTGGGGCGGCTGGCTGCTCTGCACCGGGCTGACCTTCAGCTTCATGTCGGGGATCTTCCACCAGTACTACACGGTGGCCCTCGCCCCGGCGGTCGCCGCCCTGGTCGGCATGGGTGCGGACGGCCTCTGGCGGGCCCGGCACCGGGTCCCGTCCGCGGCGCTGCTGGCGCTCACCGTCGGCACCACCGCGGTCTGGGCGTACGTGCTGCTCGGCCGCAGCTCCACCTTCGTGCCGTGGCTGCGCTGGG
Source organism: Kitasatospora sp. NPDC088742 (assembly GCF_055584905.1). NCBI lineage: Bacteria > Bacillati > Actinomycetota > Actinomycetes > Kitasatosporales > Streptomycetaceae > Kitasatospora > Kitasatospora sp. NPDC088742. The sequence continues at coordinate 107,004 of NZ_JBVJLD010000006.1, read as the reverse complement.
CCGTACTGGCGGCCGGGCTGCTGGCGGCGCTCGCGCTGGCCTTCGCCCCGGTGCTGCACCTGCCCGGCCGTACCGGCGCCCGGCTCGGCGCGGTGGCCGGCCTGGCCGCCCTGGCGGCAGCCCTCGGCGGTCCGGCGGCCTACGCGGCCGAGACCGTCTCGACCGCGCACACCGGCTCCATCGTCACGGCCGGTCCCCGGGTCGAGGGCGCCAACGGCTTCGGGCCGGGGGGCGGCGGCGGTCCCCGGATGCGGATGAACGGCGGTGGCCAACTCCCGCAGGGCGGCGGCCAGTTCCCTGGTGGCACCGGCCAGTTCCCGGGCGGTACCGGCCAGTTCCCCCGCGACGGCGGCGAGGGCCGGTTCGGCTTCGGCGGCGGGACGGGCGGCGGCGGCATGGGCGGCCTGCTCAACGGCGCCAAGGTCAGGGAGGAGGTGGCCCAGTTGCTCAAGCAGGACGCCGACCGGTACACCTGGACCGCCGCAGCGGTCGGCTCGCAGAACCAGGCCAGCTACCAACTCGCCAGCGGCGAACCGGTGATGGCGCTCGGCGGCTTCAACGGCTCGGACCCCTCCCTCTCGCTGGAGCAGTTCAAGCAGTACGTCGCCGACGGCAAGGTGCACTGGTTCATCGGTGGCGGCGGGATGGGCGGCGGCGGCATGGGCGGCTCCAACTGGTCGTCCGAGATCGCCTCCTGGGTGACGGCGAACTTCACCGCCAAGACGGTCGGCGGCACCACGCTCTACGACCTGACGGTCCAGCCCAAGAGCTGACGCCCCGGTACCGCACGCGCCCCTCGGCAGCTCCCCCGCCGAGGGGCGCGTGTGTGCTTGCGCACTCCGGGCCGGCGCGCCGTCGCGCCGACTTGACCCCCCGTGAGGCGGCTGCTGTGCTGGTGCACCGTCACCGACCGCACCACCGACCGGGGGAAGACACCGTGCGCGCCCGCAGGACCACACTCACCGCGACCGCCCTGCTCCTGCTGCTCGCCCCGGCCCTCGCCGCCTGCGGCCCCACCGGCAACTCCCAGGACAAGGCCCCCTCCTCCGCCGACGGCGCCGCCCTGGGCACCAGCCCGCTGCAGAACCCGGACGGCACCAAGCCCGGTCTGGCCCCGATCACCTCCGACGGGGACCGCAAGGCCGCCCGCGACCTGATCGCCAAGGTCACCACCGCCGAGCCCGGTTCCCAGGCCGGCTACGACCGCGACCAGTTCGGCCCGCCGTGGACGGACAACGTGGACGGCGTCCCGTTCGGCCACAACGACTGCGGCACCCGTGACGACCTGCTCGCCCGCGACGGCCGGTCGGTGGCCCGCAAGGACGGCTCCGCCTGCGTGGTCACCGGCATGACCATCTACGACCCCTACACCGGGCAGACGGTGCAGTGGACCAAGCAGCAGGCCACGAAGATCCAGATCGACCACGTGATGCCGCTCTCCTACGACTGGAAGCAGGGCGCCGCCGCCTGGCCCAAGGCCAAGCGCGTCCAGATCGCCAACGACCCGCTCAACCTGATCCCCGCCGACGGCTCCCAGAACGCCTCCAAGGGCGACTCCGGCCCCTCCTCCTGGCTCCCGGCCAACGAGGCGGTCCGCTGCTCCTACGCGGTCCGCTTCGCCCAGGTCTCCCTCAAGTACCAACTCCCGGTCGCCCCGGCCGACAAGAAGACCATGCTGGGGCTCTGCGGCGGATAACGAGGTGATCAATGTGATGGTCGGGTGATACCCATGGGCGGTGATCGCGAACACCGTCCGGCTCTCCGGCCGTCTCCTCCCCGTCGCCCTGGCGGCCGCCCTGCTCGCCGGCTGCACCTCCGGCTCCTCCACCGAGGCCTCCGCACCGAGCACCACCGCGAGCGCCCTCCCGAGCCCGAGTCCCAGCCCCACACCGAGCCCGAGCCCGACCCCGAAGCCGACCGGCGAGGCCGACCCGGCGCTCCGGCCGTTCTACACCCAGCAACTCGGCTGGGCCGCCTGCGCCGACGACCCGAAGACCGAGAAGCTCGACGAGTCCACCGCGCAGTGCGCCCGGCTCCGCGTCCCGCTGGACTACCGGGCCCCCGGCGGCGAGACCATCGAGATCGCCCTGGCGCGCCGTCAGACCGCCCAGGACGGCAAGCGGATCGGCTCGCTGCTGCTCAACCCCGGCGGCCCGGGCAGCTCCGGCGTCGGCATGGTCCAGCGGGGCACCGAGTTCGGCAAGGACGGCCTGCGCGAGAGCTACGACCTGGTCGGCTTCGACCCGCGCGGCGTCGGCGCCAGCACCGCCGTGCACTGCCTGGACGACCGCGCCAGGGACGAGTTCGACAGCACCGACACCCGCGACGGCACCCGCGGCCGGACCATGGCCGACGCCTGCCGGGCCAACTCCGGCAAGCTGCTCCCCCACGTCGGCACCCGCGACGCCGCCCGCGACCTGGACGTCCTGCGCGGCGCGCTCGGCGAGCCCAAGCTCAACTACCTCGGCTTCTCGTACGGCACCTACCTGGGCTCCCGCTACCTGGAGCAGTTCCCGGACAAGGCCGGCCGGGTCGTCCTGGACGGCGCCGTGGACTCGACGCTCACCCAACTCGACCACGCCGTCCAGCAGAACATCAGTTTCGAGAAGGCCCTGCGCGCCTTCGCCGCCGACTGCGCCGAGCAGAAGCAGTGCAGCCTCGGCAAGGACCCCGAGCAGGCCCCGGCCAAGCTGGCCGCCTTCCTGGACGGCCTCGCGAAGGAGCCGCTGACCACCACGGACGGCCGCAAGCTCACCGCCTCCGCCGGCTGGACCGGCACCCTGAGCATGCTCTACGGCGACGCCGCCAGCTGGGAGTACCTGCGCAACGCCGTCGGCTGGGCGATGATCCGCGACAAGGGCGACTACCTGCTCGCGATGGCCGACGACTACTACGACCGCGACCAGGACGGCAAGCACAGCAACATGCTCGACGCCTACACCGCCATCCACTGCGCGGACCCCGGCGCCGACGTGCCCACCGACGCGCAACTCGCCGCCGCCAAGCAGAAGTTGCACGCGGAGGCACCACTGATCTCGGCCCGCTACACCGACGAGGACCTGTTCGACCCGGACTGCCGCAGCTGGCCCTACCGCACCACCGAGCAGCCAGCCCCCGCCAAGGCCCCCGGCGCCGCCCCCGCCCTGGTCGTCGGCACCACCGGCGACCCCGCCACCCCGTACGCCTGGGCCCAGCAGCTCACCGCCGAACTCGGCAACGCCACCCTCCTCACCCGCGAGGGCGAGGGCCACACCGGCTACAACAAGAACCCGTGCACCACCACCGCCGTCAACACCTACCTCACCACAGGCACCCTCCCGGCCCCTGGCACGCGCTGCTAGCGCCCCACAGGGGCGCGAGGAACTGCGCGAGTCCGGAAGGCGGACCAGCGTGAGATCGGGGCACGTCAGCCAGTTGCACGTGTTGCCGTTCCCCAGCGCGCCCGCGCGGCGGAGCCGCAGATCAGCAGAGCCTCGCGCCCCTGAGGTCGCTGCCCTCCCGGACCCTCGCGTCAGCCTCCGATGGCGGACATCGGCCGGGCCGGTTGGACGAAGTCCGCGGAGCCGATGTCGTGGCCCGGGCCCTTGCGGGCGATGGTGTTGCGCCAGGCGCGTTCGACGGCGTCGTCGTCCGCGCCGCCCCGCAGCAGCGCCCGCAGGTCCGACTCCTCCGTCGCGAAGAGACAGTTCCGCAGCTGCCCGTCGGCCGTCAGCCGGACCCGGTCGCAGCCGCCGCAGAACGGCCGCGTCACCGAGGCGATCACCCCGACCACCACCTCCGTGCCGGCGATCCGCCACTCCTCCGCCGGGGCGTTGCCGTGCCGTCCGACCGGCACCAGCTCCCAACGCTCCGTCAGCACCGCGAGCAGCTCGTCCGCCGTGATCATCCGGTCCCGCTCCCACGCGCCCTGCGCGTCCAGCGGCATCGACTCGATGAACCGCATCCGGTACCCGTGCTCGGCCGCGAACTCGACCAGCTCCACGATCTCGTCGTCGTTGACGCCCCGCACCGGCACCGCGTTGACCTTCACCGGCGCCAGCCCGGCGGCCTGGGCGGCGGCCAGGCCGGCGAAGACGTCGGCGATCCGGTCCCGGCGGGTGATCTCGGCGTAGCGTTCGGGCCGCAGGGTGTCCAGGCTGACGTTCACCCGGTGCAGCCCGGCGGCCTTCAACTCGTGGGCGGTGCGGGCCAGTCCGATCCCGTTGGTGGTCAGCGAGACCTCGGCGCCGAGCACGCTCAGCCGCCCGACCAGGCCGGGCAGGCCGCGGCGGAGCAGCGGCTCGCCGCCGGTCAGGCGCAGGGCGGTGATGCCGAGGCGGGTGACGGCGATCCGGGCCAGCCGTTCGACCTCGTCGTCGGTGAGCACCTCGGCGCGGGGCAGCCAGTTCAGGCCCTCGGCCGGCATGCAGTAGGTGCAGCGCAGGTTGCAGCGGTCGGTGAGGGAGACCCGGAGATCGGTGTGGACCCGGCCGAAGCGGTCCACCAGCGGGCTTGGTGCGGTGTCCATCTGCCCAGTACAGGGCCCGGGCCCCGGGGAGCACCAGCGGCGGAAGCACCGGCCCACCGCGTTGACCTGCGGCGTCGCCCTGTGCGATCGCACAACTGCCCCTCCGGTCCCAGGGGCACCAGACTGGCGGCATGAGCACTGTCAACGTCCCGGCCCTGGTCCTCGCGGCGGGCGGCGGGCGCCGTCTCGGCGGACGCCCCAAGGCGCTGATCACCCGTCAGGGACGCCCGCTGCTCTCGCACGCCCTGCGGGTGGTCCGCACGGGCGGCTGCACGGGCGCCGTGGTGGTGCTGGGCGCCGCCGCCGAGGAGGTCCGGGCCACGGTGGACACCGGGGCGAGCGTCCTGGTGGACAACCCCGACTGGGAGGGCGGCATGGGCTCCTCGCTCCGCGCCGGGCTGGCGGCGCTCCCGCCGGGGGCCACCGCCGCGCTGGTGATGCTGGTGGACACCCCGGGCGTCACTCCGGCCGCCGTGGCCCGGCTGCTCGCCGCCCACGCGGCCGGCGCCGAACTGGCCGCCGCCGCCTACGGCGGGAGGCGCGGCCACCCGGTGCTGATCGGCGCCCGCCACTTCGCCGAGGCGTCCGCCGGAGCGGTCGGCGACGCCGGGGCCCGTGCCCTGCTGGCCGCCCACCCGGTCGAGCTGGTCGAGTGCGGCGACGTGGCCGTCCCGGACGACCTGGACACCCCGGAGGACCTGGCCCGCTGGGACGCGGGCTGAGCCCCCCGTCCGCGCCGCCCCCGCGTGGACCGTGCGCCCCTGACGTGCCCCTGGTCTCTCCCTGAGGATTGCCGATATCCGGGCCGACGGCCGGTCGGATCGGGGACGATGGGACGGACCAGGCCAGGCGACCAGAACGGACGGTGTGCACGATGCCCGGAGCACCGCTGCCCGACGACTTCGACGAGCCGGCGGCGGACCGGCCGCACGGCGCGAGCCCGATCCGCTGCCCGGCCTGCCGCCGTGAGCACCTGTACGAGCCGCCGAGCCTGCCATGCCCCTGCGGGGCCCGGCTGCGGGTGCCGCTGCTGCGCGGCGGCATACCGGTGCAGATCCGGTTCCGCTCCTGGGAGGACTCCTGGCTGAGCATGCGCTGCCCGCACTGCGGCCGGGACGACCAGTGGCCCCAGCCCGAGTTCACCTGCAACTGCGGCGCCACCGTCCGCCTCCCGGTGGACCGGGCCCCCCGGCTGCAGAGCGCCGGCCCCGGCCCCCGGCACCAACGCCCCGGCACCCCACTGCCGTTCGACGCCCGCGCCCTCGACGGACTGGACGGGCTGGACGGCCTGCCGGCCGACCCCCGGCCGACCGTGCCGGTCCAGGGCGGGCCGTCCGCCTGGGAGTACCGGCCGCCGTTCCGCCCGCACCCGGTGCGCTCCGAGGACGACGCGGTGCTCACCACCGCCCGCTACCTCCAGTGGCTGGGCTTCGACGACCTGGAGCTGACGGAGGATCAGGAGACTTCCTCCGTCTCCCTGTTGGGCGGCCGGATGGTGGCCCAGGTGGACGGCTCCGGGGCGCCGGCCGACCTGCGCACGGTGGAGTGCCTCTGGCTGCGCACCCTGCACGCGGAGGAGATCGCGGCGGCGCTGTTCAGCCGCTCCGGCTTCACCCAGCAGGCGCTGGTGCGGGGCGAGCAGCTGCTGGTAGCGCTGTTCCACCTGGACGAGTCCGGCATCCCGCAGCCGGCCAACGGCGCCGCCGAGGCCCTGCTGGAGACGGGTTGGACCTCCTGACGGCACACGGAGGACCCGCCGGGCCGGCACCCCGAACCGGTCTGGACCAGATGATCAGGAGGAGTTGATTCCGGATCATCTCGCGCTCGTGATCTGGTGCACAAGCTCGCCCCCGTGTTGAATTGCCGCCACGGCGGCCATGCCCGCTCGCTGGACACCGCACACAAGGAGGTGGCGTTGTCGGAGCACGGAACAGCTCTGGGGGGCAGCAAGACGGACGCGGTCTGGCGGCTACGGTCCCGGGGATGTTGGCAGGAGGCCGCCGAACTGCTCCTCCCGGCGGCCCACGAGGACCCTTCGGCCGCCCTCTCCCGGGCCGAACTCCTCATCGAACAGTGCATGTTCACCGCCGCGCACTGGGAGCAGGGCGAGGAGGCCCTGCGCGCGGCGGAGGCCCTGGCCGCCTCGTCGGACCAGCGCGCCGAGGCCACCTGCGCACGCGGCTTCCTGGCCTACGTGGCCAGCGTGCTGGGCCCGCGCGACCGGCTGGACGAGGCCCAGGCCGCGCTCGGGCGGACCTCCGCCCTGCTCCCGCCGGACTCCCCGGGGCGTCCGCTGCTGGACTTCCGGCGCGGACTGGTCGCGGAGAACCTGCTGCACGACCGGCAGGCGGCCTGGATCGCGTACCGGCGCGCGCACGACGGCGCGGCCGAGCGAGGTGACGAACTCCTGCTCTCCTACACCTGGCGCCACCTGGCCTCGCTGGCCCTCGCGGCGGGCGACCTCGAACAGGCCAGGGAGGGCTTCCGGACCTCGCTGACGATCCGTGAGGAGCTGGGCTTCACGGTGGGGGTGGCACCGGCCCTGGCGGCGTTGGCCGAGGTCTCCGAGCCGGCCGAGGCGGCCCGGCTGCGGGCGGAGGCGGCCCGGCTCGTACAGGCGCTGGGCGGCGTGCCGGTCTGGCTCGCACGGCGGCTGGACACCGTGCCCGCCCCGGCCGCTCCCCCGGACGGCGGAAGCTGACGGGACGTCGGAAGGAGCATCAGCTAAGGTGAGCCTAACCTGCCCGGGGAGACCCACTCCGGGCAGGTCCGGCTCGCCCGCGCGGGCCGGCCCGTACCGCCGCCCCGGGCTCCCCGAGCGCCGGCCCACCTCCGGGGGCCCGCATGACCGCCAGCAGCACCGAGGCCCGCCCCGCCGGGCCCGGCCCCCTCGCCGACGGCCGCACCGACGACGGCCTCCTCTCCGACGGCCCTCTCCGCGACGACTCGCCGCTGCTCGGCAGTTACGCCCGCCAGCACCGGGTCTTCCCGAGCCTGCGGATCGTCACCGGCCCGCTGCCGACCGGCCCCGGCTGGGTGGCTACCACCGCGCTGGTGACTGAGGAATCGGTCCGTCAGGAGCTCATCGCCCACGACCAGTCGCTGGCCTTGGCCGACTACGGGCAGCTGCTGCGGCCCGACGTGGCGGCCGGCTTCTGCCTGCACCGCTACGTCTGGCCGGCCGCGCTGGCCCTCACCCTGCCGTGGTTCCTGGAGCGCCGGGTGCCCCGGCTGCCCGCCGGACGGGTGGCGATCCACCGCCCGGCCGGGGAGCTCGCCGTCCACCCGGACGGCTTCGCCTGCCTGCCCGACGACCCGGCGGCCCACCTGCCGGGCGCCCGGGTGGTGCCGGACGAGGACGCTCTGCGGTCCGAACTCCGTTCCGCGCTGGCCGAGTTGCTCACCCCCGTACTGACGGCCTTCCACCCGGCCATGCGGCGCGGCTCGCGGACCCTGTGGGGGATGGCGACCGACGACGTGATCGAGGGGCTGTGGTTCCTCGGCGGCCTGCTGGGCGAGGAGGAGCGGGCCGCCGCCGAGGTGGCCGAACTGCTGCCCGGCCCGTCCGAGCGCCCGTTCGTCGGCGGGGCGGGTTTCAGGCGGTTGACGGACGGCCCGGCCGCCCGGACCAGGACCCGGGTCAGTTGCTGCCTGTTCTACACGGTGCGTCCGGAAGAAACCTGTCTCAGCTGTCCGCGGAGCTGTCCGGAATAGCGCATTCCGGGTCCGATTCGGCTCAGTCATTTCATATGACCGTATGGATTCAACGCGTTCGGAATTCCCTCTCCTCAGTGCATTGGACCGGATTCGGCCGAAAGGCCGCCGACCATCGGCCATAGTGGTGACTCGCCGTCACACGGCGGGAAAGCGAGGCTGGTTCCGGCCATGAAACTGTCCGATATTCCACTGGGCTGGGCCATCACGGGTGTGGCCGGTCTGGTGGCGGTCGCCGTCCTGGTGACCTTCCTGCGCACCAGGACCGCGGCCGCCGCGGCCGCCACCGGTGCGACCGACTCCTGGGAGCGCAGCGAGGAGCGCCGCCGCCGCAAGGAGTCGATGTACGGGGTCTCCGCCTACGCGCTGCTGTTCTGCTGCGCGGGCGTGGCCGCGGCTCTGTCCTTCCACGGCCTGGTCGGCTTCGGGGTGCAGAACCTCGGGCTCTCCGGCGGCTGGGAGTACCTGGTGCCGTTCGGCCTGGACGGCGCCGCGATGTTCTGCTCGGTGCTCGCCGTCCGCGAGGCCAGCCACGGTGACGCCGCGCTCGGCTCCCGGCTGCTGGTCTGGCTGTTCGCCGGCGCCTCGGCCTGGTTCAACTGGGTTCACGCGCCCCGGGGTTACGGCCACGTCGGCGCCCCGCAGTTCTTCGCCGGGATGTCGCTCTCGGCCGCGATCCTGTTCGACCGCGCGCTGAAGCAGACCCGGGTGTCCGCCCTGCGCGAGCAGGGCCTGGTGCCGCGGCCGCTGCCGCAGATCCGGGTGGTCCGCTGGCTGCGGGCGCCCCTGGAGACGTACGCCGCCTGGTCGTTGATGCTGCTGGAGGGCGTGCGCAGCCTGGACGAGGCGGTCGAGGAGGTCCGCGACGACAAGCGGCAGGCCGCGCTGGACCGCGAGCGCCAGCGGATGGCCAGCCGCCGGGAGCGGGCCGAGATCCGCGCCATCGGCCGTCAGCCGGGCAGCGCCTGGCGGGCCCGGGGCGCCAACCGGCAGCTGACGCCGGGAAGTTCGGAGCCCGTCATAGAACCGTCACCCGACTCCCCGAGCTCGCAGAGCTCACCGAACTCGCCGGACTCCCGGAACTCGCCGGACTCCGGGGCGACAACCCCCGCCGCTCCGGCCACCGAGGGCGCGCTGCCGGTGCGGCGCAGCATCGACCTGACACCGGAGGAGGAGACCATGCCGCTGCCCCGGCTGGACTCCCTGGAGCAGAAGCTCAAGGACCTGGAGCAGCAGTTCGGCTGACCGATCAGCCGCTCGAGCGTGGATAGGCCGTGGGGCGGCACTCCGCGGCGCGCGGTGCGAGGCCCGCGCCCCCGGCGCAACCCGTGACCGGACCGATCAGGCGGCGGCCCGGCTCCCCCGGGCCGCGGCCTGACGGCCCGTCCGGTCCGGACCGGCGCCGTCGCCCTGCCGTCCGCCGACCCGCCGTCCGCCCGGCTGCCGTCCGCCCGAGGTCGCAACCCGCCTCAGTCGGCGGAGAGTTCGAACCACATCCGCTTGCCGCTGCCGCGCGGCTCCACGCCCCAGGCGTCGGCCAGCGCCTCGACCAGCATCAGGCCGCGCCCGGAGGAGGCCTGCTCGCCCGGGGTGCGCCTGGTCGGCCAGAGGTCGGACTCGTCCTCCACCTCGACCCGCAGCCGGGCCCGGCCCTCCTCGGAACCCTCCCGGTAGAGCCGTGCGGTGAACATGGCGTCCCGGTCGGTGTGCCGGATCGCGTTGGTGACCAGCTCGGAGGCGAGCAGCTCGGCGGAGTCGACCAGCTCGGCCACGCCCCAGCGGCGCAGCGCGTCCCGCAGCTCGCCGCGCAGCTCGGAGATCCGGGCCAGGTCGGCCTGGCCGATCCGGCGGCGCAGCTGCTGCGCGGCCAGCCCGCCCGCCGGGCCGTCCCAGCGGAGCAGCAGCAGCGCTATGTCGTCCTCGCGCTCGGTCGAGTCGGCGGCCAACGAGGCGATCCGGTCGGCGAGTTCGTCCAGCGGGTCGCGCGGGCCCTCACCCCGGCCGGGCAGCTGCCGGGCCACGGTCGCGCAGAGCCGGTCGTAGCCGGTGTCCAGGTCCATGTCCCGGGCCTCGACCAGGCCGTCGGTGCAGAGCACCACCGTCTCCCCCGGGTCCAGGGAGAACCGGGTGACCCGGTACTCCTCGTCCGGGGAGACGCCGAGCGGCAGCCCACCGGCCACCGGGATCACCGCGGTGGTGCCGTCCGACCGCCGGACCACCGGGTCCAGGTGGCCGGCCCGGACGGCGTAGACCACGCCGTAGTCCACGTTCACCTCGGCGTAGGTGCAGGTGGCGAAGTGGTCGGTGTCCAGGTCGGCCAGGAAGCGGGAGGCCCGGGCCATCACGGCGGCGGGCGGGTGGCCCTCGGCCGCGTAGGCGCGCAGCGCGATCCGCAGCTGGCCCATGATCCCGGCCGCGTGCACGTCGTGGCCCTGCACGTCGCCGATCACCAGGCCGACGTGCCCGCCGGGCAGCGGCACCACGTCGTACCAGTCGCCGCCGATCTGCAGGCCGGAGCCGGCCGCCAGGTAGCGGACGGCGGTGGTCACGCCGGAGATCGAGGGCACGGTGCGCGGCAGCATCACCCGCTGGAGGCCGGCCGCCAGCTCGTGCTCGGCGTCGTGCAGCCGGGCCCGGGCCAGCGACTGGGCGACCAGCCCGCCCAGGGTGGAGAGCAGGGTGCGCTCGTCGGCGTCCAGCTCGCGGTCGTCGTCGAAGCCGACCACGCAGACGCCCGTCACCCGGCCGCTGGCCACCAGCGGCAGGAAGGCCCAGGCGCTGCGCTGGCCGGTCTCGGCCATCTGCGGGTAGGCGTCCGGGTAGCGCTCGCGGTACTCCTCGCGGCTGGAGATGAAGACCGGGGCGCGGTTGCGGATCGCCTCGGCGGCGGGGTGGCCGGCCGGGACCGGGGCGCGGTCGTACTGGCGCAGGTCGCCGTTGCGGTAGCCGCTGGCGCCGAGCACCTGGAACCGGCCGGCCTCCAGCGAGGCCAGGATCAGGCCGTCCGGCGGGAGGCCGGGCAGCGGCAGCTCGGTGAAGACCCGGGCCACGTCACGGACGGTGACGGACTCGGAGAGCGCCCGGGCGGCCTCCTTGATGAAGCGCGAGCGGTCCTCGCGCAGCGCGGCCATCGCCCCGGCCCGCTCGCGCTTGTGCAGCTCGACGGTGGCGTCCCAGACGAAGCCGACCATCCGGGACGGGCGCCCGAAGGCGTCGGCCAGCACCCGGCCGCGGAAGCGCGCGGCGTGCAGCTCCCCGCCGGGGAAGACGGTGCGGTAGTAGGCGCCGCACTGGCCCAGCTCGGCCACCGCCCGCTCGACCCGGCGGCGGACCACCGGGGCGTCCTCGGGGTGCAGCATCGCCAGGAAGGCGGCCGCGCTGCGGTCGAAGCGGCCCGGGTCCAGGCCGAGGATGGCGCAGGCCCGCGGGTCCCCCTCCAGCACGTCGCGGCGGATGTCCCAGTCGAAGGAGCCGATGCCGTTGGCGGCCATCGCGGGTTCGAGCCAGTCGGGGGTGGAGTCCCCCGTCCTGGTGGGCAGGCCGCGCGGGACCACCGGGGCGATCCGGCCGGTGGCCAGGCCGCTGCCGGCGGCGGCCGGGCGCAGCGCGTTCACCGCGGACCGGCCGTGGCCGGCCGTGCCGCGGGCCGACTGGGCAGGCGGGGTGCGGCGCGCGGGCCCCGTGGACTCGGGCTCAGTCGCCATGCTTCTCCTGCCGCTGCCGTGCCGTCAGGTCCGGGCGGACCGGGACGGCCGTGTGCCGAGTGGGTGGGCGGTGCTCGGGGCGGTCGGTCGAGGCTCGGTTCTCCCCGCTGCCTTCCCGGGCACACATTCTCACTATCCTGCCGAAAGATTACTAGTACCGCCTCACCAGCGGGCTTTCGGGTGACGGGACCGGCCGCACGCGCGGGACGTACCCGAAAGGCCAGGTCCAGATGAGCACAGGACGGCGGCCCGGGCAATGAGCCGGGAGCATTTCGTGACCGGGTGGTGACGCGGCATATGCACGGGGGACGGTCGGGCAGGGGCCTGGCCGAGGCCGGGCGGAGCGGCTCAGACGGGGCCGAGCTCGAACCAGGTGACCTTGCCGTCGCCGCGCAGCTGGACGCCCCAGTCGTCCGCCAGCGCCTCGACCAGCTGGAGGCCGCGCCCGGAGGTGGCGGTCTCGCTCGCGATCCGGCGGCTCGGCAGGCGGGTGGTGCCGTCCTGCACCTCGATCCGCAGCCGCTGCTCGGGGCTGAGCACCGCGTCCAGCACCGCGCCGCGCTCGGTGTGCAGCAGCGCGTTGGTCACCAGCTCGGAGGTCAACAGCTCGGCGGTGTCGGCGAGTTCGGGTACGCCCCAGAGGTCGAGGGCGGCCCGCAGGCGGCGGCGGACGGCGCCGACGCCGGTCAGGTCGGCCGGGTCGAGGGCGGCGTGCAGCCTGCGGTGCAGGGCGCAGCCCGGCTCCTGCGGCGGACGGGCCCGGCCGTCGTGGGCGTACTGCTCGTGGTCCCTGGCGCGGACGGAGTCACCGTCGGCCGCCGTGCTGTTCGAAGCCGTCCGCTGACGCGGGAACCTTGCCTTGCCTTCCATCACGTAACGCCCCCCACAGCCCTTCTCCCGGACAGTTGGCCGCGTCGCGTCCCCCGCTGGCGGACTGTCCCGATACCGACGACCATCCTCATGCCCACTGGCGGGGACACGCAACAGTGTGCGGACGGTCACCTGGGGTGAAGTGGGGCTCAACGGGCCCGAAGTGATCCTTTTCAGGGCGCCCCGGAGGTTTGGACCACGACCGGGCCCCTCGCCACGGCCACACGATTGCGACGCCCGGCGCGCAGAACACCCCGGAACGGACAAGGCTGGACACGGCGGCGCGGTCCGGGTTCAATGGCCGGACAGAGAGTTTGAACGTCGTTCTAACATCGGCGCGAGCGAGGAGGCACGGTGCGACTGACCCCCACCGAGCGGGACCGGCTGCTGATCTTCACGGCCGCCGAACTCGCCCGCGCCCGGCGCGCCCGGGGTGTGAAGCTGAACGTCCCCGAGGCCACCGCCCTGATCGCGGACACCGTCTGCGAGGCGGCCCGCGACGGCCGCCGGCTGGCCGAGGCGGTCGAGGCCGGCCGCTCCGTGCTCTCCGCCGAGGACGTGCTGCCCGGCGTGGCCGACGTGGTGACGGTGGTCCAGGTGGAGGCGGTCTTCGACGACGGCACCCGCCTCGCGGTGGTCAACGACCCGTTCCGGGGCGCCGGTTCGCTCGGCGACGAGGCCCCCGGCACCGCCCTGCTGGGCAGCGGCGAGGGCTACGACCCGGTCGAGGAGACCCTGCTGCTCCCCGTCCACAACACCGCGGCGGTGCCGATCTCGGTCACCTCGCACTTCCACTTCTTCGAGGCCAACCCGCGCCTCGCATTCGACCGCTCCGCCGCCTACGGCACCCACCTCGCCGTCCCGGCCGGCTCCTCGGTCCGCTTCGACCCGGGCGCCACCGTCGAGGTCGGCCTGGTGCCGATCGGCGGGGCCCGGGTGGCGATCGGTTTCGCCGGCCTGGTGGACGGGCCGCTGGACGCCCCCGGCGCCCGCGAGGCCGCGCTCGCCAAGGCCCGCGCCACCGGCTACCTCACCGGCTTCGACGACGCGGAGCTGGACTCGTGACCGCCCCCGCCGCTCCCGAGGAGGCCGGCCGATGACCGCCATCACCCCGCACGACTACGTCTCCGTGCACGGCCCCCGGGCCGGTGACCGGATCCGCCTCGGCGACTCGGGGCTGATCGTCCGGGTGGAGTCCGACTCGCAGGCCCCCGGCGACGAGTTCCTGGCCGGCTTCGGCAAGACCGCCCGCGACGGCCTGCACCTCAAGCCCGCCGCCGTGCGCGACACCTGTGACGTCGTCATCTCCAACGTGCTGGTGATCGACGCCGTCCTGGGCGTCCGCAAGACCTCGATCGGCCTGGTCGGCGGCCGGATCGCGAGCATCGGCCGGGCCGGCAACCCGGACACCCTGGACGGTGTCGAGGTGGTCGTCGGCACCGGCACCACGATCGTCTCCGGCGAGGGCCTGATCGCCACCGCCGGCGCGATCGACACCCACGTGCACCTGCTCTCGCCCCGGATCATGGAGGCCTCGCTGGCCTCCGGCGTCACCACGGTCATCGGCCAGGAGTTCGGCCCGGTCTGGGGCGTCGGCGTCAACTCCCCCTGGGCGCTGCGGCACGCCTTCAACGCCTTCGACGCCTGGCCGGTCAACATCGGCTTCCTGGGCCGCGGTTCGTCCTCCGACCCGGCCCCGCTGGTCGAGGCGCTGGCCGAGGGCGGCGCCTGTGGCTTCAAGGTGCACGAGGACATGGGCGCCCACACCCGCGCGCTGGACACCGCGCTGCGGGTCGCCGAGGAGTACGACGTCCAGGTCGCCCTGCACACCGACGGCCTCAACGAGTGCCTCTCGGTGGAGGACACCCTGCGGGTGCTGGACGGCCGCACCATCCACGCCTTCCACATCGAGGGCTGCGGCGGCGGGCACGTCCCCAACGTGCTCAAGATGGCCGGGGTCCCCAACGTGATCGGCTCCTCCACCAACCCCACCCTCCCGTTCGGCCGGGACGCCCTCGGCGAGCACTTCGGCATGATCGTCTCCGCCCACGACCTCAAGGTCGACCTCCCCGGCGACGCCGCCATGGCCCGCGACCGGATCCGGGCCGGCACCATGGGCGCCGAGGACGTGCTGCACGACCTGGGCGTCATCGGCATCACCTCCTCCGACGCCCAGGGCATGGGCCGGGCCGGCGAGACGGTGCGCCGCACCTTCGCCATGGCCGGCAAGATGAAGCTCGAACTCGGGCCGCTGGACGGTCCAGAGGGATCGGGCACAGTCGGCACCACTGAGGCCGGCGACGACAACGAGCGGGTGCTGCGCTACATCGCCAAACTCACCATCAACCCCGCCATCGCGCACGGCCTCTCCCACGAGGTCGGCTCGATCGAGGTGGGCAAGCTCGCCGACATCGTGCTCTGGCGCCCGGACCACTTCGGCGCCAAGCCGCAGCTGGTGCTCAAGTCCGGCTTCCCGGCGTACGGCGTGACCGGCGACCCCAACGCCTCCACCGACCGCTGCGAACCCCTGGTCCTGGGGCCCCAGTTCGGCGCCCACGGCGCCACCGCCGCCGACCTCTCGGTCGCCTTCGTGGCCCGGGCGGCGGTCGAGAACGGGGACGCGATGCCCACCCGGCGCCGCCGGGTCGCCGTCCACGGCACCCGGGGCATCGGCCCGGCGGACCTGGTCCGCAACGCCCGTACCGGCACCGTCCAGGTCGAGGCCACCACCGGCCTGGTCTCGCTCGACGGCGAACCGCTGCGCTCGGCCCCGGCCGACTCCGTCTCGCTCAGCCGCCTCTACTTCCTCTGAACCCTTTGCTCGACCTCCATCCAACCCCCGTCACCCGCTGAGGACTTCACACCCATGACCGCCACCCCCGCCTCGCTCGGTTTCCGGATGCCCGCCGAATGGCACCCGCACGACCGCACCTGGATGGCCTTCCCCACCGACAACCCGACCTTCGACACCCCCGACCACCTGCACGCCGCCCGGGAGGCCTGGGCCCGGGTCGCCAACACCATCGTCCGGTACGAGCCGGTCACGATGATCGTGAACACCGGGGAGCTGGACGCGGCCCGCCGCTACGTCGACGCCGCGGTGGAGCTGGTCGAGCGCCCGCTGGACGACGCCTGGATGCGGGACATCGGCCCCACCTTCCTGGTCAACGGCTCCGGTGAACTCGCCGCCACCGACTGGGTGTTCAATGGCTGGGGCGCGCAGTCCTGGGCCCGCTGGGACAACGACCAGCACATCGCCGAGGAGATCACCAAGCTCACCGAGGTGCAGCGGTTCGCCTCCCGCCTGATCAACGAGGGCGGCGGCATCCACGTGGACGGCGAGGGCACCGTGCTGGTGACCGAGACCGTCCAGCTCGGCGAGGGCCGCAACTCCGACTGGACCAAGGAGCAGGTCGAGGCCGAGCTGCACGCCCAGCTCGGCACCACCAAGGCGGTCTGGCTGCCGCGCGGACTCACCCGCGACTACGACGAGTTCGGCACCCGGGGCCACATCGACATCGTCGCCTCCTTCGTCCGCCCCGGCGTGGTCGTCGCCCACATCCAGCCCGACCCGGCCCACCCCGACCACGAGGTCTGCCAGGAGCTGGTCGCCATCCTGCGCGCCGCCACCGACGCCCGGGGCCGGCAGCTGGAGGTCATCGAACTCCCCGCCCCCACCGTCCTCCTGGACGAGGAGGGCGAACCGGTCGACTACTCCTACATCAACCACTACGTCGCCAACGGCGCCGTCATCCTCTGCGCCTTCGACGACCCGCGCGACCAGGTCGCCGCCGAGCTCCTCGCCGAGGCCTACCCCGGCCGCACCGTCGAACTGGTCGACGCCCGCGAGATCTTCGCCAACGGCGGCGGTATCCACTGCATCACCCAGCAGCAGCCCCAGCCCTGACGCACCGTCACCCCGAGGGCCCTCCGGCGCACCCCGTTCCCCGCGCCGGAGGGCCCTTCGCCGTCCGGAGCCCTGGAGCCGTCGGTCACACGGTCGTCATCCCCCTACCTGACACAACCGCCGCCCACCTTCGGACCGCCCTTGTGCGACGGGCCGTGGGCCTGCGAAGATCACCGCCCCGACCGGTGCGGTCGGGTTGGAAGGATCACGGGGGTCCCGATGAACATCCGCGCCATGACCGCCGCAGCGGCCGCCATCGCCGTGGCGACCTGCCTCACCGCCGCCACCTCCACCTCGGTGGCCCACGTCCTCAGCGGAGTGACCCCCTACGCCAACTACTCCACCCCCGGCGGCGACCACCTCGACCCGATCCGCCAGACCCCCGCCACGGACTGACCCCGGGGGCCGCCCTTAAGCTGGCCCCATGCCGGGAACACGCATCGAGCCGTCACTGCCCACCGGGTACCGGAGCGATCCGGTCCGGGCGTCCGACCTGGCCGGGATCGCGGCTCTCCTGGGCTCCTGCGAACGGGAGTTGTACGGGCGGGCGGGCAGCGGGGCCGGGCGGGCGGCCGCCGATCTGGCCCGGCCCGGGCTGATCGCCGAGCTGGACACGGCGGTGGTGCGGGACGCCGCCGGGGTGGTCGTGGGCTGGGCCTGGGTGGACCGGCGGTCCGTGGTGCAGGTGCACCCGGAGCACCGGGGGCGCGGAATCGGGGCGGCGCTGCTGGACTGGGCGGAGGCCCGGGCCAGGGCGGCCGGCGGGGAGCAGATCACCCAGGTCGTGCCGGACGCCGACGCGGCGGCCGTCGCCCTGGTGCACTCGCGCGGGTACCAACCCCGGGTCACCGAATGGCAATTGGAGCACACCGCGGCCGCCGGCGACACTCCGGACGCACCTCCCGGCCTCACCGTCCGCCCGTACCGCGAGGGTGACGGCCCGGCCCTGCACGCCCTGGTCCAGGACGCGTTCGACGAGTGGCAGCAGCGCCGCCACGGCTACCCCGAGTGGGCCGCGCACGCCGTCGCCCACCCGGCCTTCGCCCCGGACGCCACCCTGCTCGCCTTCACCGGCGGCCAACTCGTCGGCGCCACCGTCTCCCTGGACTCCCCCGAACCGGACGAGGGTTGGATCGAACAACTCGCCGTCCACACCGCCCACCGCCGGCGCGGCATCGCCCGCCACCTCTTGGCCGGCACCTTCCACGCCTTCGGCCGGGCGGGACGCCCCACCACCACCCTCGGCACCCACTCCGAGACCGGCGCCCTCGCCCTCTACCTGAGCGCCGGCATGCGCGTGCGCCGCAGCTCCACCGTCCACCGCAAGGAGCTGGGCTAGGGCTGTCTCCTATGCCACCCCGCCGAGGGCGTCCTCGGCGACGGCGGCGGCGCGCTGGTCGCGGAAGTTCTTCACGTAGGCGTCGTGGACGGCCGCGTCCTGGTACTTCAGCAGCGCCTCGTCCGTCTCGGTGAGGCCCATGTTGGTGTAGGGGTGGCTACCGGTGAAGACCACCTTCTGGTCGGCCTGGCCCTGGTAACCGCCCTCCACCAGCAGGTACTTGGTGTGGGTGGCGGAGCCGCCGCGGGTGTCGTTGTTGAGGCGGTGGAGCGAGATCTTGCCGTTCTTGGTGGAGCGGGTCAGCCAGAAGCCGACGTCACGCTGGGGGCCGGGGGCGTCCCAGTCGTTGAGCAGGCGGTAGACGACGTCCACGTAGCAGCCGGCCTCGGCCAGCTCCCAGAGCTTCCGGGCGACGGCCTCTCGGGAGATCTGGTGCTGGGCGATCCGGATGACGGTGCGGCCCTCGGGGTTCTCGGTGGTCCTGGTGTTGCCGTAGCAGACCGGGGCGGTGCCGATCGGGTCGTCCACCGCGTTGAGGACGTCGACGACCGGGTCCGAGGTGGCGCGCGGGAAGAAGTAGGCCCGGGCCGCGCCGGCCTGCACCTCGACGGGGTAATCCTTGGTCTGGAGCGAGCCGTCCGGGGCGGCCTGGGAGGCCGTCAGCTTCTCGAAGTAGGTGCGGTAGGCGGCGTGCAGCTCGGCGTTGCCGACCACCGTCATGGCGTCGTTCCAGCCGTACTTGAGGTCCCAGGGGGTGAGGTTCCCCGAGGACTGGACGGTCACGTCGTCCAGCGGGACGCCCAGGGTGGGCAGGCCGCTGCCGGTGGTACGGGAGAACAGGAAGAACTTGTTGTGGTTGTTGCTGAACGGCGCGTACGCCTCGGCGTTCTTTGCCAGGCAGGCCTGGTCCGGCGCGCAGACCCGGATCCAGGAGCTGCCGTAGGTCTTCCCGGCGGGCGCGGTCTCGGCGAACGCGGCGTCCAGGGTGTTCTTCACCTTCAGCCCGGGAGTCGCCCCGGAGCCGTCGGCCTCGACGCTGGTGTGGTCCACCAGCACCTGGACGTTGACGCCGTTGCGGTGCGCCTCGGCCAGCTTGCCCGCGTACCAGTCGGAGCGGAGCGAGAAGATCGAGATCCGGATGGTGGAGCCGGGCAGCGCCCCGCCGGTGAGCCGGCCGAGGTGGCCGAGTATCGCGTTCTGGCCCGCGATGTCGGGCGCCTTGGGGTTGTTGAAGACCGGGCCGGTGGTCACGTAGGTGGTCGGCTCGGCGACTGCGGCGGTGGGGACGGCCGTGGCCAGCAGGAGCCCGCAGAGCAGCGCGGGCAGCATCCGCCGGGCCCGCAGCGCCGTGGCGCCGGGCCTCCTGACGGTCAGTCTCTTGATGATCATCGCGGGCCACTCTAGACCACGCCTCCAGGCCACCCCCCGCACGGCTAACGCGCCGTCAGGCGCTGCCACTGGTGGCCGCTGCGGCGCGGGCAGTCACGGTCCAGCCGGGAGCGGGCGGCCCCGGGGGTGTCGGTGATCACCGCGTCCACCCCGAGCCCGGCCGTCCGGACCCAGCCGTCCGGGTCGTCCACGGTCCAGGCGTAGACCCGGCGGCCGGCCGCGTGCTCGGCCCGGATCCGTTCGGGCGTGGCCAGCACCTGCTCCAGCGAGACGGCGTGCAGCGGCAGCCCCTCCGGGTCGCGGGCGTACCAGGAGGCCTGGAGCAGGGTGACCGGGAGCTCCGGTGCGGCGTCGTGGGCGGCCCGCAGGTGCTGGGGGTAGAACGAGTAGAGCTCCACCTCCACGCCGGAGGCCGCCGCCACCGCCGCCAGGCGGCCGATCGCGGCGGCGTCCGCCGGGCTGCCCACGTCCTTGATCTCCATCAACAGCCGGACCCCGGTGCCGCGCAGCCGGTCCAGCAGCTCGGTGAGGCGGGGGATCGGCTGCGGGCCGCCGGGGCCCACCGTGACGCGCAGCCGGTCCAGTTCGGCGATCCCCAGGTCGGCGACGGCGCCGTGGCCGGTGCCGCCGGTGACCCGGTCCACCGTCGGGTCGTGCATCAGCACCGGGACGCCGTCCTTGCTGACCAGGACGTCCGTCTCCAGCCAGTCGGCCCCCTCGTGGAGGGCCGCCTCGAAGGAGGCCATGGTGTTCTCGGGCGCGAGGGTGGGCGCGCCGCGGTGCCCGGCCACCGGGATCCGCTGGCAGCCGACGGCCTCGCTCCCCGCCCGCGTGGTGTCCGCGAGCACCAGGTCGGAGGAGATCGGCACGGCCGCCGCGAGCACGAGCAGCGAGGAGAGGAGCACGGTACCGGTTCGTCCCATGCGTCCAGTGATGACCCGTCAGCGCCTCCCTCGCCCGGGAACCTGCGGACAATCAGACGAACGGGTGAGCGCCGACGGCGCGCTCACCCCGGCGCGCACGCCCTCGGCGGGCTACCGGGCGACCTGCTCCCAGTGGCCCGCCGAGGCCTTGCTCGCGGTCAGCCGATGGTCGCGGCGTACGAGGTCTGCGCCGCGAAGCCGTAGCCCGGCGCCGCGTCCCAGGGGTTGGGCAGGGTGTCGTCGGTGGCGTAGGCGTAGCCGGCGCCCCGGGCGAAGGCGGTGTCCAGCGCGGTCTTCATCTCGACCTGGCCGGGCGCGCCGTAGACCAGGTGCCAGAACGCGGTGCCGCTCGGGTCGAAGGAGGCGCCCGAGTAGTAACCGGCCGTCAGGTTGAAGACGTTGCCGCCGAGCCAGCCGCCGCCGGTGTAGTTGGCGTAGGTGCCCTCGTAGGTGACGAAGGTGTCGGCGGTGCGGTGGCCGGGCTCCAGGTAGCAGTCGGCGATCGCGGTGCCGGGGTTGTCGATCACCAGCTCTTCGGTGCCGGGCGCCACCGACTCGACGGTGCTCTGCACGTACTGACGCAGCGCCAGGTAGTGGTCGCGGGTGGCGTTGGCCGCGCCGCAGTCCCGGCTGACCACGTCGAAGAAGATGCCGTCGACGTGCAGCTTGCCGTCGGCGGTCTTCAGGTAGTTGTCCACCGAGGCCTTCACGGCGGCCGCCGGGCGGGTGCCGTTGGCGGTGTGGACGTAGCCGAGCACCTTGGTGTGAGCGCCGGTCGCGGTGACCCCGGCGCGCAGCGCGTCGGCCTGCGCCTGCCAGGCGGCGTCGAACGGGCTGTCCCCGTTGCCCGGGTTGAGCACCACCACCGAGGCGGCGGGCGAGGTGGCCTGCAGACCCGTGAGCATCGGGTCCCCCGGCCAGACGTACGCCGGCACCGCGACCTCCAGGCCCCGGCTGCCGGCCTTGGCGTCGGCGACCCCGGCCGTGGACACGGCTGTCAGGGCCAGGACCGAACCGAACGCGATGGCCAGCAGGCCCTTCGCACGTGCACGCATGAAATCCCCCATGGGTTGGTCGTGGCGTTCCCTCCGCCCCGAGCCGGATGCTACCCCGCCGAAATGACCTTCTCCTCGGCCTTCTCCTCGGTCGTGGCGCCCGTCGTGGCCCCCGCCGCCTCGATCACGGCGATCAACGGCCGGAGGTCCTGTTCCACCGTCAGTTCCCTTAGCAGGGTGGTCCAGCGGCCGCCCTCCCGCCGCCAGGTGAAGTCGTACAGCGTCGGCACACCGTCCTCCTCCCGGCGCATCACGATCGACCCGTGGTCCGCCCGCACCGTGGTGGCCAGGAACGACACGTCGGCCAACGAGTCCCCGACCACCCTCCCCTCCGCCCGCAGCGCGCGGAACCGGTGCATGAACTGCTCCTTCACCAGCCGCACGCTCAGACCCGCCCGGTCCACCCGGAGGTTCTCGAACTCCTCGTCGTAGAGCGCGTCGAGAACCTCCAGGTCCATCGCCAGCCCCGCGTGCAGGTACTGCCACATCCGGTCCACCAACGCCTGATCCATCGCCAACTCCCTCTCGTTCAAAGGAAGTCCAGAATCACAGGGCCCACCCACAACTCGCCGACAGCGAGGTGACAGATCACTGACAGCCCGCCGACGCCCCGCCGTCACCCCTCCACGGGCCGCCGGAGCTCCTCCTGCCGGACCCGCATCAACCCGGCCGCCCTGCCGAACCAGTCCGCCAGCACCGCGACTTCATCCGCCGTGTAGTCGGCGAACAGCTCGTTCAACCGCGCGTAGAACGGCCCGTACACCTCGTACAGCCGCCCCACCGCCGTCTCGTCCGCGACGATCCGCACCCGCCGCCGGTCCCCCGGATCCGCCTGCCGCCGGGCGTAGCCGGCCTTCTCCAACCGGTTCACCACCCCGGTGACGGCCCCGGTGGTCAGGTTGGCCCGCTCCGCCAGCTCCCCCGCGGTGATCGGCTCGGCCCCCGCCCCCAGCACGTGGCCGAGGCAGGTGAGGTCGGTGACCCCCAGCCCCAGGCGCTGCGCGATGTCCTGCTGACCGGTCAGGCTCAGCGCGATCAGCTGGTCCATGGCCGCCAGGGCCTGCTCCGGGGACGCCTCGGGGCGCGGCTTGCCCTCCACCAAAAAGCTCCTTACAGTCTAAGATACTTAGCAACTAAGACATCTGGTCCTACGTCCCCCATCATGACGAAGGAGCACCGCCATGAGCGGCATCCACGGCCACCACGACATGGGCCACACCCTCGCCGGCTGGACCGGCACCGCCGTCGTCACCACCGGCACCACCCTCACCGGCATCGGCCTCTGCGCCGCCTCCCCCACCCTCCTCTGGACCGGCGCCGCCACCATCCTCCTCGGCGCCCTCACCACCTGGACCCTCCACCTCACCGGCTGGGGCAAGCCCAGCGGCCCCCGCCCCGAATCCCAATGGCCCTGGCGCACCCGCGACACCACCACCCACACCGACTGCCTGGGCTGCCGTCCGGCTGGCAGGGGTCGACCCCGCAGTCGACCCTCGCGAATGACGGGCGAGATCTGACCTCGAGTCAGATGCCCTCAGGGCCCGTAAGAGGATCTTGTCGACACGAGCTGGTGGGCCGTGTCCGGTGTGACGATTTGTCCCTTGGTGGCATGTGAGCGCGCCTTGGATGGTCGATGACGACCTGTGGTCTCTGATCGAGCCGGTCCTACCGTCGTGGCCAGAGCGGCCACCGGGCCCGTATCCGGTGGACGACCGGCTCTGCCGGCAGAGCGCCCTGACGGAAGCCCGGGTCTTCGACCAGGTCCACCGGGTACTCCTCGCCGAGCCGAACGCGGCCAGCCGGATCGGCTGGACACGTGCGAGCGTGGACGCCTCCCGCGTATGGGCCAAAAGGGGAGTGCCGGGGGTGGCCCGTCGCCGGTGGACCGCGGCAAGCCGGGCAGCAAGCACCACCTAATGGGGGCCGAAGCCGGTGAAACCCAAAGCACCACGGGGTCCAGAACCCTCAGATCAGACAGGCTCGCCGGCTTCGCCTCGGCGGTGATCAGCTGACGTCCTGTCAGTCCTATGACACATCCGGGCCTTGAGCCCTCCAGAGAGGGCCGGCCCCGGGCGTCGGCCGGCCACCGCCGAGTGGCACGGCCGTGAAGGTGCCCAACGTCGGGTCACTTCTGACAGACACACGGGGCCCTGAGCTCCAGTAAGAGCTCCACTCCCACCTGCGCGAGTACTTCCCCGGCCACCTCGGCGCCGTCCAGGCGATGACCAGCGGCCTCAACTCGCCACTGGCCCGCACCCTGCTGGCCGCCGCACCCCACCCCGGCCACGCCGACCGTCTCACCCGCACCCAGCTCAGAGGCCGTGCTCAAGCATCCCGGCCGCCAACACGGCATCGACGCCGAGGCCGAGCGCCTGCAGGCCGCCCTGCGCATCCTGCGGACGGCCTCGCCGAAGCATCTGTCGAGCTGTTCGAGCAGCACCCCGACGCGGCAGTCATCACCAGCTTCCCCTGCCTCGGCACACTCAGCGGCGCCCGGATCCTCGCCGAGACCGGCAACAACCGCACCCGCTTCACCGACGCCAAGGCCCTCAAGGCCCAGGCCTGATCAGCACCCGTCAACCGCGCCTCCGACAGAAGCCACTCAGCCATCGTCCGTCGGATCAAGAACCAGCGCCTGACCGCAGCCGGCTACGTCTGGGCCTTCGCCCCCCTCGCCGCCTCGCCCGACGCAAGGGGCCCACCACGACCGCCGCCGCGAAGCCGGAGACCGCTACTCCTCCGCCCAGAGAAACTCGAGCTCACCATCGCGGCTTGACCCGCTAACCCCATGGGATGTCTGATCTGCGACGGCAACGCCACCCCGTTCTAGGTGTTCAGCACCGGCGGCAACATCCGACATCTCCCAGACCCTCACCCTCGTCGACGGGGTCTCACCCGTCGCCGGCCATCCGGCAGGCCCCGCAAGCGGCTCGAGTCCGTTCTCGGAGACAAGGGCTACGACAGCAGGCACATCCGCCGCGAGCTGACCCGACGTCGGATCCTGCCCATCACCCCACGCTGCGGCAAGCCCGACATCAGCGATCTCGGCAAGTTACGCCACGTCATCGAGCAGACCTTCGCCCTGCTCCACCAACTCAAGCGCCTCACCACCCACCGAGAACACCACCTCGACTTCCACGACGCACCCTTGTCGCTCGCATGCACCCACATCTGCTGGCGAAGACTCAACAAACCGACACCGTGATCGTGTTACGAGCTCCCCGGAATCCATCGGGCCCTGGGGAATATCACACCGCACCGGTCAACGGGCTCGGCGCCGTCACCCGGAGGGCCCTGCGAGCCCATGCAATAAGCGCATCCCCTGCGCGCCCGAACCCGGAGGATCGGGCCACTGAGCCGGACGCGCCGGAGATGCGGCACTGGGCCCTACTTCGTCGCCGTGATCTTGACGAGGCTGTGGTCCCGTCGTTGCGGGTCGGTCGGCTCGCCAACTTCGACCACCAGCTGACTCTTCGGCACGTTGAAGGTCACGTCCGTGCCGTCGCGCTTCATGCTTGCCACGAGGTTGTAGGCGGGGCTCATGATGCTGGTCACCTTGGGAACGTCCATGACCAGCGACCCGGAATCACCGGTCACCTTCAAGCAGAACGTGGGCTTCATCCGAGCCGTAATCTCGATCAGATCAGGGCCACCACAGTCGGCGAGGGTGATATGCCCGTCGCCGCCCTTCAGGACAATTCCAGCCTTCCCGAAGATTTGCTCGGCACCGGGGTAGGAGAAGTCTTCAACGGCAACCGGAGGGATCTCCGAAGGATCTTCACCTCCGCCCGCGGCAAAGCCGGCCGAGGCGCCAGCAGCCAGGCTGATCACTACTGCTGCACAACAGGCCAGCAATGCCTTGGAAGATCTCATCAGAGCGCGCATCCTAAAATTCCCAAATTGCCAGTCAAATACAGTTTCACGCTTGTTCGTCAATCAAGAGCTGACTCTCGGCCAGTCCGTTGACCCCAGCGCGACCGCCCCATCTAACCACCCCTCGTACACAGAGGAACCACATGGGCCACATCTCGATGCCTGATTTGCGCTACTTGCGGCAGATTATGTTGATCTGCAACAAAACTCCTCCTAAAGGATTCGTATAGGATCTGCAAGCTGCATGTTCAGCAGCTGGTCATGCGCTTCGACAAAGATCCGTGTCCGCTCCATGTTTCGCTTGGTTGGTCATTGAATGTTCGGTCAGATAACCCGGATCGAGCCGCGCTGTGCTGCTCGATTCCGGGCGGTTGTTGTGGGAGCGATGCTCCTGGGATTGAGTACGGGGGCGCTGGGAAGCCCGGCCGTCGCGATTGAACCCAGCCCTGGAAGCTCACCGGAGGCGGGCCCGGTGCTCACCGATCGCGGAAAGGTGTTCGACGCCTGGTCCGATGGAGGGCGTGCGACCAAGACCGCAGCGGAGAAGGCGCTCACGGGTTCCGACCAGGATGTCGCGCTCTTCCTCAGCGAAGGTCTCAGGATCGCCATGGACGAGGACGGCCGCGCGGAAGTCCTCCGTATGGTCAACAGCAGTGGCCCCGGGGTCCGTTCGGCAGCTGAGGCTGCCCTGAAGGGGTCTCCCCAGGACATCCGCACCTTCCTCGAAACGGGCTGGAAGGCCCCCGACCGGGATGACCAGCACGTCTCTGTGCTTGCCGCGATTCACGTCGGTGGCAAGGGAGTTCGGGAAGCCGGCCAGCAGGCGCTCAAGGACGGCACGCCGGACGCCTATGCAGCGTTCCTCATGTCCGTCCGCCCACAGGCTGAGGCGGACGACGAACGCGTCGAGGTCCTCGCCATGTTGAAGGGCGCGGGCACCGAGGTCCAGAAGGCAGCACAGGAAGCCCTCAAGGGCTCCGCGGCTGACATCCACACGTTTCTGACCCGTGATGTGCTGACCGCCCGCGCGCGCGACCAGGAGAAGATGAGCGTCACCCAACTGGTCGACAGCGCCAAGCAGTCGGCACAGGAGGCGCGCAAGGAAACGGCCGCCGCACAGGACACCTCTCAGCGGGCCCAGGAGGCCGCCCGGCTGGCGAAGGAGGCCGCTGAACGCGCCGCCACCGAGACCGAGGCCGCCAAGGAATCGACGCAACGGGCGTCGGGCGCGGCTGGCCGGGCCGCCGATGCCGCACTCGCCGCCGCAGATGCGGCACAGACGGCCGTCTCCGCCGCAGGCTCGGCCAACTCCGCCGTTCGGGCCGCGGCCACCGCTGCGGCGGCGGCCCAGTCCGCCGCCGCCGGAGCGGAGCGGGCCGCGAACGTCGCCAGGAATGCAGCCGGAGCCGCAGCCCGGGACCGCGGCAAGGTAGCCGAGGCCCGCGTGGCAGCTCAGAACGCACGGGACGCCGCCACCGCAGCGACCGACGTAGCAGAGGTCGTCCGGAACATCGAGGACGCCGCGCGTGAGGCGGAGACGGCGAGCAAGGCCGCAGCGAGCGCCGGCGGCCACTCGGCAGCGGCTTCCAAGGCCGCCGCGACCGCCGGTGGGTACAGCCAGGCCTCCGGTGCCCAGGCCCAGCGGGCCACCCAGGCCGCCCAGCTTGCTGCCCGCAACGCCGAGACCGCGACGAAGGCCGCCAACTCCGCCGCAGTGCTGGCCAAGCAGGCCGCTGACGCAGCCGCCCTCGCCCGCGTTTCGGCGCTCGAATCGGCAGCTCATGCGAATGCCTCGGCGGCTGCCGCCTCCGAGGCGGCCGACCACGCTGTCGCCGCCGATCAGTGGGCGAACCAGGCGGCCATGCATGCCGATGCCGCGACGAAGGCCGCCGACGCGGCGAGCCGTGCGGTGGACCAGGCCAAGACCGTGATGAACACCGCACGCGCCGCCGAGGCCGTCCAGTTGGAACTGGATCGGGACCTGGCCCTGCCCGAGGCCCGAAGGCTTCGGAAGGAGTACGAGGACCGTGCTGCGACCACTGTCGTGGAACAGACCGAGGAAGCCCGACGCGACGGGGAAACCAAGCAGCTGATCGCCGATGCTTCGGCGCCCGGCACATCCCCGCAGACGGTCGTCGCCAAGGGACGCCTCGCAGCGCTGCGTCTTCAGGCGACCGGCGGCCCCTGGACCGCGAAGGCTGCGGAGTCCGCGCTTACCGGAAGCGAGTCGGACGTGATCAGCTGGGTCACGGTCGGCCGGCTCGACGCCGCCGAGCAGGACGACCGCGCACGGGTAGCCAACATGGTCGACACCGGCAGCCCGGACCTGAAGCAGGCCGCTGCAGCCGTGCTCTACTCCCGGCGCGAGGACGTCGAGGCGTTCCTTCTCTCCGGTCAGCACATCGCCCAGATGGACGACTACCGGGTCCGGGTCCTGGAAATCATGCACACCGGCGGTCGCGCCGTGAAGGAGGAAGGGTCAGCCGCCGTCCGCCGCCAGACGCCTCAGGCTCTGCGCGACTTCCTGGACGTCGGCCAGTACCGGGCGGCCGAGGAGGACGACCGTGTGGAGACCCTCGCGATCATGAACACCGGGGGACCGCACGTGAAGGCCATGGCTCAGGTGGCACTGGCCGGCCCCCCGTCCATGCTCCGTTCCTTCGTGATGCGGGCTCAGTTCGAAGCCACGAAGCAAGATTTGGACGCCACCGTCCACGTGGCCCGCATCAACCAACTGCTCGAGGAGGCCGCCGCCGCTGCGGCCACGGCTCACGCGGACGCGGCAGCGGCGAACGAAGCAGCAGCCACCGCACGCGGTGCGGCTGATCAGGCAGAGGGCTACCGCCAAGAAGCCGGCAGGTCCGCTGCCACGGCCACCGGCTACCAGAAGACAGCTGACGGGTACGCCACGAGTGCGAGCAAGAGCGCTCAAGAGGCCAGCGGATCCGCCGAGAAGGCGAAGGGCGCCGCGGCCACCGCCAATGCTGCCGCCGTGGCCGCCTCGAAGTACGCCTCGAAGGCCGGCGCATCGGCATCACAGGCCCGCTCGAGTGCAGCCAGTGCGTACTCGGCTGCGGAATCCGCGCGGCAGAGTGCCGCGGCAGCCGGGAAGGACTCCGCTCAAGCTGCCGCCATCGCCCTGGACACCGTCCGTGTCCTGGCGGTGAAACTTCAGGCCGAGGACGAGAAGCGCCGCAAGGAGGAGGCTGCCAAGCCACCACAGCCCGACGCGGGTGGCGGCTCCGGCGGCTCCGGCGGCTCCGGGACCAGTATCACTGGACCGTTGGTAACCGTGAACGGCTACACCCGCCTTCGCTGGCAAGAGCGGATGGGGCCGATGGACATGGGGTGGGGATGGTTGGGCGGAGTTCTTCCGAGTGATCTCTACTTCCTCGATGGCGACTACTTGATGAACGAGGTCAAGAGGCTCGACCATGTCAAGGGAGTCCACCAGAGCCTGGCGTTCGGTGCGATTATGAACATGCCGCTTGGCACCGAAGTGAACGCTCCCTACAGGATCTCTGACCACTCTCAACAAGAGATCAAGTCACTGTTCTGGCAGGATGTGACTTCACTGGTCGGAATCCCCAAGATATCGAACACATGGGCCGACGACCGTAGCGCGACCAAGATGATGCTAGGAAGCTTCAACCTCAGATACCGAGTTGTCGATCGGGACGAAAAGCGCGGATCTTCCAAGGTCCAGTTTGAGATCACCAACTCAATGTCAGTCGAGTCAGGAACCAGGCCTCCTGGATCTGGCGGATATTCCGGAAGCGAAAGCAACTCAGGAGCGGCAGGCGCCTTGAGGTCTCTTGGGGTCCACGATGTCAAGCAGCATTTCCTGTGGATGGAGGAAATAAAGTGGCCCACTATCAAGCCTGGAAAGTAGCGCTCCCTGCAGTGGCGGCGCTCGTCGCCGTCACGGGCTGCACAAGTGCACAACAGGGCCACCGAGTGACAGTCGATCGCTCCACCCTGAGCGGACAGTGGACGAATGGCCAGGGCGGCACAATCACTTTCCGCGAAGACGGCTCATTCACTCTCGCCGGGATCTCCGAGAAGACCATGTTCGCCTCGGCTGCCGATTCGACCAGAAGTGCCACCGGGCTTTGGAATCTGTCCAACAGTGCGCGGCTTTCGACCATTCGACTCAACGGAATGTGGGGTGACACCTCACCGGGCCAGTTCTCGGTCGAACTCGCACTCGACTGCCGTCAGGGAACAACTCAGATTTTCTTCGACACCCAGCAGCCGGCCAGTCGCGACAACAATTTTGAGCGCTCGGACGGCGCATCCAGCTGCAAGGTCGAAAAAGACTGAAGCCCGTGATTTCACGAGTCGACCCCCTGTTCCATCTCTTCTGTACATTGCGAAGGTTCATCCGTATGCTCCGCTCCACCGCCCGCCCGACCCGGGCAGCGGCTCTGACCACTGCGGCTCTCGCCGCAGGTCTGCTGACCGCCGCTTCCGGGAGCACGGCGCACGCCATGTCCGGTGACGTCCCGGCCAGTGGCTCCTACGCGTTCACCGCCAAGCTGGACATCGATGCCGGCGGTGCCGGTAAGGAGGGTGACCGGCGTAGCTGCTCCGGTGTCCTGGTCGATGCCGGTTGGCTGCTCTCTGCCGCCAGTTGCTTCGTCACCGATCCCGCCCAGGCCGCTGGTCTGCAGGCCGGCGCGCCCAAGGGTGCCGTCACCGCCACGGTCGGGCGCACCGACCTGAGCGCCTCCGGTGGTCACGTCACGACCGTGACGGAGCTCGTTCCGTACGGCGGCCGGGACCTGGTCATGGCCCGCCTCGCGGTTCCCGCCAAGGGCATCACGCCCATCGCCCTGGCCAGCAGCGCTCCCGCCGCCGGTGAGACGCTCAAGGTCGCCGGTTTCGGCCGTACCAAGACCGAGTGGGTTCCCGGCCAGATGCGCACCGGCGACTTCACCACCGGCACCAGCACCGCCTCCACCCTCAACCTCGCTCCGACCGCGTCCTCCACCGCGGCGATCTGCAAGGGTGACGCGGGTGGCCCGGCCTTCCGTACCGTGGGCGGCAAGCCTCAGCTGGTCGCCGTCAACAGCCGGTCCTGGCAGGGTGGTTGCCTCGGCGTGACCGAGACCCGCACCGGCGCCTCCAGTACCCGTGTCGATGACCTCGGCAGCTGGGTGCAGAGCACCCAGCGCAAGAACCTGTCGATCGCTGCGGGGACCAAGCTGGCGTCGGGTCAGTCGATGACGGGTGCGGACCTGAAGCTGACGATGCGCCAGGACGGCAACCTGGTCGTGACGCACAAGCAGGTCGACGGCGGCGTGCTCTGGTCGACCAACACCGCCGGCAACCCCGGCGCTTGGGCGTACATGCAGACCGACGGCCACTTCGTCGTCTACAAGGCCGACGGCGACCCGGCCACCGGCCAGGGTGTGCTCTGGTACTCCAACACCGCAGGCAACAACGGCGCTTACCTGTCCATCCAGGCCGACGGCAACGTCGTCATCTACAAGGCCGGCGGCGGTGACGGCATCGGCGGCGCGCTCTGGAACACCGCCACCTTCAAGCGGGGCCAGGCCGTCGCCAGTGGCGGTGCGCTGTGGACGGGTGAGTGGATCGAGTCCGCCACGGGCGTGCTGGAGATGCAGCAGGACGGCAACCTGGTCCGCTACGACCGCGGCAGCAGCAACGCCGACTGGGCCTCCGGCTCCAGCGGCCAGAGCCTGTACCTGCGCGTGCAGCCCGACGGCAACGCCATCGTCTTCAACCGCAACGGCGAGAATGCCGCCAACGCTTACTGGAGCAGCGGCACCTACAGCTTCGCCGGTGCGTACATGAAGCTCCAGGACGACGGCAGCCTGCTCATGTTCAAGAAGGGCGGTCCGGAGACGGTCGTCGACTCGGTGTGGAGCACCGGCACCCTGCGCGGCGGCAACGTGGTCAAGCCCGGCAACGTCCTGCGCGCGAAGAGCACCTACCTGACCGTGAACTGGGACGGCAACCTCACCCTGCGCCGCGTCAGCGACCACAGCCTGCTGTGGGAGTCGAAGACCGGTGGTAACAACGGCGCCTACCTGACGACGCAGTACGACGGCAACGTCGTCGTCTACCAGGCGGGCGGCGGCAACGGCAACGGCGGCGTCTGGAACACCGGCACCTTCTGGGCCCCCGGCGCCTACCTGAAGCTCCAGGACGACGGCAACCTCGTCGTCTACAAGGCCGAGGGCGGCGAAGGCATCGGCAACGCCATCTGGAACACCAACACCTTCGCCTGACCTGCCACCAGCAGGAGCAACACGACAGGCCCCGGGGCCTGTGACGCGGCCCGCTGCACTCCGACGTTCAGGGTGCAGCGGGCCCGCTCGCCTACAACTCCCGCGCTGCCGAATGCCCTTGCCGGGCAGCGGCTTCGCACGCTCAACGAAAGCTGAACCCCATGACTCGTAGAATCCGAACCTCCCGGTGGAAGGCCGGCCTGCTCACGGCCGCCGTCACCGCGGGCGGCCTGGCAGCCGGCTCCGGCATCTCCGCCAACGCCGTTGCCGGTGATCCCCCGACCAACGGCTCCTACGCGTTCACCACCAAGCTCGACATCGACGCCGGCGGCACCGGCAAGGAAGCCGACCGGCGCAGCTGCACTGGCGTCCTCGTCGACCCGAACTGGCTTCTCAGTGCCACCAGTTGCTTCGTTGTCGACCCCGCTCAGGGCACCAGTCTGCAGACCGGCGCGCCCAAGGGCACCGTCACCGCCACGATCGGTCGCACCGACCTGAACGCCTCCGGCGGTCACGTCACCACCGTGACGCGGCTCGTGCCCTACGGCGGCCGGGACCTGGTCATGGCCCGCCTCGCGGTTCCCGCCAAGGGCATCACGCCCGTCCCGCTCGCCACCACCGCTCCCGCCGCCGGTGAGACCCTCAAGGTCACCGGCTTCGGCCGCACCAAGACCGAGTGGGTTCCCGGCCAGATGCGCGCCGCCGACTTCACCACCGGCGCCAGCACCGCCGGCGCCCTCAACCTCGCTCCCGCCGCGTCCTCCACTGCGGCGATCTGCAAGGGCGACGCGGGTGGCCCGGCCTTCCGTACCGTGGGCGGCAAGCCCCAGCTCGTCGCCGTCAACAGCCGCTCCTGGCAGGGCGGCTGCCTCGGCGTCACCGAAACCCGCACCGGCGCCTCCAGCACCCGCGTCGACGACCTCGGCACCTGGGTGAGCGGCGTCACCACCCAGGTCAACGCCTCCGCGAACGAGGCCGGCGGCAGCGGCCGCGTACGGTGGGCCGACTTCGACGGCGACGGCAAGCCGGACTACATCACCGTCGCGGACAACGGCGAGGTGTCCGTCTACCTGAACCGCGGCGGTGACACCGCCGGCGGCAACGGCTGGCAGAGCCTGGGCAAGGTTGCCTACGGCGCCACCACCGACCCCACCCGGGTGCGCTTCGCCGACTTCGACGGCGACCGCAAGACCGACTACCTGGTCATCACCCCCGACGGCAAGGTCGACGTCTACCTCAACAAGGGCGGCGAGCAGCCCGGAGGCGGCGGCTGGCAACCCCTCGGCAGCGTCAGCACCGGGGCGACCACCGATCAGAACAAGGTCCGCCTCGCCGACTTCGACGGCGACGGCCGCACCGACTACACCGTCATCGCCGACAACGGCGAGGTCCACGTCTGGCTCAACCGCGGTGGCGACACCACCGGCGCCGCCGGTTGGCAGCCGCTGGGCCGCGTGACCACCGGCCTGACCACCGACCGCACCCAGGTCCGCTTCGCCGACCTCGACGGCGACAGCCGGGCCGACTACTACGTCATCCGCTCCGACGGCCGGGTCGAGGTCTACCTCAACAAGGGCGGCGACACCGCCGGTGCGGGTGGCTGGACCTACTACGGCCAGATCACCACCGGCGCCACCACCAACCAGAACCAGGTCCAGTTCGTCGACTTCAGCGGCGACGGCCACGCCGACTACCTGATCGTCATCGCCACCAACAACAGCGTCGAGGTCTACGTCTGGAAGGGCGGCGACACCGGCAACGGCTGGGCCTACCTCGGCAAGGTCGCCAGCGGCGCCTGACCGAACCACCGGATGTCCATACTGCGGACCGGACCTGCCGATCACCACGGCGGGTCCGGTCCGCGGCGCGTTCGGGCCTGCCGCAACGCTGCCGCAGCGCCGTCGGATCAACGGCGGTCGCCCAGCCGTGAGAGGCTGACCGGACCCACCACGACACCGACCCCGAGCAGGGAGGACAGCCCCGATGGCCGAGCCACGCACGCGGCGCCCGGCACGGCCGCGCGAGGAGGTGTTCGCCACCGCGCGGGCGGCGATCGCCGAGCACGGGCTGGCGAAGCTGACCATGGCCGGGCTCGGGAAGCAGCTGCAGATGAGTGCGGGTCATCTCCTCTACTACTTCGGCAGCAAGGACCAGCTCCTGCTGGAGACGCTCCGCTGGAGCGAGGAGCAGCTCGGCGAACGCCGTCGGGCCGCCCTGGCCGACGGTGAGCTGACGGTCCGGCAGCGGCTGGCCGCGTACGCCGGGCTCTACCTGCCGGAGGGGGCGGGGGATCCGCGGTGGGTGCTCTGGCTGGAGGTCTGGGGGCGTTCGCCGGAGAGTGCCGAGATCCGGCAGGGGCAGTTGGAGATCGAGGCGCCCTGGCAGGCGGAGTTGGTCGCGCTGCTCGAAGAGGGCGTGGCGGGCGGGGAGTTCGGGGTCGGCAGTGACGAAGCCGCCGAGCGTGCGGTGCAGTTGAGGGCGCTGCTGGACGGGCTGGCCGTGCCGGTGGCGATCGGGCTGCCGGGGGCCGACCGGGGCGTGGCGGAGGCACGGTTCGCCTCGGCGTCGCGCGCGCTTCTGCCGGATTGAGAGTTGCGGGTGGCGGCGGTGCGACGCCGTCCGCCGCTTCGGGGCCGGGTAGCGTCGAGGGCAGTCCGCCGGGTGAGGAGAGGGAGTACGTGATGCGCATCGCCGTCGCCGGGGCCACCGGGAACATCGGGGCCCGCACCGCCGCCGCGCTGGAGCGGGACGGCCACCAGGTCGTCCGGATCAGCCGCTCGCTCGGGGTGGATCTGATCACCGGTGACGGGCTGGACGCGGCCCTGGCCGGCGTGGATGCGGTGGTCGACGCCAGTAACGCGGCCTCCGTCGACCGGGACGAGGCGGTCGGCTACTTCGGCACCACCACCCGGCAGTTACTCGCCGCCGGGGCCCGCGCCGGGGTGCGGCACCACGTGCTGCTGTCGATCGTCGGCATCCACGGCGGTGCCGACAACGCCCACTACGCCGGCAAGCGCGAGCAGGAGCGTCTGATCGCGGCGGGGCCGGTGCCGTGGACGGTGGTGCCGTTCACCCAGTTCCACGACTTCGCCGCGATGGTCGCGGACTGGACGGAGCGGGACGGCGTCGCCACCCTCGCGCCACTGCTGGTCCAGCCCATCGACCCCGACGACGTGGCGGACGTGCTCGCCGAGGTCGCGGCCGGGACGCCGCAGGGCCGCCATGTCGACGTGGCCGGGCCGGAGACCCAGGACCTGGTGGACATGGCCCGCCGCACACACCAGGCCCGGGGACGGACGGTGAAGCTGGTGCCGACCTGGTCCGGACCGTTCTCCACCGCGATGGCCGGGAACGTCCTGCTGCCCGGGCCGGGCGCCCGGATCGCCCCGACCACCTTCGAGGACTGGCTGGTGAAGCAGCGCGGCTGACCCGCCGTCCGACGCGTCCTCTGACGCGCCGTCACTCCGTCCAGAGGGCGACGGCGGTGCGGTCGGCGGCGTAGCCCTTGGCGCGGACCTGGATCTGGCGGAGGAAGTCCACCGTGCCCGGCGGGTGCGGGTGGGCCCAGTGGTTGGCGAGGAAGTGGGCCACCGAGGGCTCCTCGGCGAGCGGGTCGGCCAGGCCCGGGGTGCTGAGCAGCAGGATGTCGCCCGGGGTGGCCGGGACCAGCCGGAAGCGGAACGAGCGGGGGTTCGGGCCGGGCTGGAGCGGGGGCTGGCCGTCCGGGTGGTGCAGCAGTCGGGCGGCGTAGGCGTCGATCCAGTGGCCGGAGCGCAGCAGGTAGAGGCCGCCGGGGCCGAGGCCGAAGGCGGCCCGGTGGGTGGCGGTCGGGTCGAGCGAGATCATCAGGCAGTGCAGGGCGGCGTCCTGCGGGGCGTCAGAGGGCACCCCGGGGGCGCGCAGCGGGGCGAACGCGCCGGTAGCCAGGCGCTGGAGCCCGTAGCGCAGCCGGTCCCGCGCGCCCGCGCGCAGGTCCTCGGCGAGCTCCGCCCGGCTCCGGCCGACCGCCGCCGCCAACTGCCGGCAGGCCTCCGCCGCCAGGAGCGAGGGCTCGGGCGTGGTGGCGACCACCGCCAGCAGCAGCCCGTCCTCCCCCTCCCCGAACCGGGTCAGCAGCAGCGCGTCCCGCCGCCCCTCGCCCCGGTACCGGGCCGAGTCCCCCCGCACCGAGACGGCCCGGACGGTCGCCCCGCCGTACTGCGCACCGTCCAGCACCGTGTCGGGTGTCAGCAGGGCCAACTCGTCCGGCTCCAGGGCAGTGACGGCGGTCGGCTCCGGCCCGTACGTCGGCGGGCGGTCGCCCACGTGCGGCACGGGCTGCTGCGCGTACGCCCGCCGGGCGGGCGGCGTCAGCGGCGGGACGGACAGCTCGGCGGACGGTACGACCACCTCGGGCTCCACTGCCTGGGGAACTGTCAGGGGCTCGGGTGCGGACTCCGGTTCGGGCGCGACATCGACGACTGCCTCGGGCTCGGCGACGGACGGCTCGACGGACGCCTCGGGGACTGCGTCAGGGACGGCTTCGGGTTCGGCAGCCACCACCTCCACCGGTGGATCTGACGGAGCGTCCGGAACCCGCTGGGCCCCGATCATCCCTAGCGCCGAGTCGAACCACTCGTCCACGGTCGGTTCCGCAGGCTCGACGGCATCCACCACCACCTCGGCCTCGGGCGCGGCCGCAGGCACCGCCTCGGGCTCCGCCTCCGCCGTCCGCTGGGCCCCGATCATCCCGACCGCGGAGTCGAACCACTCGTCCACCGTTGCGCCCTCGGCCGCCGCGTCGGGCTCCGCCAGGGCCTCCGGCAGGGTGGCCGCCGGACCGGTGTACACCTCGTGCCACCAGCCGTCGCCGCGCTGCAACGGTGTGCCCTGGTTGCTCATCCGGCTGCTCCTCGTGCGTCTCTGGCCACTGCCGAGCGGGGCCTGCTCCCGGACTCGACGTCATTCTTCCGAACGGAGAACGACGCTGTCCGGCAATCGGCGACAACCGGTCACTCCATGGGCTCAGCGGCCGGAACGGCCCCTCCGGCGCGGCCGGTGCGGTGCCCAGCAGGGCGGATTCCCGGCAGGAGGGCGGGAGGGGGGTGGTGATCCGAGACCTAAAGGGGCTCTACCCTCACCCGTTCGGCTGATTAATATGTGCGCATGACCGCGCCGGGTGCCACCAGACCGCAGCCGGGGAGGGCCCGCGCAGGCCACTACCCCGTCGCCGCGCTCTGGGCGTTCCTGCTGGCGGGTCTGCTGCTGGCCCTGCCGTGCTCTGGCCCGGCCCACGCGGTGGCCCGGTCGGCCGCCGCTCCGGCGCCCCTGACCACGGTGACCGCGCTCCCGGGCGCCCACGCAAAGGCCCACACCCAGGCCGCCGGGCAGGGCACCGCGCACCACCGTTCCTCCCCGGCCCAGCTCCCCGTCGAGCTGGTCTGGTGCTCGGTCGACGGCGAGCGGCCGTTCCCGGGCAGCGGATGCTCCGGGCACACGTTCTGCGGGCCGGAGGCCCAGCTGCCGAACGCGCCGCCGCAGCCCGTACCGGCGGTCGCGGCCCAGTTGGTCCCGCCGCAGGTACTGCCCGAGCCCTCACAGCCGACGCCGGTGGGCGATCTCGACCTCGCGCCCGACCTGCACGTCCTCCAGGTCCAACTGAGCTGAGCGGAACCCACCGCCCGAACCACCCCGGCCGACCGGCCGGACCGGGCGGCTCCGCTTCCCCTGCCAATCCGCATACCGCCGGCCGGACACCGCCCGGCGGGGACAAGGACACACTTCCATGGGTTCCGCTTCCAAGCAGCAGCCGACCACCCCCCAGCAGCCCGCCAAGGGCAAGGGCACCGTGAAGGGCAGCACCGCCGAGCGCCGCGCCCGGATCGCCGAGCTGCGCGCCGAGGAACAGCGCCGCGACCGCCGCAACAAGATCGTCGCGATCAGCCTCGGCGTCGTGCTGATCGGCGGCATGATCGGCGGCGGCGCGTGGATCGCGCTCGACGCCAAGGCGAAGAAGGACAAGGAGCGCGCGGCCGCCAACGCCCCGATCGACGGCGTCCAGACCTTCGACAAGCTCTCGCGCAACCACGTCACCACCACCGTGACCTACCCGCAGACCCCGCCGGTCGGCGGCGACCACAACCCGCAGTGGCTCAACTGCATGGGCACCGTCTACGACAAGCCGGTCGAGAACGAGAAGGCCGTGCACGCCCTGGAGCACGGCGCGGTCTGGGTGACCTACAGCTCGAAGGCCTCGGCCGACGACATCACCACGCTCTCCACCAAGGTGAAGGCCACTCCGTACTCCTTCATCAGCCCGTACCCGGACGAGAAGGGCACCATCACCCTGACCGCCTGGGGCACCCAGCTGACGGTGGACAGCGCCGCCGACCCGCGCGTGGGCACCTTCTTCACCAAGTACGTCAACGGCCCGCAGACCCAGGAGCCCGGTGCCTCCTGCAGCGCGGCGGTGATGTGACCGTGACCGTCGAGAACGAGAACGCGACCGTCCGGGACGAGCCGGTGATGACGGAGGGTCAGACGGCGGACGCCCCGTCGCGGAGCAGCCGTCGCCGGGTCTGGTGGCCGGCAGCGCTGGCCGCCGCCGTGGCCCTCGGCCTCGGCGTGCCCGCGCTGGTCAGCAGCAGCTCCGGCGGCACGGCCGCGGCGGCCCCCGCCCAGGAGTCGGCCGAGGCCGGCTTCGCGCGGGACATGTCGACCCATCACCAGCAGGCCGTGGACATGTCGTTCATCGTCCGGGACCGGACCCAGGACCCGGACGTCCGGACCCTGGCCTTCGACATCATCAACACCCAGGCCAACCAGCGCGGCATGATGACCGGCTGGCTGGACCAGTGGGGGCTGACCCAGCACTCCGGTGCCGCCCCCATGGCGTGGATGAAGATGGACCACCGGTTCACCGCCCACGACGGTGCGCTGATGCCGGGCATGGCCACCAACACCGACCTGGACAAGCTGCGTTCGCTCAGCGGCCGGGACGCCGAGGTGTTCTACCTCCAGCTGATGATCGAGCACCACAAGGGCGGGGTCGCGATGGCCCAGGGCTTCCTGGACATCGGCACCGACCCGGTGGAGAAGCGCCTCGCCCAGACCAACGTCAACGGGCAGAGCGCCGAGATCGACCTGATGACCTCGATGCTGGGCACGCGCGGCGCCAAGCCGCTCTCCTAGTGCCGTGCCCGGCACGGCACTAGCCTCCTGGCTTCGGCCTCAGCGTGTCCCGGCCCGACGGGGCGCGGCACGGACGGTACGCCGTCCGCGCCGCGCCCCGTCGGCGTTCCCCGACGCCACGGCCGCCGCGAGGGCGACCAGGACGAGCAGCGCGTAGACCGCCCGGCCACCGGCCGCCGGCCCGGCCAGGTGGACGCCGAGCACCGGCAGGGCGGTGCCGAGCGCCGTACCGAGGCTGCGCACCATGTTGACCAGCCCGCCGCCGACCGCCGAGCTGGCGGCCGGTATGGCCCGCATCACCAGCGCGTTGTTGGCCGGCAGCAGCAGCCCGAGCCCGTACCCGGCGACCGCCAGCGGCACGGCCATCGCCACCGGGGAGACGGGCAGGGCGGCGGCCCCGGCGAGGCCGAGCGCCGCCAGCAGCGCCCCGCAGCGGCAGCGCGCGCCGTCCGTCCAGGCGGCGGGCAGCAGCGCGCCGCCGACGGTGGCCGCCACCGCGAACGCCCCCGGCAGCGCGGTGATCACCAACCCCGCGACCGCGACCGGCACCCCTGCCCCGGCCAGCACCACCGGGCCGAGCACCAACGGGCAGAACAGCAGCAGGTAGCCCACCAGCGCGACCAGCAGGCCGGTCCGGATGCCGGGGGTGTTGACCAAGCCGGGCGGGATCAACGGGCGGTCGGCGCGCCGCTCCTGCCGGGTCAGTGCGAGCGCCAGCACGGTGGCGAGCAGCAGCAGCGCCGCCACCGCCCAG
This sequence comes from Kitasatospora sp. NPDC088742, assembly GCF_055584905.1. Classification (NCBI taxonomy): domain Bacteria; kingdom Bacillati; phylum Actinomycetota; class Actinomycetes; order Kitasatosporales; family Streptomycetaceae; genus Kitasatospora; species Kitasatospora sp. NPDC088742. The sequence goes on along the minus strand of NZ_JBVJLD010000006.1, from coordinate 67,542 downwards.
GCGGGGAACGGGAGTCCGGAGGCGGCGGAGAGCCCGAGCAGGGCGGAGGTGGTGGCACCTGCCAGCAGGAGCAGCCCGGCGAGGTCGAACTTCCCCTCGGAGCGCGGGAGTCGGCGGACCGGGCCGCCCTTGTGAGCCGACTCCCCCTCGACTCCCGGGAGCCGGCCATCGCAACCGTCCGCCGGTTGAGTGCGCGCCACCTTCCTTACGGGGCCGGGGAGTTGGCCGACGCAGCCGTCCGGGCGGGTGCGCGGCAACAGGAACCAGCCCGCCACCAGCCCGACCAGCCCGATCGGCACGTTGACCCAGAACGTCCAACGCCAGGAGGCGTGTTGGACCAGCAGGCCGCCGAGGGTCGGGCCCAGCGCCAGCCCCAGCGCCTGGGCGGCGGCCTGCACGCCGAGCGCCGTCCGCATGGCCCGCTCGGGCACGCCGCGGGCGACCAGCGCGACGCTGTTGGCCTGCATCATCGCGCCGCCGACCGCCTGCACGGCCCGGCAGGCCACCAGCGCGCCGAGGCTCCCGGCCGCCCCCGCTCCCGCCGAGGCGAGCGCGAAGACCGCGAAGCCGCCCAGGTAGACCGTCTTGCGCCCGATCAGGTCGGACAGCCGCCCGACCGGGGCGAGCAGCGCCACCAGAACCAGCAGGTAGGCCAGCGACACCCAGGCGACGGCCGCGAAGCCCGCGTCGAAGGCGGACTCCAGGGCGGGGAAGACCAGTGCGGTGACGCTCGCGGTGAGCTGCCCGAGGAAAGCGCCCAGGCAGACCGCGCCGACGGCCAGCCAATGCGCGTAGGGCCGGGTGGCGATCAGCCGTGGCCGGGGTCGCTCGACCAGCAGGCGTCCGGTGAGCTCTCGCACGGTGGTCATGCCCAAAATATATCTGCTGCCGATCCAATCGGTCCACAGAGCTACCGGGCCACTCCTCGGAACGGGACCGGGCCCTCGCGCACCGCCCGCTACGCTGTCGCCCATGTCTTCGCAGCCCAGCCCCGTTCCGTCCGCCCCCACCGACCCCCAGGACGACGACGGCACGCTGGAGCGGGCCCAGCGGCTGACAGACGTGATCACCCGGCTGCGGCGGGCGCTGCGCAGCAGCATCCGCACCGACTACCCGTGGGAGTCCCTGCCGATGGCGCAGGTCGAACTCCTCCAGACGCTGGCCGCCGCCCCCCTCCGGGTCGGCGAACTGGCGGCCCGTCAGCGCCTCGCCCCGAACACCGTGAGCGGCCTGGTCGGCAAGCTCCTCGACGCCGGCTTCGTCGACCGCCAACCCGACCCGGGCGACCGCCGCACCGCCCGCATCGCCCTCACCGACGCCGGCCGCCGCCAACTCCGCGACTGGCAACAGGCCCACGAACGCCGCCTCGCCGACGCCCTCCACAGCCTCGGCGAACCCGACCGCCAAGCCGTCATGAACGCCCTCCCCGGCCTGGAACTCCTCGCCCGAGCCCTCACCTCCCCGGAGGACCGCCCACTCTGACGGTGCGACGGCGGTTCGGTTCGTCCGACCGAACGGTTCGCCGCTCAGAACAGCGCGCCGCGCTCCAGGGCCAGGAGTTGGCGCTTGCGGTCGACTCCTGCCGCGAAGCCGGTCATGGCGCCGTTGGCGCCGAGGACGCGGTGGCAGGGGAGGATGACCAGCAGGGGGTTGGCGCCGACCGCGCCGCCGACCGCGCGGACGGCGGTCGGGGGTTGGCCGGCCATCGTGCCGAGTTCGCCGTAGGTCACCGTCTCGCCGTAGGGGATCTCGGCCAGTGCGGCCCAGATCGCCCGGCGGAAGTCGCTGCCCTCCGGGTCGAGTGCCAGCGAGAAGTCGGTGCGGTCGCCCGCGAAGTACGCGTCGAGCTGGGCCACCACCTCGGTGAAGGCCGCGTCATCGGCCACCCACCCGTCGGCCGGGCCTTCGGGGGCGCCCTTCTGGCCGGGCGCGGTGACCGAGCGCAGCGCGACCCCGCCGGAGCCGTCCGGCACCCCGCTGAGCAGCAGTCGCCCGAGCGGGCTCTCCATCGTGGTGTACACCGTCGCCGTCATGCCGCTCCACTTCCTGACGCACCGTCAATGACCGTCCCCCGCTTGTCCTTCGGAGGATTCTCCCGCACCGGTGGCGTGAGCGAGGCCCACAGCCGGTGCACCGCGTACGAGCGCCAGGGCGCCCAGGCCGCGCCCGCCACCGCCGCCGCCTTCGGGTCGCCGGGGTGCCCGAGCCGGAGCAGGCCGTGCTTGACGCCGATGTCGCTGGGCAGGAAGACGTCCGGATCTGCCAGCGCCCGCATCCGCAGGTAGCCGACGGTCCAGGGCCCGATGCCGGGCAGGGCGAGCAGTTCGGCGGCGGCGGCCTCCCGGTCCACCCCGCCGTCCAGCCGTACCGTGCCGTCCGCGAGCGCCGCGCAGAGCCCGCGCAGGGCGCGCTTGCGCGCCTCGGGCATGGCCAGGTCCTCGGGGGCCGCCCCGGCGAGGGCGGCGGCGGTCGGGAAGAGCAGCCGCAGCCCGCCGTTCGGCTCGGCCAGCGGCGCCCCGTACTTCTCGGCCAGCCGTCCGGCCAGCGTCCGGGCGGCGGCCACCGTCACCTGCTGGCCGAGCACGGCGCGCACGGCCAGCTCGTGCGGGTCCACGTGCCCCGGGGAGCGCACCCCGGGGCGGGAGCGGACCAGCTCGCCGAGCACCGGGTCGGCGCCGAGCTGGCCGTCCACCGCGTCCGGGTCGGCGTCCAGGTCGAAGAGCGCGCGCAGCCGGTGCACGGCGGTGGTGAGGTCGCGCAGGTCGGTGAGCTGGAGGCGGCAGTCCAGCCAGCCCCGGTCCAGGCGTTCGCCGGGGGCCAGACCGTCCACCTCCGCGACGGCGTGGCCGTACGGGAGGGCGAGCGTGCGCCGGTAGGTCCGCACGCCTGACGGGGCGTCGGCCACCACCTCCTCCACGCCGGGGACGGCGCGCAGGGCGAGGAAGTCCAGCAGGTGATCGCTGTCGAGCGCGCCCCGGTAGGCGAGCCGGAGCCCGATCTGCCCGGCGGTGGCGGCGCCGGGGCGGTGGCCGTTGGCCTCGGTGCGCAGGCCGCTGGGGGTGCGGTCGTAGACCTCGCGCACGGTGTCGTTGAACTGGCGGACCGAGGAGAAGCCGGCCGCGAACGCGATCTCGGTGACCGGCAGCCGGGTGGTCTGGAGCAGCAGCCGGGCGGTCTGCGCGCGCTGCGCCCGGGCCAGCGCGATCGGGCCGGCGCCCAGCTCCGCGCTCAGCTGCCGCTGCAACTGCCGTGCGCTGTACCCGAGTCGCTCGGCCAGGCCGGAGACGCCCTCGCGGTCCACCACGCCGTCGCCGATCAGCCGCACGGCCCGGCCGACCAGGTCGGCCCGGTGGTTCCACTCCGGCGAGCCGGGCACCGAGTCCGGGCGGCAGCGGCGGCAGGCCCGGAAGCCGGCGCCCTGGGCGGCGGCGGCGGTCGGGTAGAAGGTGCAGTTGGCGCGCTTGGGCGTGACGGCGGGGCAGCTCGGGCGGCAGTAGATGCCGGTGCTGCTGACGGCGGTGAAGAACACCCCGTCGAATCGGGCGTCCCGGCTGTCCACCGCCCGGTAGCGGGTGTCGTCGGTCAGAGTCTCGGTCACGTCCTCCAGTCTGCGCCACCCCGGAGGGTTCGACTGGCGGGAATCGGACACCGCCGTCGTCTCCGGCGGCCCGGTCGGCGAACGGCGAATGAGAGCGCTCTCACAATTGGCCCGGTACGAGTAAGCTCTGTACCGGCACGTCCCCCGTCCCAGCCCACAGCTCTTCCCGAGGAGTACCGAGGTGGCCCAGCCGCAGCCCGAGGCCGAGTCGGCCGCCCCGCTCTCCCGACCCACTCTGGAGTCGGTCGCGGAGCGCGCCGGCGTCTCCCGCGCCACCGCCTCCCGGGTGATCAACGGCGGCACCGGCGTGCGGGAGCCCCTGCGGGAGAAGGTCCAGCGCGCCGTCGAGGAGCTCGGCTACGTGCCCAACCTGGCCGCCCGCACCCTGGTCACCCGCCGCAACCAGGCCATCGCCGTGGTCGTCGCCGAACCGGAGAGCCGGCTCTTCTCCGACCCCTTCTTCGCCCAGCACCTGCGCGGCATCAGCCGCGAACTCTCCGCCGCCGACAACCAGATGGTGCTCCTCTTCATAGAGGACCAGCAGGACTACCAGCGGGTCGGCCGCTACCTGGCCGGCGGCCACGTGGACGGCGCCCTGCTCTTCTCCCTCCACCAGAGCGACCCGCTGCCCGAGATGGCCCGCCGGGTCGGCCTCCCCACCGTGATCGGCGGCCGCCCCGGCTGGCCCGGCGCCGAATCCGACCGCGAACTGGTCTACGTCGACAGCGACAACCGCGGCGGCGCCCGCACCGCCGTCCAGCACCTGCGCTCCCTCGGCCGCACCCGGATCGCCACCATCACCGGCCCGCTCGACCAGACCTCCTCCATGGACCGCCTCGACGGCTACCGCGACCTCCTCCCCGACGGAGACCCCGCCCTGATCGCCGAAGGCGACTTCACCCCCGAGGGCGGCCGCCGCGCGATGGCCGAACTCCTCGACCGCCGCCCCGACCTCGACGCCGTCTTCGCCGCCTCCGACCAGATGGCCTCCGGTGCCCTCCACATCCTCCGCACCCACGGCCGCACCGTCCCCGACGACGTCGCCGTGGTCGGCTTCGACGACGTCGAATCCATCGCCGCCTGGACCGAACCCCCACTCACCACCATCCGCCAGGACATCGAGGAAATGGGCCGCCTGATGGCCCGCCTCCTCCTCCGCCGCCTCAACACCCCCACCCAACCGTCCCCCACCTCCGTCATCACCCCCACCCGCCTGATCCTCCGCGGCTCCGCCTGACCCTCCGGCGGCGGCGCACCACGAGTCCCTGCCAGGTGTCCGGGTGTCCGGGTGTCACAAGCTCCAGAGGCCCTTCACCAACGTGCTGAGCCCGCCCGCCAGGGCGATGGTCAGGACTGTGCGGCGGGCCCAGTGTTCCGGGACGCGGCCGGAGAGGGCGGCGCCGACTGCGGCTCCGCCGGCGATGGCGGCGGCTGTGAGGGACCAGGCGAGGGGGGAGAGGTGGGGGAGGCCCTTGGCGGTGACGGAGAAGACGTTGACGACGAAGCCGTAGAAGAGGGCGTTGGGGAGGAACTCGCGGACGGTCCAGCCGGCGTTGACGGCGTAGAGGGAGAGGGCCGGACCGCCCACGCCGGCCGCGGAGTTCATGAAGCCGCTGGCCGCCCCGGCGGCCACCGCACCGCCGGTGCCGCGCAGGGTGGCGGCCCGGGCGCCGCCCAGGACCAGCGCCACGGCGAGGGTCACCACCGAACCGATGGCGAGCAGCAGGACCGGCTCCGGCAGGCGGCCGGCCACCCACACGCCGGCGGGGACGGTGCAGCCGGCCGCCAGGACCAGCGGCACCATCGCCCGCGGCCTGACCTCCCGCCAACTCCCCGCCAGGCCGAGCAGACTGACCACGCCGGAGGCGCAGTTGGCCAGGGCCACCCCGTCCCCCGGGCCGATCAGCAGGGCGAGCACCGGCACCGCGACCAGCGCGAGACCCATCCCGGCCATCCGCTGGACCGTCGAGCCGAGCAGTACCACTCCGCCCAGCCACAGTTCCGCCACCCACCCAGTCGTCATGCCCGGCACTCTGCTCCGCCTGCCCCGGCGCGATCAAGAGGTTTCCGGCCGCGCCCGGTCGGTGGGATGATGCGCCGTCATGGACGGAGAGACGTGGAGCGCCCAGGCCGGGTACGGGGTGCGGTTCGAGTGGGGGCCGGTCGGCGCGGCGCGGCTCGTGGGGGCCGGGGCGGCGGCGCTGGTCGTGGTGGACGTGCTGTCGTTCACCACGGCCGTGAGCGTGGCGGTGGAGCGCGGGACGCGGGTGTACCCGTACCCGTGGCGGGACGGCACCGCCCGGGAGTTCGCGGCCCGGCACGGGGCGGACCTGGCGGTCGGACGGCGGGAGGCCACGCAGCGGGATCCCTGGTCGCTCTCCCCCGCGGCGCTGCGCGAGGCGCCGTTCACCCCGCGCCTGGTGCTGCCCTCGCCGAACGGCTCCGCCATCGCCGCGGCCGCCGAGGGCCTGCCGGTGTACGCGGCCTGCCTGCGCAACGCCACCGCCGTCGCCCGGTACCTGCACGCGCAGGGCTACGGCACGCCCGAGCGACCCCTCGCCGTGGTCGCCGCCGGTGAACGCTGGCCGGACGGTTCGCTCCGTCCCGCCGTCGAGGACCTGCTCGGCGCCGGTGCGGTGATCGCCGCCCTGCCCCGGAGCGCCACCCGCTCCCCGGAGGCCGCCCTCGCAGCGCTCGCAGCCGCGACCGACCTCGCCGCCACCGTCCGGGCCTGCGCCTCCGGCCGCGAACTGGCCGACGGGGGCTGGCCGCAGGACGTCGCGGTGGCCGTCGAGCGCGACGCCTCCACCACCGTCCCGCTCCTGACGGACGGTGCCTTCGGGGCCGCCCGATGACCACCACCTGGGACCACGCGGCGGCCGGCGTGCTCCGCCTCCCGTCCGGACGGCTGGTGCGCGGCCGCGGCCTGAGCCGTCCCCTGCCGCCGGGCCCGGAGCCGGAGTTCGCACTCTACCTGCTGGGCCGTCAACCCCCGCCCGTGGCCTGGGAGTTCCGCTGGCTCCGGTGGCCGGACTTCCGCCTCCCGGCCGACCCGGCCGCCACCACCGAGGCGCTCCGGGAGGCCTGGCGGCGCTGCGCCGCCGAGCGGGTGGAATTCGCCTGCGCGGGCGGCCGCGGCCGCACCGGCACCGCCCTCGCCTGCCTCGCCGTCCTGGACGGGGTCCCCGCGGACCAGGCCGTCGACTACGTCCGCGCGCACTACTCCCCGCACGCGGTGGAGACCCCGTGGCAACGCCGCTACGTCGCCCGGTTCACCGGCTCCTCCTGAGCCTCGCGAGCCCCGCGAGCCACCTGAGCCACCTGAGCCGCCTGGCCTGACGGGGCCTCGGGAGCTGCCGGTTCCTCCTCAGCCGCCGGGGCCGCGGCGAAGGCGAGCCGAGGGAGGGCGGTGGGGTGGTGGTGCCGGAGGTGACGGATCAGCTCCTCCCGTGCCCAGCAACGGAGTTCGAAGGCGTCATCGGCGTTGCGGGCCGTCATCAGGGCCCGGACCACGATGGTGCTCGGCGTGGTGTCGACCACCTGGAGGGCACGGCCGACGCCGTCCCAGAGCGGGTGCTCGGCGATCCGGCGTTCGAACTCGGCGCGCAGCTCGCCGACGGGGGTGCTGTGGTCGAGGTGGAGCACGGCGGTGCCGGTGATGCCGGGGCCGCGGCGGGACCAGTTCTCGAAGGGCTGGCCGACGAAGTGCGAGACCGGCATGACGATCCGTCGCTGGTCCCAGGTGGCGATGGCGACGTAGGTGAGGGTGATCTCCTCCACGGTCCCCCACTCCCCGTCGACCACCACCACGTCGTCGATGCCGACCATGTCGCTGAAGGCGAGTTGGAGCCCGGCGAAGAGGTTGCCGAGGGTGCTCTGGGCCGCCACCCCGAGCACCAGCCCGACCAGTCCGGCCGAGGCCAGCAGGCTGGTGCCGACCGTGCGGACGGCCGGGAAGGTCATCAGGACGCCGGCCAGCGTGAGCACCGCGATGGCCGCCCCGCAGACCCGGCCGAGCAGGCTCGCCTGCGTCCGCACCCGCCGCACCCGGGCGGGATCCCGCCGCCCGGCCGCGTACCGGCTCAGCCCGGTGACCAGCATCAGCGCCACCATCCGGGCGGCCAGCCACCCACAGCTCACCAGCAGGGCGAGCAGCAGCGCGTGCCGCACCACCCCCACCCCGGCCACCGGCACTCCGGCCAGCAGCAGCGCCGACCCGGCCGCCGCCAGGAACGGCGTCCGGCAGCGCCGCAGCACCGGCCAGGCGACGGCCTCCGGGTGGGCGGCGGTGAGCCGCCGCAGGGCGCGGCGCACCACCCGGTCCAGCACCAGCAGCAGTACCAGGACGGCGGCCACCGCCACCGCCGGGCGCAGGACGGTCCAGATCTGCACGCCTGAGCTCCTCGTTCTCTCTCCTGTACGCGGGCTCTCTCGTCCGCACGGGACTCGTCCGCACGGGAAGGGGCAGGTGGTGAGCGGCCGTCAGGCCGCGCGGCGTCGCGTGGCGCGGAGCATCCGCGCCCGCTCGTCCTCGGTCAGCCCGCCCCAGACCCCGTACGTCTCGTGCGCGAGCAGCGCGTGGCGCAGGCAGGCCTCGCGCACGGGGCAGCGGGCGCAGACCTCCTTGGCGCTCGCCTCCCGGGCCTCCCGCTCGGGCCCGCGTTCGCCGAGCGGCGTGTAGAACATGTCGGTGCTGACGGTGCGGCAGGCAGCGCGCAGCTGCCAGCTCCACTGGTGTTCGACGGCGCCGGGCAGGCGCGAGACGACGGTCATGGGTGCTCCTTCGCTCGTTCCGTTGGTACGGCCCGGGATTCGTCTCACCCCGTTGCGCGGGGCGAAACCCACCCTCTGCATACCAACCGTCCTTGTGGCACAAGCCACTTGTCCGTGAAGACCTGCCACCGCGATCCGGACGCGCCGTGCCGACCCTGTGACGATCGCGTGTGTACGGACATGGCGCGCGGCACCGCGGGTAACCGCGTTCCCATCGCGGAAGCCCGAGGAGAGGAACGACATGGCGACCATCACGACCGCCCTGGCGGACACCGGCCCCGTCCCGCCCACCCCCTCGGGGCTGCGCCGGACCGCCCTGGCCGGCCTGCCCGATCTGCAAGAGGGGCCCGAGCTCGACCGACCCCGCGAAGTGGCCGCACCGGACGCCCGCCAGCTGTCCCGCGCGCTCTTCGCCCGGCTGCACGAACTCGAGGAGGGCACGCCGGAGTACTCCTACGTGCGGGCCACCCTGATCGAGCTGAACGTCTCGCTGGTGCGGTTCGCGGTGCGGCGCTTCTCCGGCAGCCGGGAGCCGCTGGAGGACATCGTGCAGGCCGGGACGGTCGGCCTGATCAAGGCGATCGACCGCTTCGAGCCCGAGCGGGGGCTGGAGTTCACCACCTTCGCCGTGCCGACCATCGTGGGCGAGGTCAAGCGCTTCTTCCGGGACAGCACCTGGGCGGTGCACGTCCCGAGGCGGCTCCAGGAGGCCCGGCTGGCCGTGGTGCGGGGCAGTGACGAGCTGGAGCAGCAGCTGGACCGAAGCCCGACCGTGCCCGAACTCGCCGAGCACCTCGGCCTCTCCGAGGAGGAGGTGGTGGAGGGCATCGGCGCGGCCGAGGCCCGGACGGCCAACTCGCTGGAGGCCCGGCTGGACTCCGTCGACGACGGGGAGGGCCCTGCCCTGGAGGCCCTGCTCGGCGCGGAGGACCCGCACTTCGAACAGGTCGACGCCGTCCAGACCTTGAAGCCGACCATCTCCGCACTGCCGGAGCGGGACCGCCGGCTGCTGGCGATGCGCTTCGGCGAGGAGCTGACCCAGTCCCAGATAGGCGAGCGGCTCGGCGTCTCGCAGATGCACGTCTCCCGGCTGCTCGCCCGGGTGCTCGGTGAGCTGCGCACCGCCATGGACGCGGACCGGTCCTGACCCGCCGTGCACAGGGGCGACAGGACGGGCACGGGAGAGCACGGGAACGAGAGATCGGAGGTGGCCGGTGGCGGCGAAGGCGTCACGGACCCGCCCCCCGCCGTCGGCGCGGGTGCGCCGGCTGGACCTGGCCGGGCTGCCGGCCCCGGTCACGGCCGCCCGTCAGGTGGTCCTGGTGACGCTGGCCGACTGGCTGGTCGGCCGGCCGGGCCGCGGCGATGTCGCCCTGGTGGCGGGCGAGTTGGTGGCCAACGCCGTCCAGCACGGCGGCGGCCCGCGCAGCCTGGTGCTGACCGACCTCGGCCCGCCGGAGCACGGCCCGGCCGCCGTCCGGGTCGAGGTCACCGACACCAGCCCGCGCACCCCGGCCCAACGTCCCGGCGGCTACGGCCTGTTGGTGGTCCACCACCTCAGCCGCGCCTGGGGCTTCCACCCCACCCCGCCCGGCAAGACCGTCTGGGCCGACGTCCCGCACCACCCCGGGTGACGGCGCCTCAGACCTCGATCGCACCGCCGACCCGGCGCAGGTGCTCGCGGAAGGTGTAGGCCGGGTCGGTGGCGCGGCGGGCCAGGTAGTCCTCGAAGGAGGTCTGCCGACGCAGGGTCTCACCGGCCCGGATGCGGTCGGCCTGGGTCCGTTCGGTGGTGTGGATCGCGGTGGCGGTCTCGGCCAACTCCCGTGCCCGGGAGGCGGGAAGGAAGAGCACGCCGTCCCGGTCGGCGACCACCAGGTCCTCCGCCGTGACCAGATGGGGGCCGAAGCGGGCCGAGACGAGCGTCTCGGGTGCGCGCGGGTCAGCCCGGAGCGGGCCGAGCGGGTTGCTGCCGTAGCTGAACACCGGCAGGCCGATCTCCTCCAGCTGCGGGGTGTCCCGGTGCAGGCCCCAGATCACCACGCCCGCGATCCCGGCGGCGGCGGCCTCCAGCACCGCGAGGTCACCGACGCAGGCCTCGTCCGTCCGGCCGCCGTTGTCGATCACCAGCACCTCACCCGCGCCGGCCGTGCCGAAGGCCTCCAGGAAGACGTCCACGCTGCCGTGGTGCCGCACCGGCAG